>JAKAPQ010000106.1 GCA_021806945.1 bacterium | reverse complement strand
ACCGCGACGCCGATATTGGCTTGTTTGAGCGCGGGTGCATCGTTGACGCCGTCTCCGGTCATGCCGACGACTTTTCCCGCATGTTGCGCGCGGCGCAAGATCGCTAATTTATCGTCGGGAAAGATCGAGGCGAAGACGCTGCAGCGGTCTATGAGGGCGGGTTCGCGCACGATATCCGCGTGGTCGCAGGCCGGCCCTTCGATGCCGACGCTTCGCGCAACGGTCTTCGCCGTCTCGATGCTATCGCCGGTGAGCATCGCCATCCGCACGCCCAAGCCGCTAATCGCGCGCACCAGGTCCGCAGCATCGTCGCGCGGCGGATCTGCCAGCGCGATGAGGCCAACCGGCTCCACGGCGCTTGCGGCGCCGAAGGCAACGGCGATCACGCGGTAGCCTTCGGTCGCCAAGCGTGTCACGGCGGGTGCGACTTCCGGCGTCGCGCGGTCGCAGAGTGCTTGGATCGCCGCCGGCGCTCCCTTAGACGCCGTACCGTCGGCGCCGCGCCATTTCACGGTGGCGGCCGAACGTTTCGTGGCTGGATCGAACGGCTGAAAATCGGAGGGGGCGAGTGCCGCCGTATCGGCCTTACGCGCTGCCGCTTCATGAAAGACGGCGAGATCGATCGGGTCTTGGCCGGAAGGATCGGATGCGGCGGAGGCCAGGGCGAGAACGTCCTCTACGGTATAGGCGCCAAAGGGCAGCACGCTCGCGACGGAGATCTCGTTCTTGGTGATCGTTCCGGTCTTGTCGGTGAAGAGGACCTCCATCGAGGCTGCGTCCTCGATCGCGGAAAGGCGCGTCACCAGGACGCCGCGGTGCGCGAGCTCGAGCGAGCCCAGCGTCGTCGCGAGCGTGAACGCGGCGGGGAATGCCACCGGAACCGAAGCGAGCAGGACGATAATCGAAAAAAGCGCGACGTCGACCGGCTGGAGGTGCAGGCGAATTGCCTGCACTACGACGGCTGCAATGACGGCGAGGGTGACGAGCGTCAGCACGCGTACGAGGTTCAACACCAATCGTTCGAGGTTACCGCTCGCCTTCGCGGTGCGCACGAGCTCCGCCGTCTTACCGTACGTCGTTTGCGTCCCCGTCGCCGTGACGATGCCGTCCGCTTCGCCGCGCTTGACGAGCGCGCTCGCATACGCGATGGCGTCCTTTTCGACGTCTCGCGGCAGCGATTCACCCGTAATCGT
Source organism: bacterium (assembly GCA_021806945.1). GTDB lineage: Bacteria > Vulcanimicrobiota > Vulcanimicrobiia > Vulcanimicrobiales > Vulcanimicrobiaceae > JAJYFL01. The sequence continues at coordinate 6,728 of JAKAPQ010000106.1, read as the reverse complement.
CGATTGGTCGACTTCGATGTTTCCCTTTAAGACGCGAACGTCGGCTGGGACCACGTTGCCTAAAGCGAGGTGCACCACGTCGCCCGGAACGAGTTCCGCTGCCGGTACCGTTTGCCAGCTCCCGTCGCGAAGGACTTGCGCTCGAACGACGATCGCCTTTCGCAGGAGCGCCACGGCATTTTGAGCTCGTCCTTCTTGGATCTGCGCCAGCGTGGCGTTGAAGAGCAGGAGGAAACCGATGGCCGATGCGTCGGCGTAGCGGCCGGTTGCCAGCGTCAGAGCGATAACGGCTTCGAGCAGCCAAGGAACCGGACCCCAGAACTTGCGTAGCCATGCAAAGAGCGGATTAACGCGTTCGAGTGGGATCTCGTTACGCCCGTAGCGCCGCCGCAACTCCTGCGCTTGCGCGCTCGTCAATCCCGCTTGTATAACCAAAGGGATATCGAGGTTACGCGAAAAGGACGTTGTCATCGTCGTCGACGTGCACCCTCGAGCGGAGCACGCGCTCGAACTCGTGGGCCGGAAGCGGTCTACTAATATAGTAGCCTTGAGCCTCGTCGCAGCCGAGGAAGCGCAGCAAGCGGTATTGGCCCACGGTCTCGATGCCTTCGGCGATGACCTTGAGTCCGAAGCCATGTGCGACGTCGAGGATTGCGCGCGCCAGCGTCCGGTCGGCCAGCTCGGTCTCGATCTCGCGAATGAAAACCTGATCGATCTTCACAACGTCCACCGGCAAGCGTTTGAGGTAACTCAACGAGCTGTAGCCCGTCCCGAAATCGTCGATCGACGAACGGATGCCGATGGCACGCAGCTCCGAGAGCACCGAGATCGCGTGCTGAGTGTCTTGCACGACGGCCGTCTCGGTAAGTTCGAGTTCGAGCGCGTCAGGCGGTAACGCAGCTAGCGTTAGCGCCGTCGTGATATCTTGAACGAACTCCGGGTGCACGAGTTGCTTGGCCGAAACGTTGATCGCCATCCGAAACGGATGCCCGAATTCGTTTCGCCAGCGCGCGCAGGCCACTGCGGCTTCGCGCACGACCCACCGGCCGATGCCGACGATCTGCCCGCTATCCTCGGCGATGCCGATGAACTCGTCGGGGGCGAGCAGACCAGCGGAGGGATGTTGCCACCGAATCAGGGCCTCCGCCCCGACGATATCTCCGGTCTTGATGTCGACGAACGGCTGAAAGTGCAGAATGAACTCGTTGCGTTCGATGGCGAAACGCAGGTCGTGCTCGGTGCTCATGCGCAGCCGTATCCGTTCCTGCATCTCGGCTTGGAAAAAACAAACCGCGCTGCGCCGTTCCTTCTTGGCTTGGTACATGGCCGTGTCGGCGTCCTGGATCAGCCCAGCGGCATCACGGCCGTCCTGTGGGAACGTACTGATCCCGATACTTGCTTCGATAAAATGTTCGCGGTCGCGGACGTGAAACGGCTGTGCGAACGCCGCGGTGATGAGATCGGCGAGCGATCGAGCGCCATCGGCGTCGAGGTCGGCGGCGACGACGACAAATTCGTCGCCGCCGACGCGCCCGAGCGCGACGATCTGCGAAGCGATCTTCCGCAAGCGTTGGGCGATCGCCCGCAGGAGTTCGTCGCCGAAGCTGTGGCCGAGCGTGTCGTTGACCGCTTTGAAGCCGTCGAGGTCCATAAAGAAAACGTGCAGCGCCTGCGACGCGCCGGCATGCTCCGCGATGAGGGCGTCCAGCCGCTCCACGAGGGCGCGGCGGTTGTAGAGGCCGGTGAGCGGGTCGTAATTGGCCATGAATGTGAGCTGCGCCTCGGCGATGCGCCGATCGGTGGTGTCGAGAGCCGCACCGATTAAGCGTGTCGCGCGGCCAGCTGCGTCGAAGCGGAACTCTCCCGTCGTCTGCAGCCAGCTGACCGCGCCGCCGAGGCGCTGGATGCGGTGCTCGATGTTGAACGGGCGCCGGTGCTCGCGCGCGTTCCGAATGATCTCGGTAAACCGCTCGCGGTCTTCGGGGTGGACGAACGTCTCGAACGGCGCCGGCAGCGCGTTCGACGGGTTCTCCGGCAACTCGAGCATGCGCAGGAGCTCGTCCGAGCAGGTCGTCGCGCCGTCCTCGAGCGACTCCTCCCAACTCCCGAGGTGCGCCATCGCCTGTGCGGCTGCGAGCTGCCGCTGGCTCTCGCGCAAGACTTCCTCAGAGCGCTCCTGGGACGTGATGTCGATGGCTATACCGGCGGCGCCGTCGATCGCACCGCTTGCGTCGGTCAGCGGCTCGACGCGAAATTGGAAGATCTTGTCGCCGCTGACGATCCGGCAGGTCGACGAGCGGCCTTGCAGGGCCGCGTGATGTGCCGCGAGCGCGGTCGTACCGTCGTAGCCGGCGATAGAAAGATAGTACTCGCCGATAGGCCTGCCGATGAGTTCGGAGGCCGGAACGGTCAAGTCCATCGCCGCCGATCCTTCGATCGAGAGGATGCGTAAATCCTTATCGACGTGCCAGAGGATGGCCGGCACTTCGCTAGCCAGCAGGCGCAGGCGCGCCTCGCTTTCGCGTAGCGCCGTCTCCGACGCCACTTCGTCGTTCGCGGCGCGAAAGTAGATGGCGAGTCCGTCGCGCGAGGGGTGAGCCGTAACTTCGAACCAGGTCTCGAGCGGCGCAAAGAACTCGATGAAGGCCACCGTTTGTTTGGTCGTTGCCGCGCGTTGGAACTGTTGCTCGAATGGCGACCCACGCGCCTCGGGAAAGAGGTCAAGCCAGCGTTCACCGAGCATCTCGCTCGCGGGATGCTGCAGCAGTTGGCTCGCCCTTGCGTTGACGTAGGCGAAGCGCCCGTCCCGGTCCAGCGCGACGAAGGCATTGGTCATGCCGTCGAGGACCTCGGATAGCTCGCGCGCCTGTTTTTGCGCGACCTCCCGCGCCCGCTCCTCGGCGGTGCGGTCGTGCACGACGACGAGATGCGCGGGCCGGCCGTTCCACTCGATACAGCTCGAATGCACCTCGACGTTCATGGAGGTGCCGTCTTTCTTGAGGTGGCGCCAGCCTCCCCAGTACTTGATGCCTTCGAAATCTTCGCCGACCTCACGCACGAGCCGTTCGGCGTCCTCTTTGGTTCGAATGTCGAACACGCTCATCGAGAGCCACTCCTCGCGCGTGTAGCCGTACAGTTCGATCGCTCGTTCGTTGACCTCGAGAATGCGGTGGCTCTCGATCTCGTATATCCACGAAGGGCTCGGGTTGAGGTCGAAGAAACGCCGGTACTGGGTTTCGGATTCGCGAAGCGCGAGCTCGATCCCGGTGCGCGCCGTCTCCTGGTCGCGAGCGTGGAAGGCCGTCGCGAGCGTGAGCGCGCAGGTTTCGAGGAACGCGATATCGTCGGCCGTGAAGTCGCGCTCGACCGTATCGTACGCACCGATGACGCCGTAGGCTGGCTCGCGGCCGATCGCTACCGTCGCGCCGGTAACGATCCCGCAGCGTGCGGCGAGATCGCTCTTCGGAACGCTCGTTTCGCGTGCATAGTTGACGACCAGCGGCGCGTTCGTTGCCAGCGTGCGGTGGGCTTGCACGTCGTCGCGCGCACCGGCGGCACAACTGCCGACTACTCCTTCCGGCAGGCCGTCGCCGCCGACCAGGTGCAGCAGACCGTCGCCCTCGAGCGCGAAAATCTTGCTGCAGGGGACGCCGAGCGCCTGCGTCACGACCGATGCCGCAAACGCGATCGTCTCACCGTTGACCGGGGCTTCGAGCACGCGCTGCGCGAGCCGTACCAGAAGGGCTTGTTGGCGGCTCCGTTTCTCGATCTCGCTTACGAGTCGCGAGCGGGTCTCCTCGGCCGCCTTTGCGTCGGTGATATCGGTTGCGACCGCGTAGATGAGCCCTGCCTCGAGATGGAGGGCCCACGTCCAGTGCAGCCAGCGGTAGGTTCCGTTCGCGCACCGGTAGCGATTGCGGTATTCGAACGCCGGCAGATCGGCGAGCATCTTCTCGAAGACGATGCGCGTATCGGTGGCGTCGTCGGGGTGGACGAAATCCATGAACGGCCGGTCGAGGAGCTTGGCCGTCTTCCAGCCGAGCGCCCGCTGCCACCCGGCACTCAGCGCTTTGAAGCGCCCGTCGGTCGCCACGATGCAGAATAGCGAAGGCGAGAGGTCGAAGAACTCGCGCCCGTGCGCCGTAAAGATATCGCCCTGTGCCTTCATCGGTCCCTCTGAACGTTCGACATCCAACAGCCTTCCCCAGTATTTCCCGAGCTAAGAGACCACAAAGCGGTCGTGACTACGGTTAATGTAAAGACTCAACGGCGATTCAGGCGCCACCGTTGCAGGAGGTGCCCGGTTGACCGAGCGGGCGAGGGAGCCGATGCCGCGGTTCACGTTCGGCCACGGGGTGGCGAGCGAGGCCGATCTGGCGGGCGCTGCGTGCCGAAGAGCCAAGCGAACGCCCTCGTCTGGGCCAGCCGCATGGCGCTCGACCATTTAGAATATGAAGCTCAGCGCGTCGACCGGCGAGCCCGGCGTTTCACCCTCGCCGGTGTTCAGAAGGTCGAAGGTGACGACGCCGTCGGTCGCGATCGAGAACGCACCGATCTGCGTCTTCCCGTCGGTATCGAGGAACGAGCCACCTCCGGTGCAGACGAAGCACGATCCGGCCGTGCGCGCGGCGTCGCTCGCGAACGGCATGACGATCTCGCTGCGATCGGTCGCGCTCGCGCTACCGAAGCTGCGCGCAGCCGAGCCGTCGCCGAAATACTTCGCATCGACGGCGAACGTCTGCGCCAGCGTTCCCGCCGGTGTGTACTCGTAATGCGTGACCGTTGCGGTAGCGTCGTAGCAGAGAGCGGGCTGGGCGCTCCCTTGCACGCAACCGCCGGATCCCGCAAGCGGTGCGATCTGCGAGACCGTTGCCGACGGTATGCTCTGTAGCAGGTGGCCGGTCAGCGGATCGGTCAGCTTCGAATTCGTGATGGTGACGGTCGCGAGGCCGCCGTTCGACGCGTAGGCGTATTGAAACGTCTGCGTATAGAGCGGCGCCGCCGGTACTTGGTCGAGCGGATCGTAAAACGCGAGCTGCACGTTCGTAGCGTCGGCGGGCCCGCTCCAGGTGCCGCCGGCGAGCAGCATCGCGCCGGACGGAGCGGGATCGAGCGGTGCCGCGAGCGCGTACGCGCCCGCCGGCAAGACGTACTGCACGAACGCATACGATCCGGACTGCGTCTGCGGCGTTATCGCAAACGCCGTGTCGCCGGGCTGCGAGCACGACGAGGCGTCCGCGTTGTCGACGACGACGAGCGCCGGCGTTCCGCTAGCGTCGGTCCATTGGTAGCACCACCGTGCGAAGAGACCGGCGCCGACGAGTGCCGGCGCTGCGGGCGAGGGGAACGTGTTGGGGACGGTCAGTAACGGCTGCAGGCCCGAATCGGCGTCGTACGGATACGGCTGCGCGAGCGCCATCGTTGCATACCACGCGTCGCGCGTCTGCGCGATCGGCGGGGGGTATGCCGCACTTGCGTCGTCGTGTTTGTCGTCGAGGCCGGTACTTCCGGAGATCGTCAGGTTCACCGTTCCGGCTTGACCTGCCGCGAGACTATGGAACTCCGGCGAGCCGGTTGCGTTGACGAGCGCGGGCAAGAAATTAGCCGCGCCGCCCGGAGCCGAGAGCGCCGGTGCTCCGATCGCCGTGCCGAAATCCGTGTTCGCCGGTACTAGCCCTTGATAGTCTCCATTCGCGTCGGCTAGCGCGAACCAGTTGAACGACGGGAAGATGCGCGGCCGGTCGTCTTGCACGAAGAGCGCGGTGCCGCCCGGTATCGCGCTGCCGCTCGCGGTCGCGAGCGTTCCGTTCACGGCGTATCCGGCACCGGGGCCGAGTACGGTCACCTGCGCGGTGGCCGTAAACGGTACGGGTGAGTTTGGAACCCGGACCGTCGCCGTGACGACGTCGCTCAGGACCGATGCGCCGGATACGCTCGGAGCGTTATAGACCGCTTCGGCCGTTCCAGGAATCGGCGTCACCGTCGCTCCGCCGGCCGATGTCCACGTAATCGTGTCTTGGGCGAGGGAAGCGACCAGGTCCTCGATATCGGTGCCCTCGAGGTGCAGGACCGCTTGCCCGCCTGCGAAGAGTTCGGTCGCCGTCGGGAGCAGAAACGCACCGACGATGGGATCCCCCGTGGGCGCGGATGCGGAAGCGTAGCCCGCGACGTAGGCTGAGGATCCGAGTGCGTCTCCCGTTGGTGTCGACGCTTTAATGTGCGGCTGCGTGACGGGACTCGTCGCGATGAGCGCGAGATTATTTTGGACGTACGGCGATAAGGCCGGATTGAAGATGCCGTTTTGGTCGGCAATCTGCGTGGTTCCGTCGGGATAAGTGATCACCGCGCCCGGAACCGGTCCGCCGATGCTCCCGCCCGCCGGCGGCACCGGCGAGGAGCCGGCCGGGACGACCTCGGTCTGGCGCTGGGAGCTCAGCGTGATGATGTAAAACACCTGCGAGTTCCGCAATGCCGGCTGCGGCGTCGGTGTCGCGGAAGAGCCCGGCATTCCGTTTCCTCCCCCCCCTCCGCCGCAAGCGGCCACGGCGGCCGCCAATGCACTAGCGGCAAGAACGGTTCGGATCTTCATGCGCGTTCGGCCCTTTCTTCGGCAAATCGTTCGACGAAAAACGAAGCCGCGGCAGCTCGGTTATCGAGTTTCAGCTTCTTGAAGATGCGGGCCAGATGGTTGCCGACCGTCCAATAACTGAGCGAGAGCTCGCCGGCGA
>JAKAPQ010000105.1 GCA_021806945.1 bacterium | reverse complement strand
CGGTCGTGTTGAGCACCGGGAGCAGCTGGCTCAGGTAGTCGACGCAGGCCCAGGCGAAGAGCGTGATGTCGATCGTAAAGTCCAGCAAGACGGCCCAGCCGGCGATGAAGCCGAAGATATCGCCCAACCCGCGCATGACGAAGTACTGGCCGCCGCCCGCTACCGGATAAGCCGCGGCGAGCTCGGTATAGGCAAGGCCGATGCAGACGTAGACGACGCCCGCAAAAAGAAACGCGACGTTAGAGGCGCCGGCGGCCGCCCCGAGCACCAATCCCAGACCGACGAAGATATCGGCGCCGACGTCGGAGTATCCCCAAGCAAAGGAGCCCCATGGCGTTACGGAGCGGCGGAGTTCGGGCTTCTTTTTTTCAGGCATGCTTCTCTTTACGCGTTAAAATCCTATAGCGGTGCGCTCGAGCGCGTTGATGAGATATTCGGTCTCGTCGATCTGCGGCCCGAGCTCGAAGTCGCGGAAGACCTCGAGCGCCTCTGCAAGTTTTTGAACTCCATCGCGCAACTCTTCCCGTTCCCGCATGCCGTCGGAAGCCTTCTGCAGGATCATCGCACCGTACTTCAAGGCCGTCTTGGCATACTCCAGGCGGTTATCGATCGCGTGCAGATCGTGTAGCGCGAGCATGAAATTGGTCTTGGCTTCGTCGTATCGGCGGTGGCGGGTCGCGAGCATCGCTTTGAGGACCGCCTCGATGGCTTGGTTGCGGTTGCGCGACGGCGCCAGCGCGCGGTCCAGCGCGTCTCGCAGGGATGGGTCGGCGGCATCGGGACGGCCGGCGCGCTCGCGGCTCGCGTTCGGGCTCGGAGCGGCGGCCGACAGCGCCCGGACGTCGCGGGCGAAATCGTGCGCCGTTTGATAGCGTTTGCCGGGATCTTTGTCGATGGCTCGCATGATGATGCGCTCGAGCGTGCCGGGAATGTTGCGATTGATTTCGTGTGGAGGCGTCGGCGCGTCGTGTACGTGTGAGAAGATCGTGGCAACCAGGTCCTCGCGTTCGTTTCGAAACGGAACGGTTCCGGTGAATATCTCGTACGTGACGATCCCGACCGAGTAGAGGTCGCTACGGACGTCGGCCGGTTTACTCAGGAAGCGTTCGGGAGCGAGGTAGGCGATCGTACCTACGATGCTGCCGGTGCGCGTCGTCTGCGTCATATCGCTCAAACGGCGGGCCAGCCCGAAATCCATCAGTTTGATGTGTTGCCCATCGTCGACCGTCATGATGTTGGAGGGCTTGATATCGCGGTGAACGATATTTTGGCCGTGCGCGTACTCCAGCGCCTCGAGTATCTCCAGTAAATAATCGGTTGCCTGCTTGTAGGAGATCGATCCGCCCCGCAGATCGCTTAGCGTCTTGCCGGCGACGAGCTCCATAACGATGTACGCGAACCCGTCCTCTTCGCCGACGTCGTAGACGGTGACGATGCGCGCGTGGTTCAAACGCGCCATGGATTGCGCCTCGCGCAGAAACCGGTGGTTGACGTCGTCCGACCGATCGATCAGCACCTTGACTGCGACCTCGCGTCCGAGCGTACGATCGACCGCGCGATAGGTGTCGGCGGTGCCGCCCCGGCCGATCGCTTCCAGAATCTCGTACCGGCCGGCGAACGTCCGTCCTAGAAGGTTCACTAGAAGGCGTTCCGATGTAGGGTCATGCGGTCTCCGTCCAAAGCCACGACGTCGAAACGGACGCAGGCGTGTGGTTGGACGATTTGGAGGTAGTCGGCCGCGAGCCTGCGTAGCGTCGCGCGTTTGCGTGCATCCACGGCTGCCAGTGCCGTACCGAAGCGTGCGGAGCCGCGAGATTTCACCTCGACGAAGACGACCGTCTCGCCGTCACGGCAGACCAGATCGATCTCGCCGCCCGGCAGGCGAACGTTTCGCTGGACGATATGGTATCCGCACGTCTCTAGGAAGGCTGCGGCCTTGGCTTCACCGGCGCGGCCCTTGGCGCTGTTCAATCGCGTACGACGCCCTCGAGAACGAGCTGCGCGTCCCGCACGCCCCGGAATCCCAGGCGGTGGTAGATCGACGGGCCGTGCACGCGGAGCGCCTCTAGGTGCTGCGGCGTCGCGTAGCCTTTGTGCGCGGCGAAGCCGTAGCGCGGCTCGACGGCGTCGAGTTCGACCAGCAGGCGGTCTCGGTGGACTTTTGCCAGGATGGATGCGGCCGCGACGACCGCGCTGCGTGCATCGCCCTTGGTCAACGGCTCCTGCGGCGATGCGAACGAAGGGATCCGTACGGCGTCGGTAATCAGGTACTCCGGCGCGACCGCGAGCCCGGCGATCGCTCGTTCCATCGCCAGCACGCTCGCCCAGTATATGTTGAGCCGGTCGATCTCGTCGACGCTCGCGCTGCCGATTGCCCAGGCCGCGCAGAGAGCGCGGATCCCTTCGGCGAGCTCTTCGCGCCGTTCCGGTCGTACTTGCTTTGAGTCGTTGAGCCCGCGGAGCATGAGCCGACCGCTCGCGACGACGCAGGCGGCCACGACCGGGCCGGCCAGCGGTCCGCGGCCGACTTCGTCGACGCCACCGACGTACACGTACCCTCGGGCGCGGGCGGCATCTTCAAACGCGTGCAGGCCGAGCAGCCGGCGGTGCTCGCGGTCGGAGCGCGCGAGGCTCCGGGCGGATTTGTCAGGGGTCATCGGGGGGCAGCTCCAGCGTAAGGCGTCCGAACGTACCGTCGTTGAAGGCCTTCAGGTAGGACTGCGCGGCGTTATGGAGGTTGGCCTCGCCGCCGTGCCGGACGAAGCCGCGGCCCCGCGCGAATGCCGCGAGATCCGGCACGCGCGTCTGCCCCTTAGTGCGTTCCGACAACCAGGCGTGAAAGCGCGTCGCAACGTCTTCGGGATCGTAGCGCTCGCGCGGCACCGCGCCGACCAGTGCGAGTTTCCATTGCGCTTGCGCGGAGTCGATCTTGGGGACCAAGATTCCCGGAGTGTCCATCAACTCGAGGTTGGGCTGCACCCTAAACCATTGCAGCGCGCGCGTGACCCCAGCGCGGTCTTCGGTCTTCGCGGCGGCGCGTTTCAGCAGACCGTTAATGATGGAGGATTTTCCCGAGTTCGGCAGCCCGACCACGATAGCGCGTTGGGCGGCGCGCCGGCCCGCGGTCAGCTGCGCTAGATGGTAGCCGACCGCGGTGACGCCGCTACGTTCGCGCCCGTTGACTGCGACGACGCGGCGGCGCCGGCCGAGGTAGGCTAGCCATCGCGTGGTCGCATGCGGATCCGCAAGATCCTCACGATCGAGGACGAGCAGGCGCGGACGCTGGCCGGCGATCGCGTCGAGCACCGGATTGCTCCCGCTGGACGGTACGCGCGCATCGACCACTTCGATAACGACGTCGATCAGCTTCATATGCTCGCCGATGCGTCGCATCGCGGCGGCCATGTGGCCCGGGTACCACTGGATGACGCGCTCGAACTCCGCGCCGGCACTCATAGGAGTCCGATGCGGCCGATCGGCCAGATCCCGGCGACGGCCTTACCGATGACGCTGCCTTCCGAAACGAAGCCCCAGAAGCGGGAGTCGTCGCTGTCCACGCGGTTGTCGCCGAGCACGTAGAGTGAGTTCGGCGGGACCACGACCGTGGGGAAGCTGCGGTCGTCGCGGTAACGGATGTACGGCTCGGAGAGCGGGGCGCCGTTGACGTACACCGTTCCGCGATCGATGCGGATGCGATCGCCGGGCAACCCGACGACGCGCTTGATGAACACCTCGGGCGTCGGCCCGTCGTGGTGGAAGGCGATGACGTCACCCCGCTGCGGTCCGCGAAACCGGTATGCGACCGTGTCGATCAGAACGAACTCGCCCGATGCGATCAGCGGCGACATCGAGATCCCCGAGACTTGGGGAGTACGCATGAAGAACGCGAGCGCCAAGAGCCCGAGGACCGCGATTTGCAGCGTCGCGCTTGCTACCGAGCGCCAATGCAATGGGCGGAGCACGGGAGGGATTCTTCGACGCGTGCGCGCGAAGTCCTAATCCGCGCTAGAGGATGCGGGCGTGTGAAAGCGGCCAGAATATCAGGAACGCGCGACCCGTGAAGTGAGCCGGCCCGCCCGCCCGCGGACCCGTAGCGAACGTGCCGGAGAGCTGGGCGAAACCCCAGATGTGCGAATCTTCGGAGTCGTTGCGATTGTCGCCCATCATGAAGTAGCAGTTTTTCGGTATGCGGTTGGGCGCCGTCCAGTCTTTCCGCGGCGGGATGTTTGCGGCCGATGGGTCGAGCGGCTGGTAACCGGTTCCGTCGCGCTCGTCGACGTAGACGTCGTAGTTCTTGACGATCAGGTTGTAGTCGGGTTTGGCGGCAACGTACGGTTCGGAGAGAGCCTTGCCGTCGACGTAAACGGTGCCGTTTTGAATCTTGAGCGTATCGCCCGGAAGCCCGATGACGCGCTTGATGAAATCGTCCGGAGATGGGACGGGCGGTCTGAAGACGACGATATCGCCTTCGCGCGGCTTGACGAAACGATACTCGAACTTGTTGACGAGCAGCACGTCGCCGATCTTAAGCGTCGGCTCCATGGAGCCCGACGGGATGTAATACGTTCGCGCGACGAAGGTGATGAGCAAGAACGCCGCGATGCCGGCAAAGATAAACGGGTCGAGATACTCGCGGGCGAAGACTTGCGAGCGCCCTTGAGAGCGGGCCTTGACGGGCTGCAAGTGGAGTACCAGCCGCGCGACGATGAAGAGCGCGACGATGATGAGCAGTTCAGTCGGGGTCACGGCGATCGATCCAGGCACAGAGAGGGCTCGCAATCATTGTAGTATCCGCATCCGGCTTAGCGGCCAAAAAATTAAGAACGCCCGGCCCGTGAACTCCGCCGTTTCGTTCGTGCGGGCGAGTGGGCCGGCGGCGAATTTGCCATGAAGCTGCGCGAAGCCCCACACGTGGGAATCATCCGACTCGTTCCGGTTGTCGCCCATCATAAAGTAGAAACCTGCCGGTATGCGGTCGGGGCTTTGCCAAAAGCGCTTGGGCGGCACGTCGGCTTGGGAAGGGTCCAGCGGCTGCCCGTCGACGTAGATCCCGTAGCGTTCGACGCGTAACGAGTAATCCGGCTTTTGAGCGACGTAAGGTTCGGCGAGCGCGCGTCCATTCACGTACACCGTACCGCGGCGAATCGAAAGAGTGTCACCAGGAACGCCGATTACACGCTTGATGTAGTCGTCCTTCGAAGCGACCGGCGGCTTGAAGACGGCGATGTCGCCGGGGTGCGGGCCGTGAAACCGGTACTCGATCTCGTCTACGAGCAGTACGTCGTTGACCTGCAGCGTAGGCTCCATAGACCCGGAGGGGATGTAAAACGTCCGAATGACGAACGTTATGAGGAAGAGTGCTACGAGTCCGGCAACGATAAATGCTTCGAGGTACTCGCGTGCGATGGCGACAAGCGCACCGGCGCTGCGGCCGGCGGCGACGGGTTTCAAACCCAGGGCGATCCTCGCCACCGCGAACACGCAGATCAACCCGAGAAGTTGTAGCGGGCTCAGAGCGAGATTAGCGAACAGCTTTCTTCTCTTTGATGCGAGCGGCCTTACCGACCTTTTCGGCCAGGTAGTAGAGGCGGCTGCGGCGGACGATGCCGCGTTTGCCCACTTCGATCTTCTCGACGCGCGGGCTGTGGACGAGGAAGGTCTTCTCGACGCCGACGCCGTGGGCTACCCGGCGTACGGTGACCGCTTCGTGGGAGCCGCCCCCCTTGCGAACCGTCACGACGCCCTCGAACATCTGCACGCGCTCCTTGCCGCCCTCGACGACCTTCGAATAGACCTTGACGGTATCGCCGGATCGGAACTCGGGCACGCTCTCTTTTTGCTGCTCGTGGTTGAGGACGTCGATGAGGTTCATGGCGGCTCTCTTTGAAGAAAATTCGGATCGGAAATTGAAAACAGTCGCTGGGGGCCCGGCGACAACCCTCGGATTCTAACATGCGAACGCCGGCCATTGCAAGGATCGCCATCGCTACTGCTTCTCTCCGAGATCGGGCCGCCGGGCGGCGGTCCGCGCCCGCGAGGCTTCACGGCGCCATCGCGCGATCGCAGCGTGGTCGCCCGAGAGCAGGACCTCTGGGGCGCTGACGCCGCGAAAGACGGCGGGACGCGTGTAGCTCGGGTAATCCAGGCGCCCGGCTGCAAACGAATCCTCCGCGGCCGATGCAGGATGGATCGCGCCTTCGAGCAGACGGATCGTGGCGTCCATCATCGCCAGCGCCGGGATCTCGCCTCCCGTGAGGACGAAGTCGCCCAGCGAGTACTCCTCGATGGGGTAGAGCTCGCAGAGGCGTTCGTCGATGCCCTCGTAGTGCCCGCAGATCAAGACCAAGTGGTCGAGGGCCGTAGCAAAACGCCGGGCGTCGGCTTGGGTGAACGGCTTGCCGCTCGGGCTCGTAAGGGCGATCGCCAGGCGCGCCGACGGCGCAGCTGCGAGAATGGGATCGAGGATGCGCGCGATGGGCTCGAGGCGCATCACCATGCCGGCTCCGCCGCCGTAGGGCTCGTCATCCGCGCGTTCGCTGCCTTCGAGGGCGTCCAGGATGTGCCGGTAGCGGATATCGACCAGTCCCGCCTCCACGGCCCGGCCGACGATCGAGAGACCGACGAATGGCGCGAACATCTCGGGGAAGAGCGTGACCACGTCGATCGTGAACATAGGCGTACGTGTTCGGCTTTCGCAAACTCAAGGCTCTTTTCAACCCGGCAGCGGCCACGCCGTTCGAGCGCGCCTTGCGGGCGCTCGAGACCGGTGAGTACGAATCCGCCTTGGCGCTGCTCGACGATCTGCTGGAGAGTCCGGAACTCTCTCGGCGCGACCGCGCGATCCTCGCAAACAAGCGCGGCATCGCCCTCGTGCACTTGGCGCGCCGCGACGAAGCGCTGGAGGCGTTTCGCACGTGCCTGGAGCTCGTCCCGAGATACGCGCCGGCAATGACGAACCTCGGCAACCTCCTGTTCGAGGAGGGTCACCTCGACGAGGCAATCGCGCACTATGAGGCGGCCGTGCGCAGCGACGACCGCCACGCCGCGGCGCACCGCAACCTCGCCATCGCCTATAGGGCGGCCGGCCGCATCGAAGATGCCGTGCGCGAGTTTCGCCGGGCGGTCCGCCTGGGCGGCCGTCGGAGTTAAGCACGTTTCCGTCTTTGGGCCGCCTTTTGACGGCTTAACTTCGACAGCCGCCTGGAGGATTGAGGGTTCGTCCGGGGCTAAGCAAGTCAAGCGATGGAGTTCGAACGCCTGCATCTGAGCGATGCCTTGCTCGCCGTGATGCGATCTGCTGCCGGAAAGGCAATCCGGTCGCACGAGCCTTTCGTCACGCCGCGGGCGTTGTTGCTGGCACTGCTCGAAGACGACGGCGTCGGTCCTGCACTCGCGCGCGTGATCGATGCGGAAAAGCTCGCGTCCCTCGCTCCGCAGCGCATCGACGTGAGCGGCGTCGCGCGATTGCCCGACGACGCTCTCGGTTCGGGCGAAAGCCCGGCCTTCGCGCGGTACGATACGCTCGCGTTCAAAGTTCCCGGGGCTCTCGAGAGCGCCTGGCTTAACAAAGAAGCGTTGCAGATCTTCCTCGAAGGGGCGCAGCGCGCCGATGAACGCTACGAACCCAAACACCTGGCACTCGGCTTTGCCGCCGAAGCGGTGCGCCAGCCGGGGGTGCTCGCCGCAATTCGCGTGGAACCCGGGCGCCTAGCGGACGCGGTCTACGCGCTTTGACCGCTGACGGGTTGCGAGGCGGAGCCCGATTCGACCGAAGTTATCTCTTCCAAGTATTCGAAAAGCTGTGGTAGCGTGATCTTCTCGAGTGCGGTGTCGCGGGGCGTGCCCGTGCCGTCTTCGCCTTCGTCGCGCAGATAGCAGCGCGATTCGACTCCGCCCTCGTTGTCGCTGATGAACGAGACGGCGAACC
>JAKAPQ010000104.1 GCA_021806945.1 bacterium | reverse complement strand
CTAACCCGAGTTTAACGCGCGCGACGGATTCGAACGGGCCGGCACCGAAGCGCTAGAGGACGATGGCTGAACTTGAAACGCGCCTGGATCGAGGCGGCGACGACTACCGGCGAAACTTCGAGCGCATGGAGGCGCTGGTGGCCGAACTTCGTGAGTCGCTAAGCGCCGTGCGCGCCGGCGGCGGCGCCGAAGCGACCGCCAAGCATCGTAAGCGCGGAAAGCTCACGGCGCGCGAGCGAGTCGACCGTTTGGTCGACGCCGGTTCGGATTTCCTGGAGTTCTCCGCGCTCGCCGCCAACGACATGTACCACGATGCGTGCCCGTCGGCGGGCGTTATCACCGGAATCGGCATCGTCGAGCGCCAGCACTGCGTCGTCGTCGCCAACGACGCGACGGTCAAAGGCGGTACCTACTATCCGATGACCGTCAAGAAACATCTGCGCGCGCAAGAGATTGCGGAACAAAATTACCTGCCGTGCATCTACCTGGTCGATTCCGGAGGGGCGTTCCTGCCGCTGCAAGCCGACGTCTTTCCCGACCGCGATCACTTCGGCCGCATCTTCTACAATCAAGCCCGTATGTCCGGAAAGAAGATTCCGCAGATCGCAGCGGTGATGGGTTCGTGCACGGCGGGCGGCGCCTACGTGCCGGCGATGAGCGACGAGACGATCATCGTGAAGGGGAACGGCACGATATTTTTAGGCGGCCCGCCGCTGGTGCGCGCCGCCACAGGCGAAGTCGTTACCGCGGAGGATCTCGGCGGAGCCGACGTGCACACGCGCGTATCCGGGGTCGCCGACCATTTCGCCGAGGACGACCTTCACGCTCTGCGCATCGTTCGCGAGATCGTAGCGAACCTGCACCGCGAACTGCCGCGCCAATGGGACGCAGTGCAACCGCAGCCGCCGAACTACGATCCGCGCGAGATCTACGGCATCGTACCGGCGGACCGGCGCACGGGATACGACGTTCGCGAAATCGTCGCCCGCCTCGTGGATGCATCGGAGTTTCACGAGTTCAAAGCGCGCTACGGCACGACGCTGCTGTGCGGTTTCGCCCGCATCGAAGGGCACCCCGTCGGCATCCTCGCCAACAACGGCATCCTCTTCAGCGAGAGCGCGCTCAAAGGCGCGCACTTCATCGAACTGTGCACGCAGCGCGGCACGCCGCTGCTCTTCCTGCAGAACATCACCGGCTTCATGGTCGGCAAGCAATACGAAAACGGCGGCATCGCGAAGGACGGCGCCAAGCTCGTCACGGCCGTGGCGTGCGCCGAAGTCCCAAAGTTCACGGTCGTCATCGGCGGCAGTTTCGGCGCCGGCAACTACGGCATGTGCGGGCGCGCCTACTCGCCGCGGCAACTCTGGATGTGGCCGAACGCGCGCATCTCGGTGATGGGCGGCCCGCAGGCCGCCGGCGTGCTCTCAACGGTCCGCGGCGAGATGACGCCCGAAGAGCGCGCCGAGTTCGAGCGACCGATCCTCGAAAAGTACGAAAGAGAGGGAAGCCCCTACTACTCTACCGCGCGTCTCTGGGACGACGGCATCATCGACCCGCTCGACACGCGCAAGGTCATCGCGCTCGGGCTCGACGCCGCCGCCAACGCTCCGCTTCCGCAGACGCACTACGGCGTCTTCCGCATGTAAGCGGGCACGCCCGATGAACGACGTGGTCGCCTTCGTCTCGGGGCAACTGGCTTCGCAGCGCGCGCAGCTCGGCATCTCGCTTGAGGAAGCAGCACGGCGCGCGGAGATCGACGACGAGCGGCTCGCGGCCGCCGAGAACGGCGAGACGACCCTCGACGAAGCCGAGTTAGGACGGTTGGCGGACGCCTACGGCATCGGCGTTACGGCATTCTTCGGCGGTCGCGTGACGCCGGTGCAGTATCTCTTCGGCGCCGGCTAGAACCCCTCGCCACGCATGTCAACCGACGTTATCGTAGCGGTCGAGGGCGGCAACGCCCGCGTCCGTCTAGCCCGTCCGCAAGTGCGCAACGCCTTCAACGCCGAGGTCATCGCCGCCCTAACGTCGGCGTTCGAGCGCCTCGGCTCTGATCCGGCCGTACGCTCCATCGTCCTCTCCGGTGAGGGCGCGGCCTTCTGCGGTGGAGCGGACGTCAATTGGCTGCGTGCCTCGCTCGCGTTGACGCACGCGGAGAACGTCGCCGAAGCTTCGGCCATGTCCGATATGTTCCGCACCATAGACCGCTGCGGCAAACCGGTCGTCGCGCGCGTTCACGGCGCCGCTCTTGGCGGCGGAGCAGGCCTCGCCGCGGTCTGCGATATCGTCGTCGCCGCCGAGGGCACGCTCTTCGGCTTCACCGAGGTCAAGCTCGGCATCATCCCCGCCGTCATCTCGCCGTTCGTCATCGCGAAGATCGGCGCGAGCAACGCGCGCGCGCTGTTTCTCACCGGCGAACGCTTCGACGCAAGACGCGCGCAGGCGATCGGGCTGGTGCACGAGGTCGTCGCACCCGGCGATCTGGATGCCGCGGTCGAGCGCGTCCTCTCCGAGCTGCGCTCCGCCGGGCCGCAGGCCGCCGCGGCGGCCAAGCAGCTGATCTTCGACGTACGCGCGGCCGGCTACGACGACTCGCGCACCTTGACGGCAGAAGCGATCGCCCGCCAGCGAACCTCCCCCGAAGGCCAAGAGGGTTTGCTTGCCTTTCTCGAGCGCCGCAAAGCGAGCTGGCTTCGGTGATCCGCCGGCTGCTCATCGCCAACCGCGGCGAGATCGCCGTGCGCGTTGCGCGCGGCGCGCGCGAGATGGGCATCGCGCCGGTGGGCATCTACTCCGAAGCCGACGCGCAGGCGTACCATCTCGAATTCATGGATGATGCGGTCTGCGTCGGTCCGGCTGCAGCCGCCGACTCCTATCTCAACACCGATGCGATCGTGGCGGCGGCGAAGACGCTGCGTGCGGATGCGATTCATCCCGGCTACGGTTTCCTCTCAGAGCGAGCCGAGTTTGCGCGCTCCGTCCGCGACGCCGGTATCGTTTTCGTGGGTCCGTCGCCCAAGGCCATGGCAGCGATGGGCAGCAAGATCGAAGCGAAGCGCCGCGTGCGCGCGTGCGGCGTGCCGGTCGTGCCGGGGTACGACGGCGACGATCTCTCCGTGGCGCGACTGCGCGGAGAGGCGGAGCGCATCGGGATGCCGCTGCTGATCAAGGCGAGCGCCGGGGGCGGCGGGCGCGGCATGCGCCTGGTCGAGGATCCGGCAGCCTTCGAAGAGGCGCTGGAAGCCGCCAAACGCGAAGCGCTCGCCGCATTCGGAAGCGATACGGTGCTGCTCGAGCGCTATCTGCGTCGGCCGCGCCATATCGAATTCCAGATTCTTGCCGACGAGCACGGCCGCGTTATTCACCTCGGCGAGCGCGAGTGTTCGATTCAGCGGCGCCATCAGAAGATCGTCGAGGAGGCGCCGTCCGTGGCGCTCGGCCCCGAACTGCGCGCCGAGATGGGCGCCGCAGCCGTGCGCGCCGCCGCTTCGGTGAACTACACGAACGCCGGCACCTGCGAGTTTATGCTCGACGAAGACGGCCGGTTCTACTTTCTCGAGATGAACGCACGCCTGCAGGTCGAGCATCCGGTCACCGAGATGGTCTACGGCATCGATCTCGTTCACTGGCAGTTGCGCATCGCCGGCGGCGAAGCGCTCGAGATCGCGCAGGAGGACGTCCGTCCGCGGGGCTGGGCGGTCGAAGCGCGCATCTATGCCGAGGATCCCGCCAACCATCTGCTGCCGTCGACCGGAACGATCGCGGCGTGGGAGCCGCCGCAGGGACCGGGTATTCGCGTCGATGCGGGCGTGCGAGCGGGGAGTGAGGTCGGCGTGTATTACGATCCGATGCTCGCAAAGCTGATCGTTTGGGCCGAAGACCGCGCGGGCGCGGTGCGCCGGCTTACCGCAGCGTTGCAGGATTTCCAGATCGCCGGCATCCGCGCGAACGTTCCGCTGCTGCTCTGGATCGCACGCGACGCGGCCTTCCGCGCCGGCGATACGACGACGCAGTTCTTGGCGGAGCGTCTCGACGAATCGGCCTTCGCGCTCGCGGCGCCCCCGCCGGAGGCCGCGTTGCTCGTGGTTGCGGGCATCCTGAGCGGAGGCCGCGCCCCGTGGCGCGTGGGCGGCATCGGCGTCCCGCTGCGCCTGTGCTGCGACGGCACGCAGATCGCAGTCGAAGCCGACGCGACCGCCGAGGGCGGCGCCTGGGATCTGCGCGGCGATCTCGCCGGACGCCTACGCGTACGCGAGCACGGCGCGCGCCTGCACGCAACGCTCGGCGATCGCGAAACGGTCGGCACTGTAGAACTTCACGGCGCTACGTTCGCGGCGCACGTCGATGGCCGCAGCTACGCATTTGCGTTCAGCCGCGGGAGCGTCGCCGAAGCGTCGGCGCGCGGGGCGGCCAGCGGCGCGGCGGGCTCGATCTTCGCACCGATGCCGGGAAAGATCGTCAAAGTCGCCGTCCGCGAAGGAGATACCGTGGCGGCGCACGACCTGTTGATCGTGCTGGAGGCCATGAAGATGGAGCACCGCATCGAAGCGCCGGGCCACGGGATCGTGAAGCGCGTCGTCGTCCGCGAAGGCGAGATCGTCGCCGGCTTCGCGCCGCTGCTGGAGTTGGAGTAGCGCGATCGTGAACCGCCCGAGATACGTCCGGATCTGCGAGATGGGGCCGCGCGACGGCCTTCAGAACGAGCGCGTCCTGGTATCGACGGACGATAAGGTTCGTTACATCGATCTGCTCTCCGAGACGGGGTTATCGTACGTCGAAGCAACCTCGTTCGTGAGCCCCAAAGCCATCAGGCTGCTGGCCGACGCCGCCGAAGTCTTCGCGCGTATCCGCAAGCGCCCCGGCGTTCGCTATCCCGTGCTGGTGCCCAACGCAAAAGGCTTGGAACGCGCCCGGGCAGCCGGCGCCGACGCCATCGCGGTCTTCACCGCGGCCTCGGAGGCCTTCACCAAACGCAACATCAACATGACGATCGACGATTCGATCGAGACTTTCCGCGGCGTCGTCTCGGAGGCAAAGGCCGGCGGCATGTGGGTGCGCGGGTACGTCTCCACCGCGTTCGGCTCGCCGTTCGGCGACGTGGTTACGCCGCACGCGGTCGTCGCGGTGGCAAAGCGTCTTATCGATATCGGCTGCGACGAGATCTCGATCGGCGATACGATCGGCGTGGGCGTCCCAAGCCAGGTCAACGAGATGGTGCCGATGCTCGCGAAGGTTGTCGGCCTCGAGCGGCTCGCGCTGCACTTTCACGACACCCGCGGCACCGCACTCGCCAACATCTACGCGGCGTTGCAGCACGGCGTCTTCATCTTCGATTCGAGCGCCGGCGGTTTGGGCGGCTGCCCGTATGCGCCCGGCGCGACCGGCAACGTCGGGACGGAGGACGTGCTCTACATGCTGCACGGCATGGCCATCGAAACCGGCGTCGACTTAGCGAAAGTCCGCGCCGCGTCGCGTTTCATCGCGGGCGTACTCGATCACGAACTCACGAGCAAGGCGTTTCAAGCGCTAGAAAAGGCGGTTGCCCCATGATCGTCCGTTGCGGCGTACTCTACGACGGCTCGCTCGCGCCCCCGCGGCGCAACGCCGACCTTACGATCGCGGATGGCCGCATCGCGGAGATTCGCGATGCAAGCGGAGCGTTCGATCTCGAAGCAACCTGCGTGACGCCGGGCTTGGTCAATGCGCACGCACACCTCGAAGCGAACGGCGAGCCCGACACGATGGCGGCCGTTCTCGCTACGACGCCGACCCAGCGCATGCTGCGCGCCGCCGGAAACGCGGCCAAGGCCCTGGCCGCAGGCGTCACGACCTTGCGCGATCTCGGTGCCTCGGAACGCTTGGCGATCGATCTGCGCGATGCCATCGACGCGGGGCGCGTGCCCGGCCCGCGCATCAGCGCCGCCGGAAACGTTCTCTGCATGACGGGCGGCCACGGTTGGTTCATCGGGCGCGCCGTCGACGGACCGTGGGATGCGCGCAAAGCCGTTCGCGAGCAGCGCTGGTACGGTGCGGACTGCATCAAACTCATCGCCACCGGCGGCGTGCTCACGAAGGGCGCGGTTCCCGGCATCGCGCAGCTTAGCGAGGAAGAGATGCAGGCCGCGTGCCTCGAGGCCCATCACCACGGCATGCGCGTCGCGGCGCACGCGATCGGGACCGACGGCATCAACAATGCGTTACGGGCCGGCGTCGATTCCATCGAGCACGGGCACATGCTCGATGACGATTCGATCGCGCTCTTCAAGGCGCGCGGAGCGTATCTCGTACCGACGCTCACCGCGCCGACGTGCATCCTCGAGCACGCCGCCGACGGCAGCCAGCCCGATTTCGTCGTCCGCAAGGCACGCGAGGTAAACGCGCACATGGTGGAGCGCATCAAGCGCGCGTTTACGATGGGCGTGAAGATCGCGGGCGGCTCCGACGCCGGCACGCCCTACAACTACCACGAGAACTACGCCTACGAGGTCGAACTGATGCACCGGCTCTTGGGCATGACGCCGCAAGCGGCCTTGCACGCGGCGACCGCCGTCGCCGCCGAGCTGATCGGCCTGCATCGCGGCCTGCTGGAGCCCGGAGAGCCGGCCGATCTGCTCTTGCTCGATCGCGACGCCGGCGAGGACGTGCGCGCGCTCGCGCGGCCGCGAGCCGTCATAAAGGCCGGCACCCTCGCGTGAACCTGCGGGGCCTGCGCCTAGCGGTGCTTGCGCCGATCGCGTGGCCCTCACCGCCGCCCGGGTACGGGCCGTGGGAGCAGATCGCCTACAACATCGCCGACGGCATGCGCCGCCGCGGCCTCGACGTCACGCTCTTCGCTACCGGCAACTCGCAGTTCGCGGGCCGGCTCGAGTCGGTCGTTCCGGTCGGGTGCGCCGAGGATCCCGCGCTCGACGGCGACGTCTACGCCGCCTTGCATGCCGGGCGCCTCTTCGAGCGAGCGCGCGACTTCGATCTCATCCACAACAATTTCGACTGGAAGCCGATGACCTACGCGCTCGGCAGCAGTGCGCCGCCGCTGGTGACGACGATCCACGGTTTTTCGTCGCCGCAGATCTTGGCTGCCTACTACGGCTGCGCGCATCGCAGTTTCTACTGTTCGATCAGCGATGCGGACCGCGACCCCGGTCTAGCCTATCTGGCCACGACCTACAACGGCATCGACCCCACGGAGTTCACGTTTAACCAACGGCCCGGCGACTATCTGGTCTTCCTCGGGCGGCTCCATCCCGAGAAAGGCACGCATCTGGCGATCGAGATCGCCAAGCGCGCCGGCGTCCGTTTGAAGATCGCGGCGATCCCGCACGACCTCGAGTACTTCAAGACGCAAGTGGAACCGCACGTCGACGGCGACCGCATTCAATTCCTCGGCGCCGTCCGGCGCGAGGCGCGCAACGAACTTTTGAGCGGCGCCCTCGCGCTCGTTCACGCGACGACGCGCCCCGAGCGTTTCGGCCTCACGATGATCGAGGCGATGGC
The DNA here is from genome assembly GCA_021806945.1 of bacterium. Taxonomy (GTDB): domain Bacteria; phylum Vulcanimicrobiota; class Vulcanimicrobiia; order Vulcanimicrobiales; family Vulcanimicrobiaceae; genus JAJYFL01. The sequence continues at coordinate 465 of JAKAPQ010000104.1, read as the reverse complement.
CTGCGGAACGCCCGTTCTCGGCGCACGGATGGGTTCGATCCCCGAGATCGTCGTCGACGGCGTAACGGGCTTTCTGTTCGACGACGTAGCCGAAGCCGTCGGCCGCGTGCCGCAGCTCGCCGGGCTTAACCGGCGCGCGTGCCGCGAGCGCGTGGAGGCAGAGTTCGACGTCGAGCGCATGGTCGACCGCTATCTCGCCGCGTACGAGCGCGCGATCGAGCTTCGGCTGCCGGCTCCGCCTACCGCCGACGAGCTGCGCTGGCGCGCCCACGATTGGTGGGATCGCCCCATGGCATACACCGAGATTCCGCCGAAGCCGGCCAGCGTGTTCTAGGAGCCCTCCTCGACCCAGCGCAGCGTCGCCTGCGCGGCGCGCGCGCGCTCGAGGGCGGCATCGTCGATCGGGCCGTCGACGAGCATCGTGAAATGCGCCATCTTGCGCCGGGCAACCGCATGTTTCTTACC
>JAKAPQ010000008.1 GCA_021806945.1 bacterium | reverse complement strand
CGCGTCGGACCCCTGAGGGCAAGGCAAATATGGCAATAACCCATCCCGTCGCGGCGGATGGCGTCGAATATCACGAGCGGGTCGACGAGGACCTCGTTGCCATCGCGAAGTCGGGCGACGACCTGGCGATGGAGTTCCTGCTCAATAAGTACAAGAACTTCGTTCGCATCAAGGCCAAGAGCTACTTCCTGATCGGAGCGGACCGCGAGGATATCATCCAAGAAGGGATGATCGGGCTCTACAAGGCCGTGCGCGATTTCAAAGCCGACAAGTTGTCGAGTTTCCGTGCGTTTGCCGAGCTCTGTATCACGCGCCAGATCATCACGGCCATCAAGACGGCTACGCGGCAGAAGCACATTCCGCTCAACCAGTACATTTCGCTGAACAAGCCCATCTACGATGAGGATAGCGAGCGAACGCTGCTCGACGTGATGGCTTCGCAGAAGACCTCCGATCCCGAAGAGCTCGTAATCAACCAGGAAGTCTCTCAGGATATCAAAGAGCGCATTCAGGAGAACCTCTCGGAGCTCGAGTCGCAAGTACTCCTATCGTATCTCGAAGGCAAGAGTTATCAGGAGATGGCCCGCGACCTCGGCCGCCACGTAAAGTCGATCGACAACGCTCTGCAGCGCGTCAAGCGCAAGATCGAGAAGAACCTCTCCGAGATCGAGCTGCCCTAGCAGGTTGCGGAAAAAATCCCCGCACCAATCCCGCGGGCGATTTTGGACGCTTTCTTCGTTGCTCATCAGTCACAACGCTACGGCGTTGCTCCTTCTTCGGGCTTCGAAATCGCCCAAAATCGCTCCGCGGATATTGGCACGCGGCTTTTTCCGCAACCTGCTTCGGTTAACGGCCGGCGAGCCGTTCGACGATCGTCCGGTAGAGTGCGTTACGCTCCGTGACGGGGTCTACGACGAGGATTTCGGCGATCTCGTCCAGGCGTTGCGGAACGATGCAAACGGTGACGCGGCGACGCGCGCAGACGTCCATGCAGCCCGTGGCGATCGCCCGCACCCGGCCCCAGTGGCCGTCTTCTTTCAAGCGCTTCTTGAGCCACTCGCGCAGATGAAAGGCGCCGATCTCGACCGCTTTCTCCGGGTCTTCCTCGGGGATGCGCTCCTTGTAACAGCGCTCGCATACCAATACGAGTCCGGATTCGGTCCACTTGGGCTTGACGGATTGCATGAGGCGCCTTCTGCGGAGTTGGAGACCGCCTGCTGGAGCCGACGGCCTTTAGCCGGCTAGAGAACTCTTGACTTCACCGCTCGAGGAGCCAACCCTCGGCGAGGAAGCCGTGGCGCATGTACGTTGCGTGGCTTTCCGCATCGTAACGTTCCCGTAACGTCGGCGCTGTAGACTCGGGGATGCAATATTGCTTGCGGCGGGGGAAGGCCATAATCATGAATGGCTATGAGAGCGGACTTGATGTCGTGACCCTCGGCCAGTTTGCCGTTCGCTGGCGCGGACGCGTCGTTTTCGAAGACTCCCGAAGGCGGTCGGCGGCCGTCCTCAAGATTCTCCTCCGTAAACCGGCATTTCGCTGTTTCGCTGACGCCGTTGCCGAAGAACTGTGGCCGGACTCCGATCCGTCTGCGGCAAGGGCGAATCTGCGCGTTCGCCTGCATGATTTGCGCCGGGCGTTTACGCTGGCTGAGCCGGCGGTCTTCGAATCGAACAGCATCGCGCTCCTGGAGTCCGGGGTCCTGTGCGTGAATCCGGTTTACGAGCCTGCGGTCGACGCACTGACATTCGAACGCGATTCGATTGCGCTGCTTGCCGGCAGCGAACGCGGCGAGACGTTTTGCGAACGTGCCATCGCCTTGAATGCGCTTTGCGCAGGTGAGTACATGCCGGGTGAGGGCCATGACGAAGTCCTGGCGATACGCGAGCGCGTGCAGCGCTTGCACCGTGCGCTGTGTGCGCAGTTGGTGTGCTGGTTGCTCAAGGCCGAAAAGAACGCACAGGCGCTGGAGATCCTCGTTCCTGCGTTCCGGCGCTACCCGTACGATGAAGCTCTGGCAGAGCTGCTTTTCGCGCGTCTGTCGCTGGCCGGCAACGCCGATTCCGCCCGAGCGACGTTCGCCTCGCACCGCGATGCCGTTGCGAGTAAGACGAAGCGGAAACTTTCGAGTTCGCTGGACCTCTTAGCTCGGGAGCCGGTGGCCAAGCCTGCGACGGGGGATTCGCTGATCGGCAGGGGCGAGGATCTTGCCGCCCTTGGAGAAGTCTTGGAGCGTGTGGCTAGTGGATGCGGTGCCGCCCTACGCATTCTCGGCGGCGCAGCTTCTGGGAAATCCGCTCTTCTTCACGAGATCGTTCGGATCGCCGCCCATCGAGGCTTCGCAACGAGTGTCGTCCGATGCTACAGGGTCGCTGATTCGCATATGGCACTGGAGCCAGTTCGCAGCGCCATCGACGGTATTGCGCCGCCGACATCGTCGCGCGACCCTCTCGTGCGTACCGTTCATGCGCTGGCATCGGTGCAGCCGTGCGTATTTGCGATTGACGATGCCGATCTGGACGAGCGTGCGTTTGGCGAGGATGTAGCCGCACTCGTCCGCGCGACGGCCGACCTTCCGATTCTGTGGCTGTTCGCTGCGCGCAAGCGCGCCGGCCCGGCTCACCCCTGGTTGAATGACATGGCTCTGAAACCGCTGAAGTTCGAAGATCGCGTCGCGATTGTTGAAGGTGTTTTCGGTGGAACGGTTGGGCCGCGTCTCGCGCAAGCGCTAGCGGATCTCTGGCCAAGCGACATTCGCGCCCTTATCGCCGCCGCTCGGCACGTCCTTAGCGCGCCCTTCGTTCAGCGCGGGTACGCGTGGGAGATACCGGTAGAAACGCCGATAGATGCATTGATACCGCGGGACCTTACCGCACGAATCGAGCACAGCCTGCGCTCGCTGCCGATCGCGGAGCTGGAGGTCTTGCGGGCAATGTCATTTGTTGGAGAGCCGGTTTGTCCATCTACGCTCGCGTGTCTTTCCGGTAGCGCTGAGGAAGAAATTGCTCAAGTGCAGGTGCGGCTATTCGATATCGGCCTACTGGGTGCCGAAGACGACCGATTTATGGTACCGTCGGCAGTAGCAGCGGTGATGCTCGCAGCGCTGCCGCGCAATCGGCGCGACTCGTACCGGCGCCGGCTGCGGAAGCTACTGGGTCAAGCCAGATAGCGAGCGTTCGAGCGCGCTCAGCCAGTCTCGCAGACGCTGTGCGTCGCTCTCCTCGCGCACTGTTTTCACCGACGCAAGTGCTGCGCGAGCGTGGTGCGCTGCCCGCAACTCAATCGCCGCCTCGCAGCAAAGTGCCGCATTTTCCATCCGGCGCGTCGCCGCACCGACCGCGCCGAGATCGGCGAGCGCCAAGTCGAGGGCTCCGCGCGCGATATCCGCATCTCCGCACATCGCCCGCGCCGCTGCGCGCGCAGCATTAAAGAAGCAGCGCGTGTCGACATCGGCGCACCGATCGATGGTGCCTAGTCCACGCTGCTCCCACAACTCGACTTGTTCCCGCCGGCCTGCGTGCCGGCACGCGACGAGCGCGTGACCCGCAACGTCGGAATGAAGTTTGGCGTCCTTGTGCGAGACAAACGCCTGCGCGGCGGCCTCGAACTGCCGGAACGCTTCAGGGCTTTCGCGCACTCCGGCAATTGCGCCTCGCAACATTTGCGCTTCGGCTACGAGCATGGGTCGTCCGGTTCGTGCAGCGCGCCGTTCCGCAACGGCGACGTACGAGGCGGAGGCCTCTTGATTGCCGATGTAATATTCGCATTCGCCTGCGTTGCGTATGCTGATGGAGGCATTGGCGAGCCGTCCGCGCGAGAGCGAAAATTCCGCCGCCCGCACGTAGAGGTCTCGTGCCGCGCCCAGTGCACCTGCATGAAAATGTGCCGATGCGAGATTGACGACGACCAGCGCAGACTCTTGCGCCTCGCCTAGGCGGTCGGCCGCGCGCCTTGCACGCTGAAACCATTCAATGGCGTCGGGGCGCCGGCCGCGATATGCTAGCGCGATTGCGATCGCGAGCTGCGCTCTCACGCGGACGATCTCGTCGGCCAGAGGTGAGCGCAGGAGAAGCCGGGCAACGACCGTTGCCTCGTCGTACCGGCCGGCAAGGAGCAGTAGAAATGCGCGCCGCTGAACGATGGGAAGAGCGCGAGGATCGCTCGCGCCGGAAACGATCGACTCCGCCTCATCGCAGAGTTGCAGCCCTTCGTCGACACGCATCGAGGTCTCGGCAAGGCCAATGAGTGCAACGTAGGCGTCGATGCGCTGCCCGTCATCTCTTGCAGCCGCGAGCGCTTCGCGGAGCGCTCGGTGCGCCAAGGCCGCATCTCCGCCGAACGTCTCCGCAATCCCCAAACCGTATGCAAGGGGGAATAGGCGTGCGTCGTCGGGCCCGATAATCCCGCGGGCCCTGCGCAGGATGTCGAGGATGGCAGCCGGATTACGGACGGCCATTGCTTCGTCCAGGGCGCAGAGCGTAGCCGCAATCGCATCGCTCCGGTAGCCCGGTCCGGCGCAGAGATAATGAAAGGCTAGCGTATCCGGATGATCTTGGAACTCCGGCAAGAGCGCGAGCCGCGCATGGATCGTCTCGGCGCGCGCCGTGGTAAGCTGATTCTCGATGACGTCGGTAAAAATGCCGTGAGCGACGCAGTAGCCCAGAGGTTGTTTTTGCAGCAGGCGCGAGCTCAGCGCGCGTTCGAGGGTTTGGGAGATGGAACGGCGCTGCAGCATGCGCCGCAGCGAGACCTCGGAAAGCGGAACCGGCTCTGCCAGTGCAAGGACTTCAAGAACCGACCGTAGTTCGGCCGGCTCTCGCTGGATGCGCTGGGCGATGGCCGATTCGAGCTTTCGCATGCGATGCCCACCCTTACAATACTCGAGAATTCCAAGCGGATTGCCGCCGGCGCGGCGCGCGACGATCTCGGGCCGGGCGCCCGAATCCCAGAGCCGCCGAGCCAGAATCAACGATTCATCATGCGAGAGGGGTCCCAAGCGCAGCAGTGACGTTTCGCCGCGCGCCGTCTCCAGCACCTCGCCCGCAACAGAGGTGCGGAGGTCGTCCTCGCGAGCGGTGCCGACGAGCAGCAGCCGGCGTTCGAGCGGCGAAGCCGCCAGCGCACTGAACGCCGCGAGCGATGCAGCGTCCGCCAAGTGCAGATCTTCCACGAGCAGGACGACGGGCCACATCGTGCAGAGGTTCTCGACCGTGCGTGCCACCGCGAAGACGGCGCGCCCGACGTCGATCCCGGATCGCTTTTCGGGGAAATCGATGCGGCGTCGTATCGCTTGTGAAAGGCGTGCGAGCACCGGACCGAAGGAGGCGAACGCAATGGCTGCGGCCGCATCGGGAATCGCGTCGAGCACGGTTTCGAGCGTGCGGATGAACGGTCGCAATGGGGTCTGCCGAGCGACACCGCATGTAACCACAAAAACGCACGCACCGCGATCCTGTGCTTCGGCCATGATTTCGCCGGCGAGCCGCGTTTTGCCGATTCCCGGTTCGCCCACCAGCACGAGGGTGCGTCTGCGCCCGGCGATAGCGTCGTCAAGCATGTCACCGAGCTGGGCTACCTCCATATCGCGCCCGATGAAGGGCGGGAAAGGCGTACGCTCCCAGAGCGTCGGCACCGAGAATGCAAACGATGGCGTACCGTTTTCGGCAGGAGTCTCGTCGACGGCGCAGATACATTGCGCGAGCGCAGCGGCCTCTTGATGAAAGGTGAAGACGCGCGCCGCCTCCAGGTGGTTGCCGTGAGCAGCACAATGGCGTGAGAGGGCGCGCGCGATCTCACAATCCTCGCGATCGGCTTCAAACTGCGTCCACAACCGCCGTTCGAGTGCGCCGTCGGAAATCGTGGCCGCGCAGCGCAGGAGAGCCGAGCGATACAGCGACTCCAGCGCCGTGCGACGCAAGGCCGAACTCTCGGCGAAATCGTCCGGAAGAAAGGCGCCGGCGTAACGGAGCACGGCCGCGAACTGCTCGTCGGCCGAGCCCTCACGCAATGCGGAGATCGTGGATCTCTCGAAATCGTCCGCGTCGATCTGCCAGAGTTCTGAATTCAAGGCAACTCGGTCGCCATCTGCCGACAGCGCTTCAGCAGCGTTGGCCTCCCGCAGAGCCGCCCGAAGCGCGTGCAGCATCACACGCAGATTCGCGGCTGCGGTTTTTGCAGCCGAGCCGGGCCACAATGTTGCAGCCAAGCCTACCCGATCCCAGGCGTGTGGAACCCGGCTGATGAGTTCTTTGAGCAGCGGTGCAGTGCGGCGCAGGTGCGTCTCGCGCAAAGGTCCGCCATCGGCGTCGCGAACGTCGAACTGCCCGAGCGCTTTTACTCGAAGCGGCGCCGCCATAGCCCGAGCGTTATGGGGCGAAAGGTATAGTCCTGCAGATGTTACTTTAAGATTGCGATTGGGCCGGTGAACGCCGGCACGCGACCGCAAATGACGATTGAATTCGGGCCTCCCTTCAGACATGCGTGCATGTTAGAAACGATCGCTCCGTCGGGAGAGTCTCGGAACTCGACAATCGCCGGTGCGCCCATGAAGCCGGCTGAAAGATCCATTTCATATAGGAACCGTCCGGTTGGATCGGGCACGATCATCTGCGGCTGCTTAACCGCCTTGGTTTCGGCGGCTGAGCCATGCGCGACGCGCAATCGGCCGGCGGCACCGATCGCGTATGATTGGATGAGTGCGCCATCGGCACGACTTGCCATTGCACCCAGGACGTAGAGCAAATGGCCGGACGGAGCGATCGCGAGGCTCGCGTAGTTCGGCTGATCGGTCGGTGTAAGGCCGGTATTGGTCGCGGCCGGTCCGGGGACTGGCGTCAGCGCACCACCCGCTCCGATTCGGTAACCGAAAACTTCGGTCTGCACACCGGTATTTGAGATTTTCTCCCCCGCAACGTATAGCAGCGGCCGCCGCGCAGCACTTGCCAAACCGGTGAAAGCATCGAGTCGTCCCGCGAATGACGTCGTTCCAGCAAGGGTAAGCGAGCCATCCGCTGCGACGTGGAGCTCCGCCAATGTCAATGGTGCTTGATATCGCGCAGAGATGCCGGCGACAAACAGCCATCGCCCCGTCGAATCATGCGCAGTATACGCGCCGAGAGGAGAGCCCGTGAGCCTTACCGTTGAGATCGGCGTCAACATCCCATTTGCGGCAATCGCAAAGGAGCGAACGGCGGTCGATACCGGATCGCCGGTGGTATGGTATGTTATCCCGCCCGTCGCAAAAAGAAACGCGCCGTTACGACTGACCGCGAGGGTCTGATAGGGTGCCTGATTTCCCGTGAGGCAATCATCGATCTGTGTCGGCGAACCAAGCGCATGGGGAATACCACCCACGATGTGATACGCCGCGATCTCCTCGAGAATAGGGTGCCTACCGTAAACGATCCGCGTGCGATCCCGGGCGCAACCTGCGACGTAGAGATACTTCTCGTTCGGCGTTGCGACGACCGCGCCAGCCTGCTTTAAGGTTGGTATGGATACGCGTGAAGGCAACGTCCAGGAGCTGAAGTTCTTCGGCAGACCCTTATAGCCGACCGGAAACATCAGACCGTTCGGAGCGATCAGAAACTCTTCGAGATGCCCGTGCGTCGCAATATAGGCGCGCTCAAGTGGCACACGCGCCGCGAGACTCGGGCAGGCGAAAGCAAACACTGTTGCAAAGATGAGGATGGTTCGCTTCATGGCACGTACTTCGTCCTTTCGGAAAAGCCGACTGGTAACGGCGGCATTACCCTGGTCCTTCCGGCACGATTCTATTGATGTTACCGACGTGCGAACGCGTTAGATGGAGTGTATTAGGACTCGCACCACCATCGGCGCCGGTAACCGCAGGTCGTCTCGCGGTCGTTACTGACACGGGCCTGGAATTGGTTTAACGGAAAACCACGGACCAGGCATCATTCCAGATGCGTTAGTTTGCGATCGACTATAACGAGTATACTTGGCGAGATTAACTGGTGGGTCCTGAACCGTCAACGTGTTTATGAGAACATTATTCGATGGCTCAGATACAATGCGAACAGGTAAATAGTATCTGTCTACAGGACAGCCGTTCTCGAGAATTAAAGAGATATTCCACCAGCCTTCTTTTAACCCACTTTCTAATATTGATGCAGACCCGTTAGTGAATTTTTTCGATGCAGAGCTTAGTTTGCATGTTTTGAGAAAATTAACCACAAATTGTCCTGGAGGAAGGTTCATGGTATATTTCGCAAAACACGTTTTGCCACCGCCGCTTGGAGTCGTGGGGTTCCTTAGACTCGACCGCCACATTCCGAGGAGCGCAAAAGTAAACTTCGAACTTATATTGTTGTACGTATTCATTGTTAGCATAATGCGCGCAGACGGGGTTGGCGCTGACGTTGGCGTTGGTTGAGGTGCTTGCGTTGCCGTTGGTTGAGGTGCTTGTGCTGGAGTTCCGTTTCCGCCCCATATTGGTACAAATGACGACACTTGAGACCACGGCCCCTGTTCACCGTAAAACCGCGACGCGACTCGCCAGTATAACGGTTGACGCGGCTGCGACGTCGCCGGCATGTCCTTGGGGGCTATGGTCTCAAACGAACTCGCGGTCCCATTCTGGCAGTCTGGCCACGTGACATTGGGACCATGGTCGGGAATCTTGGTATCTTGGGTTCCCAAACTGCCGAACGTTGGAGTGAGAGAAACCTGCATCTCGTAACTCGTCGGTGAAGAGCACGCGTTTTTCGCACCTGGATTACTGGATGAATCGTTTGGATTGCTAGTTTGAGGCCAACTAACCTGAGTCCAACCTATAAAAAGGAAATCCGTATCAGCTGAAAGGTTGGTCGGTGGTGGAGGCCAGTTGCTTATGTATAGGAACTGGTCCGGAAGCGTCTTAGCACTAATACCAGAACTGCTACCAGGTAACGCGACCCGAACGTCTACGGGGCCGGGTTTGTATGCGTTTGGCGAGATGGCGGCCATCTCTGTGGGTGATATGAACGTGACGTTCGTCGCAGGAATCCCCCCGAATAAAACCCTCATATTTGAGGAAAAACTAGTGCCATTCCCTCTGATATCAACGGAGGTGCCACCCGATATTGAGCCACTAGCCGGACTTACGTCCACGATCGTAGGCATAGGGACCTCGCCGGTCGTGAATGCCCAAGAATAAGGTAGCGCCATAAGAGAGCTTCCGGCACTTATAACGCAACAGACATCTGCGGTATATCTTATATATGTATGCAACGGGAGTGGATTATTAGGAGTGAACTGCGCGAGCGCGTTTGGTGTGGGTGTACTCCCAATTCCGCCGCTCAGCATGCCGCCCGGTAGTTTACCAAGGGTGACCGTTCCAGGGATGGGGCCGTTGGGTCCCGTCAAGGTGAACTTTCCGGGTGCGAGGATCGAATCTGGAGAAATCGGCTGGCTGAAAGCAACTTCGATGGTCGGATACGATGACAGACTATTCGATGGTATGTGTTGGCCGCGTGTCGGAATAGTGAATAGTGGCGTAGATCGAACACGGGGAATTTGAAGTGGCGAAATCTTCATGTTCGCACGTACCGATTGTGGCATGGGAGTAGCCAGCTTCAATGCAGTGCTGATATTCCCGTAGGGGTTCTTCATCAGGCGCATTGGGTGTGGTGATGGCGTAGGTGGTGGGGAAAATCCTCCGTAAGCCATCGCTTGTGGTGGTTGTGGTGATTGCGTAGCGAGAGCCAAACGGTGCGCCCCACCCTCGACCGCAACGCCCGTTGCGCCCTCGTCATCGGTTGGAACGAACGCAAACGGCGAGAGCGCGCCGACAAACGGCGCATGAAATGCGTATACGCCGCCTTTTCCGGTTCCACTTCCGTACTGTGCCGCGACGTACATGCTTCCCGTAGCGTCCAAAGCCAAATACTGCACGTCCGACCCACCTGCTGGCAACATCAGGCGTGCAATTGGATGGATGTACGGTGGGATCAACACCTGTATTTCCCCACGATCTTGAGGTAGCGGATTCATCCCGATGAAGATGGCATCGCCGAATGCCGCGATGCTGGGCGCAAAGCCACGTGCGTAAGGACCGTCAGGGCTGTTGCCCGATGCTCCTGTATGATTGGTCATCAGCACCATCGGTATCGATGCCGGCCTAACTGGCGCATCGTACTTCAGGATGCGCTCGGTTTCGGCGACATAGAGATTCCCTGACGCATCCACCGCAACACCATTGGGTGTATCGGTATCGGGGAATGTAAGTTCGTACACTGCATGGCTTCCCGCACGTAGCGGTGCGTGAAAGACCTGAATGGCCTCGTTGGTTGATTCACTGGCGTAGACCGTGCCATGCGTATCGACGGCAACATCTTCGGCTGGCTTTTCCGTGGCTACCGAACCGCTCTCAACCCAGGCGCAACCGCGGTGCGGATGGCACGTCCAATGAAACTCATCGATCTCACTCCCGTGCGTATCTGCGACGAAGAGATCGTTGTGGTTATCCATCGCCATTCCCGAGGCACTGCTGCGAACGCGCAGTGCGGTCGGGCCAGATTCACCGGAGTGTAGTGGGAGGGCGAAGCCTTGAATTGTGCGCAACATCGATGACACGAACACGGTTGGCGTTGGAGGTCTTGGACGTTGAGGCGGGCGATGGTGAGGAACGATACCTAGCGTCATGGCCAGACCTACAAATATGGCAAAACACGTCAATGGCCGCATCGTAAACCTTTCTGAGAGAGCATCTATTCGGCGAGTCATCGGACGCAGCATGCGGTCAAGGTCTCGGTGCTACGGTTAGGCCGGTCGCCTGATCGAGCGGAATGAATCGCGCATAGACATTCGATTTACCGCTCTTCAGCGGCGCGTTGAAGACGTAGACGCCGTTGCGCGCATTCCCCGAGCCGTACTGCGCGGCAACGTAGAGATCGCCGCTGCGATCGAAGGTGAGGTACATCACGGTCGCATGCGGCGGAAGTGCGAGATCGTAGACGTTGGAGAGGTCTCGGGGGTACGGCGGTTTCGCCACCTCGACGATGGTTCCGTATCCGAAGAAGACGTCGCCTCGCGTGTTGACGGCAATGCCTTGCCCAAAGTCCGGCTGCGATTGGCCCGCGACCGCGATCGTCCCGGCGCTCTGGCTGCTCGCCCGAAATGGCGGGCGGTACTCCTTCACCGAACGATCGTTGCAAACGAACAACAGGCCTTTCGGCCCGAATGCGAGCCCATAGGGGCTCTCGATGCCGCCGGTAATGCTGAAGGCGGCCCGGCTCGAGCTCTTGACGGGCGCTTTAAATACCTCAATAGTGTTTCCGCTCGGCTCGGCCGCGTACAGATTGCCCGCCGCATCGACCGCAACATCGTAAGCCGGCTTCGCGGTTTGAATCGAGGCCAGCTCCACCATGCGGTCGGTCTTCTTATTGAGAGCAAAGACCCCGACGAGATCGGCGTTTGCCTCCGCGACATACACGCGCCCGGCGCGGTCTACCGCCATGCCGTATCCCGGGCCATTGCCGGGATTCGTCAGCACGGCCCCGGCCCGCGGCGCGCTTGAGAGCGGCAGTTTGTAGATTCGGACCGTATGCGTGGAATCTGAGACATATAGCCACTGCGGTTTGGGCGCCGGCTTCGCGGCTGAGTGTGCACCGAGGGCCAGTGCGAGAACGCCGATCGCCGACGCCGCACGAAATGCGTACGTTTTCATTCCTCCAGTACAGCACGTCGGCGTTACGGGAGCGTTACGGTGCCTTGCATGAGGCGCCTTCGGCGGAGTTTCGGACCGAGCGCTGGAGCCGACGGCCGGATTCGAACCGGCGGTATCCACTTTACAAGAGTGGTGCTTTAGCCAGCTAAGCTACGTCGGCATACGGCACTTGACGTTCCCGCCAGCTCTTGATTTCACCGCTCGAGGAGCCAACCCTCGGCGAGGCGTTCCGGCTCGAGTCAGGCCGCTTTGCCGGTGCGCTCCAGATCCCGGACCGCGCCGAAAAAGGCACGGCCGGCTATGCCGATGAGGACCGCGACGACCAGGACAAACCCGATACCGAGGTGCGCTAAATTGTGCACGCGGATCCCCGTCGCAAGGGACCACGAGAACAGTACGGGATCGAACGAGCCGATAGCGCCGGCGAGCACGAAGGCGATGCCGCCATAGGCGAGCGTCTCTCCGCTCACGCGGCGTGCGAACGCTTTCATTGCTCGCTCTCCGAACCGGCGGCGGGCCGCCCAGGCGCCGATGAAGCCGCCGAAGGCGATCTGCACGATCATCGTGCCGAGGCCGAAGAACAATCCGGGTAAGAACGCGAGCCACGGGCTCCCCATCGCCGGTGCCAGCGTTCCATAGACGATCAGCGCAAACGCGCCGGTGCCCCAGCCGGCAATGAAACCGTGGATCAGGGGCATGAAACGAACGAATCGAGGCGAGCCTTCCGGCTCGACCTGGGGCGGAGCCTCTGAGTCCATTGAATGAGTGTGAAAGAGATGCGGAATCCGGCCTCGCCGGAGCAGGTAGAAACCGGATCCGGCCATCGCAAGCCCGACGACAACGTAGACGAAGTACTCCCATCGATTCCACGCTAAGAGCCGGACGAGCGCGAAATAGGCGAGTTCCGACGCGATGGCGCGCTGCAGCGCAAACGCCAGCGAAAAGAGAAAGCCCGCGCGCATGCCGCCGCGCGTGCTGTAGCTCCCGACTGCATAGCTGAACGTAATCGGCCACGTATGTTCGTCCGGCGTGACGCCGTGGACCATGCCTAGGACCAGAGCCGTCCCGAGAACGGCGGCGGCGCCACCGAGCTCCTGCACCTGCGGATTCCAGAGATCGATCATGGCTGCCGGGCCCCAATCTGATGAGGTTTCACAATTATAATTTGCGAGTGATATTCAGATTCATCGTCCAGATTCCCTCCAGGGCGCGTAGGCTCGCCCCCATGAAAACTGGCGGGTGCGCTAATGCGGGAAAGTCCACGAAACGGGGGCAACTCCCTTCGCTGACGCTAAAGGAGCCGCCATATGAGCTTACGCCTTTCGTCGCGCTCGGCTTTCGCGATCGCCTCGTCCCTCTGCGCCGCGGGACTGCTCTGCGTCCTCACCGCACCCGCGCCCGCGCAGGGTTCCGATACCTCGACTGCGAGCGCACCGATCCGCGTGACCGGTTGCGGAGCAGGCGAGGGCCGGAAACCGACTGCGCACTCACGCGGAACCTCGACGCTCGATATCGAGTACCAGAACCTCTCGTCCAAACGCATCGTTCGGATCGAGTGGGGCTTTGCGGTCAACGACAAGATCGTCGCGCGCGTCACGGATACGAGCGCGCTCGCGCCGCAGGCTACCGCCGACCACCACTACCCGCTGAACTACGACATCTTCCCGCAAGGCCGGCTGCTGGGCGATACGGAGTGCCACGCCCTCTCCGTAAAGCTCGCGGACGGGACGTTTTGGACCGGGCCCCGCCCTGCGACGCCGTTGCGCGCGGTTGCCACGCCGCCGCCGGGGGAGGACCTGGCGATGCAGATGCAGCCCTCCGGCGCGCAGATCGCGATGTCGAGCTGCTCGTTGAGCGTTGACGAGAACCATATGCCGGTCACATCGACCGTCGAGATCGCCTATACCAACACCGCGGCGCAGCCGACCTCACGCGTCGATTGGGGACTTGCCGCCGAAGGAACGATCTACGAGAAGTTCGCCGACACCGCGCCGGTCGCCCCGAACGCCAGCGTCGATCGCCGCTGGAAACTCCCGGGGAACCTACTGCGGATGAGCCGGCCAGCCGGCGCGCCGCTACTCGACGCCAACTGTTTCGTCCTCCACGTGCGCTACGCCGACGGCACGCAGTGGCCGCCCGCGCCCTAGGCGCGCCGGTTTCGCGGCTGTAGCCCGCCTACGAGCGAGCGCTGTCCACTTTCGTCGCCCATTCAAGTGCACCGAGAACGGCGCGCCCTCGTCGTCGTCGTAGGTGCAGGCGGAATGTCCGTTCCAGAGGCTGCCCTCTTGCTCGCCATGCGTCGGGCCTACGCTTGAATCCATATCGAGCACGACGCGTGTGCACGAGCGCCGCTTCGCAACCTGTTTGGCTTGGCGACGCGCCCGAGTCTTTCGCTGCTCTACCACCGATGATCTAGCGCATGATGGGGTCGTGGCGTAAGCGCAGCTCATCGTTCACGTCTTCGTATCCCGCAAGTCTGCCGAAGACGGATTGACAAAACATGCCGACGTGCCCTTGGCTCGCGTTGAGAGCTCGATTTGATAGTTTCGCCGATCCGACCGCCACTATGCGACGGCAAACATCGCTTGCGCTTAGGTGCCGGCCTCGCCGCTGACGCGAAAGACGTACTTGACGATGATTCGATGGAGCGTACTTCCCGCAGCGGGCGTCCCATAGTTCAGGTAGAGATCGCCGTGGGCGAATGCCCGGTGGTAGGCAAGTGCAAGGTTCGTACCGGTCTGCGTCGCGAACCCGCCCAAGCCGTTAATCGAACGCAGCGATACCGTAACGTTCGAATGACGGGTGAGGTTTGCACCGAGCGTAACGCGGCGCAGCCATTGGGAGTTCGGCGTTCCCCGTATGATATCGCGCTCGAAGGTGCCGTCGTACTCTACTGCGATGGTCAGAACGTGTCCCAGCGGCCGCGATGAAATCAGCGAGTACTGGTGGAGATAGTTCGTGCCGAACACACCCCACGAAATCGTCCCATCGGTTGGGGTGCTCGTGCCATCGAGGTAGCCGACTGGAATCGCCATCACGTTAAATTGCTCCGTGACGTCGCCTCGATAGCACGGGAAGCCGCTTAAGGTCGTCGTGCCTATAATGGCACCGCTGCAGTTGCGGCCTGCGAAGAGATCGTACTCGCGAAGCTCGCCGACGTTCGGTCCGGCCCCGTCGAGTGAGAGTCCGAACTTCGTTGTTAGGTTCAGGCCCAGCCCGAAATCCGCCTGATGCACCGCGCCAGACGAATCGAAATAACGATCCGCGTTTAAAAAGAGCCCGACGTGCCTCAATTGTTTGGTGGTGCCACTCAAAAACGTAAACGCGTTGAATCCGTGGACATCGGCGTCGTTGAGGAAGCCGTCGATCGGATTGTAGGTAGGCGAGATAGCTTGATAGCCGAGATTCACCTCATAATTCGGACGATGGACGTCGAGGAATGCGTTGCCCGCATGTGCGATACCATTGGGAACCCAACTACCGCGTTCGACCGAATCATCGACCGCCCAGACGAAGCCATTCTTGATATTACGGCCGCCGGTACCGATCTGCACCGTGGTGTCGCTCCCCGCAATGCTGTGGTGGGCGAGGACGCCATTTGCCCAATAGAGGAAACTACGGTCGGGGAGCGCGTGCTTGTAACCAAAGGCCATGTCGTCAAACGTATCGCCGGTGAGCCGATCGAAGCCTCGAAACGTGAGGATACCCACTTGCTGCAGCCCAAAGGTTCCCTCGAGTTTGGCACCGCGGTCGAACGCACCGATATTCGGCGAATAAAATGTTTGGATGCTGCTTCCGCCGGCATCGTTATTAATGAACGAGGCGCCCTGCGAGAAAAAGGGGCGATACTCTTGTAAGTTGCGACGGAACTCTTGTGGCGCGATGGTTTGCTGATCGACTTCGACGTTCGAGAAATCCGGTGCGAGGGTTCCGACGAAATTCAAAGTTGACGTAACCGGGATGCTCACATCGATGCCGGCGGTTCGCACGCCCTCGGGCGCAAAAGATCCATCGGCCTGCTCGAACTGCGAGCGGTCGCGCCCAAAACTTTCTAACGTATAGATATCGACACGTGGCTTGGGGCGTGCAACGCGTTGGGAGCGAGCAAACACCAGAGGCCCCCAGCTCGGCCAGAAGCGCGCATCGGTAAAATCGGGCCACGGGCCGAACTGCCCGTCGTTCATCAATCCGTTGAAGGCCCAAGTATAACGTGAACTCGATGCTGCTACCGAGCGAATGAAGTTAAAGCGCCAGCTCTGCACCTTTTTCGGAGAGAGGCTCAGGGCCGCGAGCGGAATGATTGCGATTGCGGTCCACTGACCGTTCCCGATGCGGGCGACGGCCCGCCAGTGTGGACGATAACGAGCATTCTCGGAGGCCTGTTGATAACGCACGCCCGCGGGGGTCACTTCGAAGTAGTAGACGCGCGAGCCATCGCGGCTTGGATCGATACCTATGCCGACGAAATCGTCGCTCCCAAAACCGACATCGTTGGTTCGTGCGTTGGCTGTGATCGGCGTGTTGCGTTGATCGACGTGGAGGCGGACGTAGAGATTTCGATCGTCATAGAGAATGCTCGTTCGCTCGGCGAAACGTGCGGGCGCGGCGCGTCTGGTTACGATGTCGGTCCATGCTGCGACCGGCAGTTGGCCCGCCCTCCAGAGTGCCGCATTCCCCCGTACGTGGAGGGTGAGGGGCGCTTTGGCTCTCACGGCGGGGAAGCGATCCTTCGAGCCAATGGCCCCCTGCGCATGGCCGAGTAGAGACGCGAAAAGCAGGAGCGCGGTAAGCGTCGAGCGGAGCAACATGCGACAGGTCGGCGCCATGTGCGGCCAGTGCCGTAAAGACGCTTTGATCCTGACCTTCCCCAGAGGCGGCCTTAAGGACTTCCGCCGGCTTTGCTCCGCGACGGAGCGGCGTACAGGAAGGAAGGATTCATATTCACTCCAGGCTGGATCGCGAGCAAGCCATACGCGGCAGAGTCCCTGTAGTTCTTCGGAGATCGGAACGCTCTCACGAGCGATCGCATCGGAGCCGGGATAGAAAAGAAACGCATACGACGTCTTTACGCGGGTGAGGCCGGCAGCAAAGACGCCATCATGCGTCGCGAGAAAAGGAGAACGCCGTTCCATATCAGTGCATATGGACGGCGGTATCGATGATCTGCACGAGCTTGTGCCGATTCAGGTAGGGATCGGCAGTATTCGCGGGCAGGCGGCCATCCGCAGCGGCAGCCAAGTCGTAAAAAGTCTTCCATTTCGGACCTGCTTCACCGTCGTCCATGCAGGCCAGCAGCATACCGTTAAAAATCGCATCCTTCATGGAGGCGCTCGACGCGTCGCTATTGACCCAGAGGACCGCGACGCGGGGATCGCCGCCCAAGCCTGCGTAATGGACGACGGGATGGTACAGCGGCATCTGCGAGGCGGCCTTGAACTGCACCTGAACTTGCTTACAATGCGGCGTCAGTTCGCAATGAACTGCTTGTAACAACGCGCGCATGTCCTTCGGGCCGAATGCGGTACTCGGCGCACTCGCCGGGATCGGAGACTGCGCGGCCGCAGATGCGGACATAATTGCTACGAGCGCAGCGAGCGTTAACAGAACTTTCACGAGCATCCACCCACGATCGAAATAGAATGAACAAGCCTCTTCTGCCCCAAAATGCTGGTTGCCCTGCTTGCGGAGCACAGCCTGGCGACGGAATCGGGTGTCTGGGCCCCGCAAGCGCGCGGAATCAGTCGAGGGCCTCATCGGCGGCATACCGCGCGGCATAGGTCTCAAGTGACGTCTGGTGGGTTAAGGAAACGCCGCATTCTTTTAAAACTGTCGCCACACAGACCTCGCGGTCTGTATCCTCGCAAATGATGACGGCCAGCCTCCGGGAACCTTCGCTCGTTCCGTCTTCGGGGTCGATCCTATTGTCGTCGAGCGTTCCTATTAGTCGTTTTAGGTACGCGACGGTCAGGAGAGATCCACAAAACGAATCCAGCAAAATGATAACGCCGTTACCGCGAAGCCACGACAAATCGTGAAGGCATTCGTCTAGCGCATCCCAGTTAGCACCAAAATAGTAAGGAAACTGCAGAGCAGCCGCAAATTCCCGAAAGAATGTGATTCTATCAGATACGTGTGAGCCGCGAATTATGCGCCACGATAGTGCCGTTCGAGTAGATTCACCGGTCAGGTAAAAGTGATCGGATAGGTTTGGCGCACCGAAGGCCACGGCCACCTGTGGCCGCGAAGTCATTTGCAGCGGTATTTGCACGATATTCTCGCAACTCTCTCATGTACGCCCTGTATTCGTTTTCTCGGACGACCTCACAGTCGAGCCTCGCGTACCTCAAGGCCACCGGATGACCGGCCTGGTCAACCCCGCTGGTATCAAGGAGCGTTAACTGCCTGGGCCCTGGAGACGCACGACGCAGTTCGACCAACGTCGGTCATCGCTTGATCGCTTCATAGATGAGACCGATTCCAACGAGAAGAAATGCGGCAACGGTCAGTCCCAATCGCATCCACCTCTTTTCTTCTTGCCTGCCAATGAAAAGGCCGAGGATAAAGACAACGAGGACGATAATCCCGAGAAGAATAATCATGCGGTCGGTCATTAGCTATTGGGATAGAAGTTCCCATTTCCCGAAAGCATCGGCAGGGTTGCGTTCGGATAGCACCTACTCGCCCGTCTGCGCCTTTGATTGCACGATCGTTGCCGAGGTGAATAGCCTCGCGGGCAATACCGAGATGACATGTCGTTCACGATTCAACTGAAGCGGGCCTACGAAAAACCGGCGAAGAGAGACGGTTTCCGAATATTGGTCGATCGCCTATGGCCGCGCGGGGTGAAGAAGGAAGAGATTCGCCTCGACCTATGGGCAAAGACGTTGGCGCCTAGCACGGAGTTACGAAAATGGTTCGGTCACGATCCAGCGAGATGGACGGAATTTCGCAAACGCTATCGATCGGAACTCACGCATGGTCATGCAGCTCGCGTAATCGGTGCCCTGCTTGACGCCGCGGAGAACACCAAAACGATCACATTGGTTTATGGCGCAAGAGATACCGAACGCAACGAGGCAATCGTCCTTCAGAGTCTTTTCGAAAAGGTCGTACGGAGCCGCTCCGGCCGCTAGTTCCTATGATATCTCGATGTGACTGCGTGGCTCCGAACTGCGTGAGCGCCTTCACGGCATCGTAGTCGCTGTAATCGTAAACCGCCCCGCCGCAGCAAGTCGCTTGTGGCAATTGATGCCGTGCCATCTATTGGCCCTCTTGGCGTATTTTCGAAATCGTGCCGGAACGCGCGCCGGAGCCGGCAGCAGGGCTGCGATCGGATCGAGAGCGAGCGATCCCGATACTGCACAGCCAGCCCAGCATGAGGAAAGGAATCAGCGGCAGGGTTAGGCCGCGATCCGCATACAGTATCCCGTATGCTGCGATGAAACCGATCGCCATCCCGACGAATGCCACGAAGAGCCTGCCGCCTTGCCTGGACCAGTACGCGCCGATCGCCGCCAGCATCAGCAAGTCAAAGGGGCCGATGCTGTACTTTCCCCACGGCAGTCGTAGAAAGAAATTCGCATAGAGCTCGTCCGCCGGCAAATTTGTGCTCTGCGCCGCCGAGTGGGTCGCATGCGTGGCCGACAGCAGGATCTGCGCCACATCGAGACTGCTCATCACCAGCAAGAAGATGAAGAACGGCCAGAACCTCGCCGGTATGGCACGGCCCAGCAGCATCCCTGCTCCCACCGCCACTACGAAATCAGCGACATTCGTCCACGGATACCATCCGAGCGAAAAGGCCGCGCCGAGAATCCAAAGGGCCAACCCGGCGGCGAATACAACCGCGACTTGCCAGGTCGAGACACGTTGGAACCGACGCGGAATCGCGAGGCAGAGAAGTGCCAACGCGAGCGAAATGACGAGCGACGAGAGAACTGCGATCACGCGTACTCACTCCCACTTACCGCACCTCTTCTGGGGAGCGAGTCCGGTTCCCTGACTCGCCGCAATCGTAACCGCCAGACGGGAGACCCGGAACCGGCCGACCGGCTCGGGTCAAGGCATCCCGCTAGAGCGAGCCTCGCGGCGGCGCCGGCGACGGCACGGGAGCGGCGCTCCCCGGGCGGTGCGGTATCGTGACGCGATATGGCAGGCGCATTGGTAGCGCCAAGGACTGCGTTTGGAAACGGAAAGTGTAGTAATAAGGCAACAGCACGTTCCGCTGGCCCGGCACCCATGCGTCCGTCGACGTGGTCGAATTTTGGGCCGTGATTTGGCCGAGGCCCGCTTGCACGCCGGCGGAAAACGCCGGCACGAGGAACGCAACATACGACGTGTTCGGCGCGAGCACGCGCGGGCTGCGGATATACGAAAATGCAGACGCTGGAGACGCCATAACCTGCTGCGCGACTGCGGGTGAAGGCGGCCCGGCTTGATCCTGCCCCGTAGTCCGATCGCGCACCCCAGTGTATGCCGGCATCGCGCTTAAGTCGGGCAGTGAAGCCGCGTTGGTCACTATAATGGCCGGCAACCGGCGATATTGGCCAGCCGCCGGCGTGAACTCACTCGTCTTCAGCACCACGAGGGTTATCCAGGGCATTGGAGGACACGGTGAAAATTGCCAAGGAAAATCGATCGCGTCAAAATCGATCTCGACAACGGCATCGGGGCGAACGTTCGTGCCAAAGTTAGGTGGCGAGACCCGGATAACGTGGTGTGGGTCGACACCAACGATGTCGCCGGGGCCGTAAAGAACGACCCCGTTCGTGCGTTCGCGATGCGCCGGGCACTGCACGAAACGCGGAGGCGTTACTCGATGCAAGACAGAGTTAACACGCGGCACAATGGTGGTTGCGTTCGCCAGGACGTCTACCGCCGTCGCCGTAAGCTGCGGGTAGACGAGACGGCCGCTTACGAGCACACGGCGACTGCCGCCGGGATCGAGGATGAAGACCCCCTTGACGGGAGTCGTTTGCACCGTGCCCGCGGCGACGTGCACCGGTTCGGCCGCAACGACCGCGAGCGGCGCAAGGCTCATAGCGGCGGCGAGTATAGGGGCGATCGCGTTACGGAACATTCTGACCTCCATGTGGAGCGAACTCTCGGTCACGCGTGTTATATTACTACTTACCATGAAAACTCAGCTCCACCGGCTTGGGAATCGTCAATCTCTTGTGATACCCAAGCCGTGCTCGGGCGGCGCCCGGCGACGCGCGCAGTTCTTCGTGCTGGGTTCGGTCGATCTGCCCTAAGGCGGCCCTGCGCCGCTTCGTCAGCGAACCGCTTGAGCCGGCAGGCGACGCGTACGTCACCCCGGCCGCCGCCGGAGAGCCGCCGCTGCCGGCACGCTTTACCTGGCGCGGCGAGGAGCTCGGCGTCCAGCACCTACTTCGCACATGGCGCTCGACGAAGACGGATCGCGGCGATACGTACCTCAAGCGCCACTGGTTCGAGTTCGCGCTCCCAGATGGCCGCATCGCCCAAGTCTATTTCGAACGCCAAGCCCGCCGCGGCACTAGCCGCTGGTGGCTCTACACCATCGGACACCGGGCGGAGCCTGACGGCTCGCGTCCGCCGAGGGATTAAAGAGGTGCGCTCTTGGTAGGGTGGGAGCGCCTCGCGTGACCGCTCGATGCCCGACAGGCGCTATCGTGGGCGGAAAGACGAGCACGTTCGCGTCGCACGCCAAGGTTGGCAGACTGTAGCGCGAGCAGTGCAACCAAACAGTTCCTTGTTTCGAAAACACCGTACGAGCGTACGGAAGGATTGACCTCTTTAAGTGCCAGGTGGTACCCTCAAACGCGAGGGCCACGAATCGCCCACGAAACGACAAGAAGAAGTAGGAGAATCCCAATGCCGCACCCCATGCCGCGCCGCAGCCGCCGACTGGAATTGCGTCTCACGCCGGAGGAGCGGACGCTTCTCGAGGAAGCTGCGCTCTTACGCACCGCTGGTGACATCAGCCGCATGGTAACCGCCATCGCCGTCGACGCCGCACGCGCCATCATCCGCGAGCATGAGACCACCGATGTCACCGACCAAGTCCGTGAAGAGTTTTACGCGGCTCTCCTGAGCACATCTAACAACGATCGGCTGGCAAGACTCTTCAGCACTCCGCCGCTGGAAGGCTACGACCTCTAGGCCATGCCGGTCGAACCGCTCGACACCGCCCAGCACAACCGCGAAGATTTCAGCTGCGGCGTTGAAGGCGTCGACCGCTATTTCCAAGCCGTTGCCCGTCAAGCCGCAGAGAAGCACGCCTCGCAAAGCTACGTCCTCGTGCCGCCGCAGCCACGACCGGTGCCGTGCGAGGTCATCGGCTACTATACGTTAGTCGCGCACACGTACCGCGATCCCGCCATGGACGCGACGACCGCAAAGGCGCTAAAGATCAGCGGCTTAACGGGCTCCATTCCGATGATTCTGCTGGGACAGCTCGGTATCGGTATCGCGCACCAGGGTAGAGGCGTCGGCGCCATGCTGCTACGCGAGGCGCTGAGGCGTTCGCTGCACGCAGCGCTCTCGATCGGAGGCGTGGCGATCATCACCGATCCCATCAACGCCGCCGCCGATGCCTTCTACCAAAAGCACGGCTTCAATTCGCTCATCGCGGGCCAGTCACGGCTTTACATCCCGACCGCGGTGCTCGCCCGGTACAATCCCGACGTCGTGGCGATGTTCAAGAACCAACCCCAGATGCTCGACATCAACTTCGGAACACAGCACTTTCTCGCCTAAACCGTCGAGATAGCGGACCTCGTCTTATCGGGGGCCGGGCCACGTAAACACAATGAACGCTATGGAGGCGCTTCGCCGCAATGTCGTCCGGAAAAGAGCCGAATCCCACCTCTCGCAAGCTACTCTGGCCGATCGCGCCGGCGTCAGCCGCCCCACCATCTCCAAGATCGAGCAAGGAGATAGCAACGTTACCATTGCTATCCTCGACGACGAGCGTCGCATAGCTCAGCACGATCTGGGAGATCACGAGCGCGATAACGTGGTTGAGCAGCGGAACGCCGTGGAAGATTCCGCCGACCAAGCCGCCCACGAACGAGATAACAAAGATCAGCACGACGAGGAGCAGCGTCGTGACGAAGTTCTTCGCCGCGATACGGGACGACTCGACGATCCCTTCGATCGCGGGCGCGTTGCCGACGATCACCGCCGCCATGGTATAGATGAAAAAGATCACGTAGGCGAGCATGGCGAGCCCGAAGGTAACCATCGACAAAATCGCCGCGACCACGCCGATGACGAACAGGAGAACGACGGCTAGGAGCGCTTGGGCGCCGTCGCGCTTAAAGGCCGCCGCACCGTCGGCGAACGTGGCGGTGCCGCGATCCCAAGCGGCTCCGGCCATGCCGGTCGTATACGCGATCGTGAGGATGGCCGCCAGCATCGAAACCAAGCCCACGAGCAAGCCGGCCAGAATGGCCGAGAGGTACCCGGCGCCGGTGGCACCGACGCCGATCAGCGCGGCGCCGCCCAACCCACCTGTGAGCGCGAGGAAGCCGTCGAAAGGCCCGGCTATGACGCCGATCACGAGCCCGGGGACGACGATGGCCCAGTTAGACGAGAGCAGTCGCCAGGAACGAAGGAACGTGCTCTCGAGATCGTTGGCACTCTGCCCGGCGATCGGCGTATCGAACTAAGGACGATGCAGTCCGTTACGCATCACGGCAACTTCAACTGCATTCTTGTCGAAAATGAGCTGGCAATCGTCGCAGACCACGCGGTCGTCGTCAAAAACGATCCACCTAGGCTTATGAGGCTCGATTGAGCCCCGTTCCGGCTGATCGCGTTCCACGGTTAAGACTGAGATATTTGGGTCATGGCCTGCCGCGAATCCAAGAGGCAGACAGATAAACGCGAGGCAGCAGGCTTCACCGCCTTTGAAGTTGCCTTTTTCGATAGTTTCAGATAAAACACGCCAGCCGCGAGAACATAAATAGCCCAGGGTAAGGTTCTTTCGCTTCTGCCCCTCTGCATCGGCTGAGAATCGTAGCGTTTCAAACTGCTTCATTCACACAAATTTTCCGATAAGTGCTACGGCGACTCCGACGAGTGATATGCCGAAAAGAAAACCCGTGGCAAAGCGAAGGGCGTTGTTGGATTTACGCCAGCCGATCAACTGTGTCACCCCGTCTATTGCAACTGCAACGCCAGATGCACCCCAGATTATCGGAATTGCAGCGACAGCGATTGCCGCCGGCAAGCACAGGAGGCCGGTAATTACTCCGGTGCATCGCGCGCAGACGTGGAACTGCCTATTGCGAACGAAAAACGAACGCTCTGGCCGCCTGTGGCAATGCCAACTGTGAATATATGGGTTTTCAACGAATAGAAGAACCGCCGTTGCGGCTACAACCTTAGACGCTTCGGCCGACAGCGCTGCCAGCGCCCTGGGCCGGAGCGATGACGCAACAAGAAGTATCACCCCGAGGACGCTGAGGCCCATTCCGGCGATGATTCCGTTCTGCTGATCAGACAGCAGGCCAATGTTATTGATCTGCCCGAATGATGTATCAGTAGCCGTGGAAAAGAAAAACACGAAGTAGCCACCCTCCAAAAGCCGAAACGCTGGACCGGGCTAGATCTCCTATCCTCATGCGCGTTCCGACGATATTATACCATACGAGCAGGGGCATGGTATCGATGGCGGTCGAAGACCGCGTGAATCTGGCCGCAGCAGAGGATTCCCCGGCGCTTGTGTCGGCGACCGCATGCCGCGCCCAGGTCACTGCGATTCCCTTGGACCGCCGGCAACACGAGGCGATCTCGTTGCGATTAACGGGGAGACAGCGCATAAACGCTCGGGCATAGTGACTTCTCGACGCGACTGCTTGAGAAAATACTCAAAGGCCGACGGCGTCCGCTAATTCGCCGAATCGTTGCATGACCAGGCCCGAAGATTTCCTCGGGCTTTTCTTCTCGAAGGATCGGGAGCAGCGTGATTGCAACCAGTCGTCCTAGCCGAAACGCGCCCTGCCCATGCGGCAGCGGGCGCAAATACAAAGTCTGCTGTCTGAACGCCGGCGTCGATACGTCGAAGCTATGCACGGGTCAGGACGCCGTGATCGTGTGCATGCCGACGCGCGGCCAAATTACCTGGGAGACGTATCTCGCGCTGTCCCACAATATGAAGGGCATCCAAGCATCGATCGCCATCGTGGGAAGGTTGCCGGTCATCCAGGCGCGCAACCGGCTCGCACAAATCGCCCTTGACCATCGGCAGAATAACCCGTTCCCATTCACGCCTCGCGAATGGTATGTCTTCTGGCTCGATGACGACGCATGGTTTCTGCCGGGCGGTGTCGCCACGTTCCTTTCTGCCATGCGCGAGTACCGGCACTTCGACGCTATTTTCGGCAAGTTCGGAGTCCGATCTCCCTTCTGCCACCCGTTCGCCTACAAGAGCGAGAGCGGGGAAAGTTATCCGAGAGAAAACGAAGATTGCGGCCCTACGGAACTTGTCGAAATCACGCGCGCCGGTTTTCACCGGGATTCCCCATATGGTGCGCCATGAGAAGCTGATACAGACCAGGGGGTGCGAGTCCCTCCCAGCTAGCGTCGTAGCGGACAGGCTGGTATCGAGTCTTGCAGGCGGTGCGGTAACGCACCGTCTGAAGCGTAGACAGAGATCGTGCGAGGATTGGGATTGAGCCACGTAATGAATAAACTCGCGGAGGCCGAGTTGGTCATATGCAATGAAGGCAACATGTGCGCCGTCGCTATGCGAGACGGTGACGCTCCGCCGGGGTCTAAGGCCAGTTCGCGTACGAAAGGCTTGTATCGGAACATGGGAGATCCGGCAGCTGCCGGCGGTGCTGAGCCGCCGGGAGCGAACAGCGAGGGAAGACCGAAGCTGCTCGCTGGCTGCCGGAAGTCGGACCGACCCATACAATCGATGAAGTCACCGAAAGTAACGAGGTGATGGAGAAAAGGGGTCGGCTGGAAGAGACCACGCACGAGAAGGCGGAGTGCCAGATACAAGGCTGGCGCCCCTCGCTGCCTCACCTGGTGCGTGTGAATGAAGCGGCACAGAAAGCACGACAACTGCGGTTCACGAACTTGCTGCATCACGTGGATGTCGCAGCGCTCGAACGAGCGTTTCGCCGTCAGCGGCGATCAGCAAGCCCCGGCGTGGATCGGATGACGGTGAAGGAATATGAGCAGGACCTTGAGAGCAATCTCCGGCACCTGCACGAACGCATTCACAGCGGACGATACTGGCCAAAGCCAGTACGTCGCACGTACATTCCGAAGGCAGATGGTGGGAAACGCCCCTTGGGGATACCGGTGCTGGAGGACAAGATTGTCCAAGGCGCGGTCGCCGAGGTGCTATCGGCCATATATGAAGTGGACTCCGTCGACTTCAGCTATGGTTTTCGGCCCAAACGCAGCCCGCATATGGCGCTGCGTGCATTGAACCGAAACATCAAAGTCGGGAAGGTGAGCTGGGTCCTGGATGTCGACATCCGCAGCTTCTTTGATACCGTGGATCACGGTTGGTTGCTGCGGATGGTGGCACACCGGATCGCCGATCGTCGGATACTCCGCCTCGTTGAGCGGTGGTTGAAGGCAGGCGTTCTGGAGAGTGGCAGTTGGCGTGCGGTGGAGACAGGGACGCCGCAAGGATCGGGGATCAGCCCCCTCTTGGCGAACGTTTTCCTACACTACATTTTCGACTTGTGGTTTGAGCAATGGCGTCGGAGATATGCTCGTGGCGAAATGATCGCGACGAGATACGCCGACGATCTCGTGCTTGGATTACAGTACGAGGATGAGGCGCGGGGAATGCTCGTCAATCTCAAAGAACGGCTGGCCAAATTCGGCCTGGCTCTCAATGAGACAAAGACTCGGCTCATTCAGTTTGGGCGCTTCGCCGCTCAGAATCGTGAAGAGCGGGGTCGGCGGCGACCGGAAACGTTCGACTTTCTCGGCTTAACGCATTATTGCGGAAAGCTGCGAAGTGGGAAGTTCACGGTAAAACGCAAGACGCAACGAAAGCGGATGACCGCAAAGCTCAAAGCGATGCGGGTGGAGATGAAACGGCGCATGCATAGTCCTATGCAGGCGCAGCACCAATGGCTAAGTCAGGTGTTGCGCGGGCATTACGGCTATTACGGCGTCATTTCCAACCTACCGGCGCTCTCGGACTTCTATCACGAAGTGCGGGTCCTCTGGTATACCGCGCTTTGTCGTCGTCGGCAGAGATCAGGAATGACCTGGGAGCGCTTCGAGCGCCTGCTCACGATATTTCCTCTGCCAACTCCTGTCATCCACGAA
Organism: bacterium; assembly: GCA_021806945.1. Lineage (GTDB taxonomy): Bacteria > Vulcanimicrobiota > Vulcanimicrobiia > Vulcanimicrobiales > Vulcanimicrobiaceae > JAJYFL01. Next base: position 8,332 of record JAKAPQ010000008.1, on the reverse strand, counting down.
CGCTCGGAACGCCTCGTAGCGTGAGATGGTGCAGCAACAAGACATCTTCCAGAAGAGCCCGGTGCGGTAACTCTGCACGCCGGGATCTGTGGGAATGAAAGTCAGTAATGGCTGATTTATCCGACACGATCCTTTTCTAGCCGTCACCGGATGATTCCGCCGGTTTTTCCGGGCGGCGGGCGAGTCGAGCCGCCGGTTCGGTGCGAGATAGCGCCTGCGTCGGGGCGCCGGGCAGCTGGAATCCTGACTGCGAGGTCAAAAGGGGACAAATCTCCCGCTGATTTCCCCGCCCGCTTTGCGGGGCGCTCATATTGCCGTCGCCGGAGTCGGCGGCGCGCGCAACGTGGCGACCAGCCGCAGGATGTCCGCAAACACATTGCGGGAGATGGCGACCTCCGCCATTTGGAAGGCAACGTACCGGCCGTGGCTGACCACCTTCGCGCCGATCTTGATGAGCTTCTCGCGCAAACTCGTGAGCGACCGCGAATCGGCTCGGGCGTTGCGAGCGTGCGAAGGAAGTTCCCAAGATTGTACGCGAGCGCGTGCAGTTGAAGGCGGACCGCGTTGGCATCAAACGAACGGCACGAGAGCCGAGTCCACTTGATCGCGGCCTTCCCTTCCTTTATCCATTGCTCGCACCTGCCTCGCTTATTATGGAAGCCGACGCGCGGGAATAACTCCCCGTGGTGCCACTCCACCTTCGCAACGACCCGACGGGGGCGGCTCCAACTCGCGGCCTGGTAGCGAAAGCTCCGATAGAAGCGTTGCACGTAGTGCGCCGGTCGTCCGACCGGCCGCCGAAGCAGATCGCCGATGCGCTCCTGTAATACCTGGTTTGCGGGAAGGCGGATCGCGTAGTCGATCCCTTCGGCTTCCAGGAACTCGTACATGTTCGGCTGAGCGAAGGCAGCGTCACCGCGAAAGGCGATGCGTCTCACCGTTCCTCGGTAGCGCGCAACGACCGGCTTGAGGACCTGCTCCCAGCCGTCTGCGCTGTGCACGTTGCCCGCTCGAAGCGCGCATCGTTCCAGATCGCCAAACTGGTTGAACACGAAGAGCGGATGATAGCACGTGCAGCCGAAATGCCCGGTCCAGACGCTTTGCTCTTGCTCGCCATGAGTCGGGCTCACGCTCGAATCCATCCATATCAAGGATGACTTCCTGGGGTGACCGACACGCGCGAACGCGGTCGATCCATTGGCCTCCAGAGATCGGCGAGGGTGCGGAGATTTTCAGGTGCTGCGAGCCATTGCGTTTCGAACCGGCCCATCTGGCTCGGCGATGCTGCGCGGCCCTTAGCCGCGTTACCGCCGACGATCCAGCGCATCGCTGGATCGTGACGTAGGCGCTCAGCGTCGTTCACATCCTCCTATCCCGCGAGGCGGCCGAACACTGCTTGGCGCAACACGCCGACGAGCGCATGGCGACCGTTCCTGCCGGTGCGTGCATCGGCGAGTGCATCGCCCGCCGCTGCGCTCAGACCGAGCGCCTCATCGAGTTCGCGATAGGCGAGCAGACCCGCATCGGATGTTACAACTGAGCCGCGGAACTGCAACGTCACACGGCGGTCAAACTCTACGCGAAGCGTCCCGTTTTGCGCTTCACCCACCGGGTTCGTCATGTAAGCCCTGATCGATCATGCAAAACATACTGTCATTATAGCGAAATCACCGCGACGACGCAGAAGTCTTTGCGAAGTCATCTGGCGAACGCGGGTTTACTGGAAGCCTGTCGATGTCCAGCGGAAACAAGATCGTCGGTGTAACCCTGAACGACGGGTTCAGCAGTCATTCGATGTCGGCCATCAGCCCTGCGACGGTGGCGGCTTTCGGAACGGCCCAAACAACCGTTTACTCCGATGGGTCGACGTTGACTCGCACAATGGCCGACGACTACAACGGCAACGGAACGTTCAAATCGGCAAGCGGGCAGGTTTGGAGCGTCTCGTTTCAAATGAACGGTTCAACGTCGTCGTTCATGTATGACGGCCCCACAAGCGGTTCACTGGATTCAACTTTGGGTTCGCCGACCAGCACTCAGTCCGGAAGTCGCCAGAAGGAGTGCGACGCGAAGGGCGTGGCTATGACCGCAACAGCCTTTGATGCGGCGGGTCTCTTTCTGGGCGCAATATGAATCGCGCCGGCGGCGGTCGTATGCGGCATTATCGGAGTCGGGCTCGGCATCTACGGCTGGGCTGCTTGCAAGTAGGGGGGATTTCCGCCTTTGGAACCGCTGAAAGGGAACTCGGGGATCTGGCCGGCAGCGGCAGTATTCCTCGCTGCAATTATGTGGATCGTCTATTTTAATAGTAGTCGCGGTCCGTTGACACTTGCGCAGGCGGTGCTGCTGACGGGCCTCGCTGCGACGGTGTGGTATCGATGGCGTGTCGGATCCAGAAAATCTTCCTGAGGGGTTTCTTTGGGAGGCGCTTACGGAATCGGTGTGGGTTAAAGCAGTACGAGCAGGCCGGTGGGCGGCGTGACTCGTCCTGACTCACCCCGCCCACCGGCCTGCTGCTGCGCCGAAGGCGTAGAAAGAACGAAATTCAGCCGCCGGCCGTGTAAGAGTCCGGTATGCGCGACATCGAACTTTACGCAACCGTTCTTGGCACTCTCCCTCCATGGAAGGTCACCGAGGCGAACCTGGACGTCGGAGAACAGGTCGTCGACGTACAGGTCGCGCACGGTGGATCGGGCGTGGGCGCGAGCGTGGGACGATCGATGCTTTTTGGGAAACGCTCTCCGCAGAGCAGCGTACGGGCATCGAGGGGGTCGCAATGGAGATGTGGGAGCCATACTTCTCCTCGGTCGTAGCCAACGTGCCCCGGCAAGAGTAAAGTCGTGTTCGACAAGTATCGCATCGCCGGGTACCTCGGCGAGGCCCTGGATAAGACCCGCAAGGGCGTGTCCGCAGACACCTCGCTCGATCGGACCGAGCTCAAAGGTCGCCGCTGGCCCCTCTTGCGCAACCCGAAGAACATGACCCACGCAAAGAATCTTGCATCCCACAGCCTGCGGAAGGAGTATGCTGCGCTCGGTCGCGGATGGTCGCCGGTGCAGGCCTTCAAGAAACTCTGGGAGTTTCGCTCAGAAACCTGGGCGCTCAAGCACTTTAAGCGGTGGTATTTCTGGGCGACTCACTCGCGGCTTGCCCCCTTCATCAAACTCGCCAGGATGCTCAAGCGCCATCTGGCCAACATTCCGACCTGCCTTCGCAAGCCAATCACGAACGCCGCCGCCGAGGGGCTCAACAGCAAGATTCAGCTCATCAAGTATCGAGCGCGAGGTTACCGGAATGCGGACCGATTCGAGCGTGCCATTCACTTTCAGCTCGGCGGGCTCGATCCGTTGCCGACCCACACGAAAGTCTGAAGCGCCGCAAATGGAATCGCGATCGGCACGGACGGCAAAGGCGCCTGGCGCGACGACGTCTTCGTCGAGCGGTTCTGGCGATCGATCGAGTACGCAGAGGTGTATCTGCGCGCCTACGAGTCGGCGACCGAAACCAAGCACTTCATCCGACGCTACGTCACGTTCTACAACCAGCAACGGCCCCACTCGGCGCTCGACGGGCGCACGCCGGATGCGGTATACTTCAATCAACCGAGCCACAAAGGCGGCATAACTCGGAGAGCCATCACATGACGCGAGCCAATTCCGTGTCCAAAAAACCGGCGCCACCTCTGGGCGCAGCCGCCCTGACGGCACTCTTGACGGTGCTTCCGGTAGCCAGCGCAACGGCTGGCGTTCCGTCCATCCCTGTTAAGGCCGCGAACGCCGTGTTCGCACGCGCGCACGCGCTGTGTAGCGCCGACGACGGCCGCCTATGGGGTGTCACACTCTGCGGCCCGCTCATGCTCGCCGACCCGCTGACCCACGCAGCGATCGCGAACGTGTCTGTGCCCGGCGCGAAGCCCGTTGGCGAGTATTACCGCTTTACGCTTCCAGTTGGTGCACAGATTGCAAACGCGCCGTTCCAATACGACGGCATTCGCTGGGCGCAAGTCACGTGGCCGCTCACCGGCAGCGCTGACGAACAAGCCGTGACGCTCATGCACGAATCGTTTCATCGCATTCAACCACAGCTGGGTTTTATCGTCAAGGGCGCCCGGAACAACGCGGCTTCGATCTCGGGCAGCCCGGCACTCGACACGGAAATGGGCCGCATATGGCTGCGCGGTGAAATGCATGCACTACGCGTTGCCTTGACCTCGCGCGGCGCGGCGCGTAAGAAGGCATTGGCCGATGCGCTCGCAATACGCGCCTATCGCGATGCGATTCTTCCGTCGACCGTCGCACCGGAACACATGCTGGACATCATGGAGGGTCTCGCGGAGTCCACGGGCATCGACATTGGAGTGCCTTCAGCGCGGCGCCTTGCGTACACACTGCACGACATAGCGTTTGCCGAAAGCGCATCGAGCTATGCTCGCAATTTCTTTTACGCCATCGGCCCCGCGTACGCAGAGCTGCTCGATGCGATCGAGCCGAACTGGCGTCACACTGTGACGACGACGACGTCGATTGCCGCGCTCGCGGCACGAGCCGACGGAATTGCCGTCGCGACGCCGTCGGCGGCTCGCGCCCGGGCGATCCTTGCACGCTACGGGGGCGCCGAAATTGAGCGAACAGAAGCGGCGCGTGCAGAGCGGCAGGCGCTGCGCGACGTAAAATACCGCGCTGAGTTCGTCACGGGTCCGACCCTGCGTCTGCCGTTGAAACACTTCAAGATCGACTTTAATCCCAGCACTGTCGAACCCTTCGGTGGCTACGGTTCGGTGTATCATCACGTGAGGGTTATCGCTCCCTGGGGCACGATCGTCGTATCGAATGGCGACGCGATGATCGCTGGCGACTTCAGTGCGCTCACGGTTGCGAGCCCATCGTCCCTCTCTGGCTCGACGCTGCGCGGCACCGGATGGGTGCTGACGCTGGCCCCAAGAACGAAGATCGTTGCGAACCCAAGGAAGCCGGGCTCCTACACGGTGGCGCCATGAAGCCTTCCGTGCGACGAGCTGACCATCTCAGACTGCCGCTTTTCCGTCGGCGTACGCCGGCGTGAGCCACGAACGATAGGTTGGTTCGCCATTCTTGACGGCGCGCTGATGAATTCCGGAAGCGGCTTGGAGATCGGCCCTATCGAGGCCGCGCGTACACGTCCAAGGCGCGTCAGCCATTGTCTCTGAAGATCAGTCATTCGACATTCAAACGTAAATCCATCAGCGGCGGCACGAGATCTCGGGACTGGGCGGACGAGCACCAACGGCGGAAACTGAGACCGCAGGAACACGCGAGAACTCGTCACTCGTGAGATCGGATCACAACAACTTAATTCGCACAACGCTTGACAACGGTACACGAACTTAAATTCAGTTTGGACCCTCGCCTCGCACGCTATAACGCGGTGCGTTTCGTTTTGTGACGGCACCGCAAACGTGATGGTAGCGCGCGTCACACGCATGCCGACCGGCGTGTTACGCGAATATGAACGCGCCTGCGAACCGCCGCATCCTGCAATGGGCATTCGTGGTTTCGATGCTCGTACACGTCGTGGCTGCTGCCGCCACGCATGGCCTGCGCCAGGTGCGCGCCGCACCTCCGCAGCATCCGACGACGCTCCACATCTTTCGCCTAGCGACGCCACCGCCGACGCCGCCGCCAACACCGACGCCAAGACCGCGGCCGGCGGTGCCGCAGCCGGTCGCGGCTCATCGAATCCGCGTTGGCCGGCGACAATTATCTTGGCCGGTTGACGACAACTATCTTGGCCGGTTGAGGGCCTAGGCCGGAAGGTCCAGGAGCGGGCCGCGAGCGCCGACCCGAGGTCGAACACTCGTGGGATGCCCGGTAAAAGGATCACCGACCATCAAGTGCTCAAATTCAAGGCCCAGCGCCGAGCGCAGACCCAGGCCGCCGCAGCCGCCAAGGCCGGCATCAGCGAGCGCAGCGCTCGCCGAATCGAATCTCTCGAATCGCTGCCCTCACAACGCCCGCCGCGGCAATGGCGAACTCGCCCCGATCCGCTGGGGGCCGTCTGGGAAGCCGAGCTGCTGCCGCTGCTGCAGACCAGCCCGCACCTGAGCGCCGTTACGCTGTTGGAGGAACTTCAACGCCGCCATCCGGGCGAGTACGGCCCCAGCACGCTTCGCACGCTCCAACGACGCCTCCGACAATGGCGCGCGACACACGGCCGCGAGCGCACGGTCTTCTTCGCGCAAGAACATCCGCCGGGTCGCCAAGGCCTCTCCGACTTCACCGATGCCCGCGGCCTGGGCGTGACGATCGCGGGCATGGCGTTCCCGCATCGGCTCTACCAGTATGCGCTGGCCCATTCGGGATGGCGCTGCGCCGACGTCGTCGAGGGCGGCGAAAGTTTCCAGGCGCTCTCGGCTGGCCTGCAACGCGCGCTCTGGCGCTTAGGCGGCGCCCCCGAAGAGCACCGCACCGACAGCCTCTCGGCGGCGTTCAAGAACCTGACCGAGCCCGAACGGCGCGAGTGGACCGAGCGGTACGCTGCACTATGCGCGCATTACGGGATGCGCCCGTCTCGCAACAATCCGGGCGAATCGCATGAGAACGGGAGCGTCGAAGCTCGCAACGGCTCGCTCAAGACGGCGCTGGGGCAAGCGTTGCTGCTGCGCGGTTCGAGCGATTTCGACGATCGGCCGGCCTACGAGGCGTTCATCGAAACCATTGTGCAGCGCATGAACGCGCGCGTAGAGAAACGCTTGGTTGTCGAGCGCGCCGCACTACACCCATTGCCGGCACGCCGAACGGCGGAGTTCGACGAGTTACCCGCACGCGTGAGCAAGTACGGCATCTTCACCGTGAAAGGCGAGCAGTACAGCGCGCCAAGCCGGCTCATTGGTCATCGCTTGAGCGTGCGCGTGTACGCCGAGCGCGTGGAATGCTTTCTCAGCGGTCAACGCGTATTCGAGTGCCCGCGAGCGGTTCGCCCGGCCGGGCAACGCCACGCACGGCACATCGATTACCGCCATCTGGTCGAGAACCTCAAGCGTAAGCCTGGAGCCTTTGCCCGCTGGGTATTTCGCGATGACGTCTTCCCGCGCACAATCTACCGGCAGACCTGGGAGAACCTGAGCGCCCAACTTCCCGAACGGCAAGCGTGCAAGAGCATCGTCGGCCTGCTGGCATTGGCCGCTGACGGCCACGAATCAGCGCTCGCGCTCGAACTGGAGCACTTGCACGCCCGCAAAGAGCTGCCGGATCTGGACGCGCTCACGCAGCGGCTTGCACCGCGCCCGAGCGCTATCCCCCGCGTTGTCGTAACACTGCCGGCGCTGACGGTGTACGATGCGCTTCTGGAGGTGGCATCATGAGCGGCGCAAAGCTCAACGCCGACGGTCGGCTCGGAATGATGCTGACCGAACTGCGGCTGCCGACGATCAAGCGGCTCGCCACCGAACTGTGCGATCAATCGGACCACGAAGGCTGGCCGGCACGCCAGTTGCTGGAGCGGCTGCTGGAGCAAGAGATGAACGAACGCGAGGTTCGGCGTTTCGAACGGCATCGCGCCGCCTCGGGCCTGAGTCCCGACAAGCGCCTTTCGAGTTTTGACTTCACGGCGGTGCCGACGATTTCGCGCGCACGGATCATGGCGTTGACCGAAGGGCACGAATGGCTCGATCGCGGCGCTTGCCTCTTGGCTTTTGGCGCGCCCGGGAGCGGGAAGAGTCACTTGCTTAGCGGGATTGGGCACGCGCTGATCGATGCGGGGAGACGCGTGCTCTTCACGCGTTGCAGCGATTTGGTGCAACGCCTTCAGGCCGCGCGGCGCGATCTGCGGCTGCCGCAAGAGCTTGTCAAGCTCGACCGCTTCGATTTGATCATCCTCGACGACCTGAGCTACGTCCGCCGCGATCAGGCCGAAACGTCGGTGCTGTTCGAACTGATCTCCGAACGATACGAGCGTAAAAGCATCGCGATCACCGCCAACACGCCCTTCTCACAGTGGGGCGATGTCTTCGTCGATCCAGCGATGACGCTCGCCGCAATCGATCGGCTCGTTCACCACGCGACGATCCTGGAGATGAACGCGGAGAGCTATCGCAGACGCACCGCGCAGCAACAGCAGACGCATCAGCCGCGTGCGACGGACGCTCCGGACGCACACCGCCGGTCTAAGGCGAAAACCGAGCCGAAATAAAGCCCTAGGACGCGACTTCGGGCGATCGGATGACCCGTAGGTCAGTGTGTCACGAAGGGAGCCTCAGGAGAATGAGGTGACCATGCTACACGAGAGATGAGGGAGGGCCCCTCGGAATCAGCTGATAGGAGCGGATTCCAAACCGCCTCAAGCTGCTGAGGTCAAG
>JAKAPQ010000103.1 GCA_021806945.1 bacterium | reverse complement strand
AGGATAATCTCTTTGCTCAGTTTGGTGAAGAGCGCGCCGCGCTGGGCGTCGACCTTGCCCTTGCGCAAACGAATGTTATGCCACTTGGAATGCCCAGACATAGGCTCTGACGCTTCGCCCTCGAGGCACCCGGCTCCTGAGGTGAACGTCGCGCATCCGCGCTGGGCGCTGCGCGCCCCCGTCGGCCGCTGCCGGCCCCCCGCCCTCCGCCTTCAAATCCAGTCGTTCCCCATCAACCCGTGCCACATGCGCGCGTTCCACTGATCCCAGTGCAAGGGCACCCCGGCCAATATCGGATAGAACCACACGAAGGCGACACCCACGGCGACGACGTAGGCGGCGACGCCGATCCGCGAAAAGATCTGGGCATCCTTGTTGAAGTCGCCCCAGTGCCATAGGCGCTGCAGCACGATGGCGTTGCACAGGCATATCAACGGGATATCGACGTAGAAGTGATAGGCGAACGTGATACGCGGAGAGCGCGACCACGGCAGCCATTGCAGCAGGTACGCGAGCACCAAGAGCGCGTAGCCTTTGTCGCGCTCGCGCCAAGCTAGATAGCCGACGATCGGCACGGTGAACAAGCCGAACCACAGCAGGATCGGGTTTGGCAGCGAGATGATCTCTGCAACGCAGCACGCATTCGGCAGACTCGCGTTCAAGCCGGATCGCAGATCGTTCCAATAGTAGGCGATCGGCCGCAGGTCGAGCGGCCACTGCCACCACACCGATTGGTAGGGATGGGTCGCCTTGAGCGTGTCGTGGTACTCGAACATGGTGTATTGCCGGTAGACCAAGTCCGTGATGTTCTTGATCTCGATCTGGCGTATGAAATCGGGTATCCAGATCAGCACGTAGACCGTCATGCTGATGAAAACGATCGCCGTCAGCGCTATGTCCAGACGAAAACCGAACGGATTCCCCCACACTTTGGCGCGCTTGGGGTTCAGATAGCGCTGCAGCCACACGCCGATGATGACGACGAAGGAGACGCCGTAGGCCATCACGCCGTACCATTTGCTTCCGACCAGCAGCCCCAAGAGGATGGTGAAGGCGACCAGCCACGCCGTCGCGTGTCTCCCCTGCTCGCGCTCCCCGGAGTCGTTTTCGAGCAGGCCAGGCGAGAAGGAGGCCGTTCCCACCGGCGTCCGGTAGGCGGCCGTGCCCGCACGGTCGTAGGCGATCTCGAGATCTTCGTCGCGCAGCACCAGCCCTCGCTTATCGACCTGCGTGAGCGTTCCGGCTGCCGGCGTCTTACGCGCCGAATCGATCGATCCGCCGTCTGCGGTGTGCAGCCTCGAAGCCTGGCCGTCGCGCAGCAGAAACGATCCATCCGGATAGCTCGCAAAATCGCCGCTCGCGCCAAGGACCTTTGGAACGAGCCAGAGCCTAACCAGCAGATAGATACCCAGCGCAAAGTAGAGACCGGTAACGACGAACGCCGCCCGTGACTGGTGCGTCGGCACGCAGACCAGCGCCGACAACGCAAACCCCCCGACCGCGGCCGCGAGCCCCGAGTAAAAGATGCGGTCGCCGCGGCGCAATCCCTCGTAGCGCCGCACGGTCGACTGCGATGCGATCCAATACCGGTAGAATGCGTAAAGCGTACCGAGCGAAAAGACGATGACGATGCCTTCGGGCGTCGCGATGCGAGACTGCACGAAGTGCATCCCGTCGAAGGTCAGCAGCAGCGCCGCGCAGGAGGCAAAGAGCGTCGAGCGCGTGATGCGCTTGGCGAACGCATAGAGAATCACGACGACGATCGCGCCGAACAGCACGTCGAGAAAACGCCATCCATGGGGGTTGTCGCCGCCGTGCATCCCGCCGAAGAGCATCGTCGAGAGCGTGATGATGAGCTTCGTGAGCGGCGGGTGCGTGTTCTCGTAGATGTACTTGTGCGTCAGGTACTCTTCGGCCGCCCGAGCGAAATATATCTCGTCAAAATACTTCTTGTTCGGCAGCCAGTAGTTGACGAACGAAAGCACGAACGAGAACGCCCCGATCGCACCCGCCGCTAGATAGTCGAGCGGCCAACGCATACTCGCCAAACCCTCGCGCGGATCGAACCACGTTCGCGGTTTCGGCAGGTCGACGGCGTAGGGGCGCGCCATCGCGTCGGCGCCGGCGTCGCTCCCCAGAAAGACGTATCCCAGGAAAAAGAAGACGAGCACGTTGAGCAGCGAGAGCGGGTGCGTCACGATCGGGATCAAGTCGAACGGGTTGACGTTCGGGAGGTGCTTGGTCACGACCGTAAGGTAGTAGTAGGAGTACCCGAGATTGACGAAAAGCGTCGTCGAAAGAATCAGCGCGCTCCACAGATAGCGCCGTGCAAACGGTATTGCGGCGATGACGAACGTCAGGCCGTCGAAGACGTAGCGCTCGTGCATGCGCGTGGAGAGCATGTAGAAGGCCAGCTCGAGCAGCGCCGCCGATTCCAGCAGCGCGCGGTCCGTGCGGATCTGCGCGTACCGAACGAGCGTGAGGATGCTGGCCGCGCCCAGCAAGAGAAGACCCCAGGCCCACTGCGGCAGAAACCAGACCGTCTGACTATCGGGCTGCCAGAACGGCCACTTGATCGTCCACAGATTAAACGCGTTGACGGAGTTGAACGGGTAGACGTTCTTGCCGAACTCGTATTTTTCGTACAGCCACCTGAAGACGGCGACCGGATCGGCCGCGGGGTGGAACGGTACGGCAACGATATAGGCCAGCACGAGCGCACCCGCGATGCCCGCCGCGGTCGCCGTCAAGCGCCTGCGTAACTGCTGGGGCGAAACGAACGCAAAGACGAGAAAGAGCGGGACCAGCAGCGCGGCCTGGGGCTTGACCAACATCGAAGACGCGACGGCGATCCAGGCGCCGAAGATCGGCCACGAAAAGCCCTCCTGCTCGTCGCCGGAGCGCAGCACGAGATAGACGGCCAGCAGTGCGAGCCCGGCGGCGATAGAGTCGACCTGCCCCCACACAGCCGATATGAAGATCGTCGCGGGGTTGAAGACGAAGAGCGCCGCGGCGGCCAGTGCCCAGCGATCGCTCGCGAAGCGTCGCACCAAGGCGAAGAGGAGCGCTCCGTCGACCAGATCCATCAGGATCGCGGGCATCTTCACCAGCCACTTGAGCAGTGGAAGGTCGCCCGCCTGTGCGAACGGCGCATAGATATGCCCGACCGCCCAGAGCACGTAGAAATAACCCGGCGGGTAGTCGGCGAAGCCGGCCTTCGCGTAAAACTGCGAGAACGGGTGTGAGGCGAGGGTGAGCGCCCACGACTCGAACGAGCTGATGTCGTTCTTGAAACCCTCGCTGCTTATGAATACCAGCCTCAGGATGAAGCCGGCGGCCAAGATCAGATAGAGGCGCACGCGCGTAACGGCCATGTGATCCTCGCTTCTGCCGGGCGGTCGGGTGCTTGCATTCGCAGTGCTCAAGGTCGGCGTTCTCCTCACGATGACGGCAGGGCGTTCAGCGTTCCCAACAAGAAGTCGCGAACGCCGGCGACGGGGTGATGCCGTACGACGGCGAGATGTTCTGCAAGCGCACGCTCCGCGGCCTCTCGCGCCCCAACGGCATCGAGCGCCGCGATAACCGCGGTCACCGTCGGTGCATCCAACCTCTCCAGGCTCGCGTAGGCCGCGGCTATGCGCTCGCGCTCCGGAGAAGAATCCGTCTGCAGCGCCCATGCCACCGGAAACGTCCATTTGCGGCGTGCGATGTCGTTACCGACGACTTTCCCCGTCGCAGCGCTGGAAGCCCAGATGCCCAGCACGTCGTCGCGAACTTGAAACGCCATGCCGTACGCGCGGCCGAGTTTTCGGTAGCGCTCGGCCGCAGCGTCGTCACACGAAGCGCAGAGCGCTCCGAGCTCGCACGCCGCGCCGAAGAGCGCCGCCGTCTTGGCCGCAATCATGCGATCGTATTGCTCGAGCGTCACGTGCGGCGATCGTTCGAAGGAAAGATCGAGCGATTGGCCGTCGCACATGACCAAGTGCGCGCCGTGCAACACCCCAATCATTCGCAAGACGCGCTCGGACGGGTGCTGCACCGCGGCCTCCGTCAGCGCGAGGACGCTGAGCGCGCACATCGCGTCGCCGGCGTTGACTGCAGAGGCGACGCCGTTGCGCGACCAAAGCGTCTGCCGCCCGTGGCGCAATGGATCGCGGTCCTCCACGTCGTCATGCACGAGCGAGTAATTGTGCAGGATCTCGATGGCGGCGGCCGGACCGAGCGCGCCGTCGAGATCGCCGCCTTCGGCCAACGCAACGCGCATGAGCAAACTTGGGCGCAGCCGTTTTCCTTTGCGAGCCGGACCATAGGACCCATAGCCAAAATGGTAGAGCAACATATCGGCGATCTCTCGAGATCCCCGATAGCGCCCGATGCACGCGTGCAGATGCGCCTCGAAGCGATCAAGCATCGGCGGTCTCCGCAAGCACGTGGATCTCGCTCATGATGCGCTCCGTGAACGTTCGCAGGTCTTCGCGCGTGGCTTTGCGATCGCGCGGTAGGTAGAGCGGCTTGCCGAAGCTGACGGAGATGCGGTGGAGGCGCCCCGCGCGGTCGCTCCCCGAAACGCACGCCGGAACGACCGGCGCGCGAGCGAGCGAGGCGAGCAGCGCCACCCCTTCGCGCACCTGCGCCGCTCCCGTGAGGTTGCGCGTGCCCTCCGGAAAGATCCCCACGGCCCCGCCCGCGCGGAGCACCGCCACCGACCGCTTGATCGCGCCTGAGGCGCTCCCCGCTCGATCGACCGGATAGGCTCCGACGGAACGGATAACCGCACCCAACACGGGGATCCGGAAGAGTTCCGCCTTCGCCATGTAGGAGAGACGCCGCGGGCAGATCACTCCGAGCGCCGGCGGATCCAGGTAGGAGAGGTGATTGCACGCGACGATCAAGGGACCGCTGCGCGGCACGTTCTCGATGCCGCGCCCTCGTATGCGCCAGAGGGCGCGAAAGATGGGTATCAGCAGACCCTTTGCGACATCGTACGTCTTCATGCGGCCGGATCGACGATCGCGCAGATCCGGTCGACGACGGCTGCGGCGCTCATTCCGCTTGAATCGATAACGACCGCGTCGCGTGCCGGCCGCAGCGGAGACGCGGCACGGCTCTCGTCCAGCCGGTCGCGCTCTTCGATCTCCGCCGCCAGCTCGTGCGCGTTTACGTCGACCCCCATCGTCTGCATCTGCCGGCGGCGGCGCTGCACTCGCGCCTGCACCGATGCGGTCAAGAAGATCTTGTGCGGCGCGTCGGGCAGGACGACGGTGCCGATGTCGCGACCGGCCATCACCACCGGCCCCGCCTGGGCGATACGGCGCTGCTCGCGCACCATCGCCTCTCGGACAATGGGCTGCGCCGCGATCGTCGATACGACCGAAGTCACGGCGTTGGACTGCAGCACTTCCGGCGTGAGTTCCTCGCCATCGGCGCGGATCCGAAAGCCGAGCGGCGCCGCACGGTCGAGTTCCACGCCGATGGCGTGCTGGTCGATCAGGCGAACCAGCGCGCTCTGATTGTCGAGGTCGGTTCGCGTGTTCAAAGCGACGTAGGCGAGCGCGCGATACATCGCGCCCGTGTCGAGGTACAGAAGGTTCAGCCGGTCGGCTAGGCAGCGCGCGACCGTCGTCTTACCCGAGGCCGCAGGCCCGTCTATGGCAATCTGCAAACGCATGGTTGGCACCGAACCCGCCTTTCTACCCCGAAAAGCCAAAGCATTTAGAAGCCATGGCCCCGAGGGACGACATGGAAGCGGATGAAAATGTGCGAGGGCCGAAGGCCGGGGGCCCCGGCGGCTTTGCCGACGGGGGGCGCGCAGCGCGGATGCGCCGTTTTCCTTTAGGCGCGGGGCGCGCGGGGCTCGAAGGAACGGATGGCTAAGACTCGGGCGGTGGCCAAGGCTCGCTCCGTTTTTTTCTGCTCGGCATGCGGTTTCGAATCGCCGCGCTGGCTCGGTCGCTGCCCCCAGTGCGAAGCGTGGAACTCGTTCGACCAAACGCCCATGCGCGTTGCTTCCGGGCGTCCTTCGAGTACGGCGGCGGCGCTTGGGAGCGCCGCCGAACCGGTGCGCCTACGCGATATCGACGGCTCGCGCGTAACGCGCGAGCGTACCGGAATGACGGAGTTCGACGCGGTCCTCGGCGGCGGCATCGTTCCGGGGAGCCTCGTCCTCATCGGCGGCCCGCCGGGCGCCGGCAAGTCGACGCTCGTGCTGCAGATGGCGGCCCGCCTCTGCGGCCGAGGCGCCGGCGTCGTATACGTCTGCGGCGAAGAGTCGGCGGCGCAACTCAAGATGCGCGCCTCGCGCCTCTCCCTTGGAGAAGATCCAGCCCTTCGACAAGCTCGGGGTGGCGACGGCTTTGGGGACGTTCTGGTCTTTGCGGAGACGAATCTGCGCGCGGTGCTCGAGCGGCTCGAGCGGCTGCTTCCGAAGGCTTTGATCGTCGACTCGATCCAGACGATGTGGCTTCCGGAGGCCGAGGCCTACGCAGGCAGCGTCACGCAGATTCGCGACTGCACCCAAGCGCTCGTGGAGTACTCGAAGCGCACGGGCTGCGCCACGTTCGTCATCGGCCACATAACGAAGGACGGCACGATTGCCGGCCCGCGGCTCCTGGAGCATCTCGTCGATACCGTGCTGTACTTCGAAGGCGAGAACACGGCAGACTACCGCATTCTGCGGGCGTATAAGAACCGCTTCGGAAGCATCGACGAGATCTGCGTCTTCAGCATGCACGGCGACGGCCTGCACGAGATCGCAAATCCATCGGAGCTCTTTCTCTCCGGACGCGTGGCGCGTTCCAGCGGCTCTTGCGTCGTCGCCAGCATCGTGGGTTCGCGACCGTTGCTCGTCGAGGTGCAAGCCCTGGTCGGCGAAACCAGCTACGGCTCACCGCGGCGCCTAGCGAACAACCTCGACCAAGGCCGCCTCGCGATGATCCTCGCCGTGCTGGAACGCCGCGCCGGGATGCAGATCGGAACGCACGACGTCTACGTGTCGGTCGCCGGAGGATTGCGCGTGAACGAGCCCGCTGCCGATCTCGGGATCGCACTTGCGATCGCGTCGTCTTTCCGCAACCGGGCCATGGCTGCCGATGCCGTTGCATTCGGAGAGGTCGGGCTCTCGGGCGAGATCCGAGCGGTCGGCGCGAGTTCGCGCCGCTGCGCCGAGGCGCGCAAGCTCGGCTACGGCACGATCTATTCGCCGGAGAACTGCACCGAGATCGCTGCGGCGGTCGAGCTGGCGCTCGGATGACGGCCGCATGCGTGTGACGTGACGCTGTTCGAGTGCGTTCCGAACCTCTCGGAGGGCCGCGACGCGTCCATCGTCCGGGCATGCGCCGACGCGGCGGCCGCCGCCGGCGCGCGCGTGCTGCACCGCACGAGCGACCCGGTCCATAACCGTAGCGTGCTTACGATGGCCGGGAGCGCCTCGGAGCTGCTCGCCGCAAGCGTAGCGTTGGCCGGCATCGCCGTCGAACGCATCGACCTGCGCGCGCACGCCGGCGTCCATCCGCGCATCGGTGCGCTCGACGTGCTGCCCTTCGTTCCTCTCGACGGCGCTTCGATGGAGCAGGCCGTGCGCCTCGCGCACGATAGCGCTCGCGCGATCTGGGAACGCTATCGAATTCCCTCTTTCTTCTATGGAGAGGCGGCTGCCGTGCCGGAACGGCACGATCTCGCTTTCGTGCGCCGAGGAGGGTTCGAAGGCTTGGAGGCGCGCTTCGCTCGCCCGGGGTGGCACCCCGATGTCGGCGACGTTCCGTGCCATCCAAGCGCCGGAGCCGTCGCCGTCGGGGCGCGCAGCCTGCTGGTCGCCTTCAACGTCGACCTTTCGACCGGAGACCTGACCGTTGCCAAAGGGATCGCTGCGGCGGTGCGAGAGCGCGGCGGCGGACTTCGCACCCTCAAAGCGCTGGGTTTCCGCCTGAGCGCCGGCGTCGTGCAGGTCTCGCTCAACGTCACCGACTACCACGCTACGCCGCTCTACCGCGTCGCGGAACTCATTCGCGCCCTCGCGGCGG
>JAKAPQ010000102.1 GCA_021806945.1 bacterium | reverse complement strand
GCGCGATGCAGATCGTCGACGAGTTGGAGCCCGTGACGCGCGGATACTACGCAGGAAGCATCGGCCGGTGGTCTTACGGCGGCGATTTCGATTCGTGCATCACGCTGCGCAGCGTGCACGTGCGCGACGGGCACGCCTACTGGCAGGCCTCCGCCGGCATCGTTGCGGACAGCCTGCCCGAATTCGAGTACGACGAGGTCCTGCATAAGACGCGTGTCGTGCGCGAACTCCTCGGGGCGAGCCTTTGAAACGGGTGCTTTTCGTGGACAACTTCGATTCGTTCACGTATAACGTCGTGCACCTGATCGCCTCGCAAGGCGCCGAGGTTGACGTCGCTCTGAGCGACGAGGAGCGCCTGGCAGAGGCGCGGCTCGATCGGTACGATGCGCTGATCGTGGGACCGGGGCCCGGCAGACCGAGCGACGCGCCCCTAATGCTCGCGGTGCTGCGCGCCGCCGCCGCACAGCGTCTCCCGGTACTGGGTGTCTGCCTGGGCTTGCAGGCCGTGGGCGAGGTCTTCGGCGGCTGCGTGACGCACGCGCCGAAGCTCATGCACGGAAAGACGTCGCAGATCGTCCACGACGGCACCGGCCTCTTCGCTGGGCTGCCGAACCCGCTCATCGCCACGCGCTACCATTCGCTTTGCCTCGAGCCTTCAACGCTGCCAGCGGCCTTGCGGGTCACCGCCCGCAGCGAGGACGGCGTCATTCAAGGCCTGGTCCACCGCGAGCTCCCGATTCACGCGGTGCAGTTTCATCCGGAGTCGATCTTGAGCGAAGCGGGCGACGCCCTCGTCCACAACTTCCTGTCAGCCCTATAACCCGTGTCACCCTGAGCTTGTCGAAGGGCGAAGGGCGAAGGGCTGGTTTGGTGCTCGCGCGAGGGGCGAGGAGGGCGCGGCACGGGCGCCGTTCGTCGCTCCGCCATCCTGGCTGCGCTCCTACTGCTGTGTCTCCTGGCTCTCGCCATCCTGGCTTCGCTCGTCGGTCACAGCCGCCCGTGTCGCGCCCTCCTCGCCCCTCGCGCGGGAGCGTTGCATAACCGGCACCGTTACCTGCGTCTCGTGCTAAGCGCGTCACCGTATCGCTCGTGTCACCCCGAGCTTGTCGAAGGGCGAAGGGTCGAGTGCTGGTTTGGCGCTTGACACGGACATTGGGGCGTGATAGATTGCCTCACAATGACGGTTTCGGTCTCGCGCTCATACTCGTATTGGTGGCAGACGCCGCACTCGTGGTGCCGGTGAGTTAAGCGCGCTGTTTCGAATATCCGTATACGAACTTTCGAAGGCCGCCCTTACCGGGCGGCCTTCTTTAATTTTAAAAGATTGCAGGGGTCCCAACGTGTACACATTAGCGAGCAAGAGCGTGGTGGAACGCTCGATCGTCCGGGTCGGCAGTGCCACCTTCGGTGACGGCGGATTCGTGATGATCGCCGGGCCGTGCGCGGTCGAAGGCCGCGCGCAGATCGCCTCGACAGCCGAATTCGTCGAGCGCTGCGGCGCGCAGATGCTGCGCGGCGGTGCGTATAAACCGCGCACGTCGCCGTACGCGTTCCAGGGCCTTGGGGACGAAGGTGTCGGGATGATCGGGCGCGCGAGCGCGCAATCGGGGTTGCCCGCGGTGGTGGAGGCTCTCGCGGAATCGCAACTCTCCGTGCTGTGCGAGCATGTGGCCATGATCCAAATCGGCGCGCGGAACATGCAGAACTTCGCGCTGCTGCGCGCCGCGGCACGGACCCACAAACCCATCCTGCTCAAGCGGTCGGCCGCGGCGACGCTCGACGAGCTGCTCTACGCCGCCGAGTACGTGTTGCTGGAGGGCAATCCCAACGTCGTCTTGTGCGAGCGCGGGGTGCGCGGTTTCGATCCGCAGACGCGCAACCTCTTTGATCTAGGCGGCGCCCTGCGGCTCAAGGAGCTCACGCATCTGCCCGTTATCGCGGATCCCAGCCACGCCACTGGCCGCCGCACGCTCGTCGAGCCGCTCGTACTTGCCGCCGCAGCCGCCGGGCTCGACGGCGCGATCGTCGAGGTCCATCCCGATCCGGGTGCGGCGCTCTCCGACGCCGAGCAGTCGCTCGACTTTGCGGGCTTCGAGCGCCTGATGGGCCGGCTCGATGCCATGGTGCGGCCTCAGTTTTCGCTGGCTGCATGCCGATGAAAAGAGTACGAGGCTTAGAAACAAGGAGGTGAGTTCCACACGAGCATTCAGTTATCGAACCTCACGGCTGCCGCGGTGAAACCCGCGGGCCGCATGCTCTCCGTCGGCAACGGCCTGACGGAGTTAGCCGGATTACCGAAATTGAAAGGGGGGTTGCACTTCGGTGCGGCGCTTCGGACGAAACTCGGAATCACGCCGGTTGCATCGGCTATGCCGGCGCAACTGGCTGCGGTGCTTGGCGCGCAGATCGCCGCTCGATTGGCAACCGCGCTGCCGAGCGAGATGCGCGGCACGGCGCGCGATAAGTTCGCGCACCATATCGCTTGGGCGCTCGCCCCACCGAGGGGATCGCCGCCGGAGAGCGGCACCGCCGAGCAAGTCTCGGCCCTCGCTCAACGACTCGGAGACCTTCTGAGCGTGCTGGCGAGGGAGACGGGACGACCGGATGCAGGGCAGCAGAAACGAATCTCGGGAAAGGTCTTGGACGCCAACGCGGCGAGAGAACTCCCGGCCCAGCAAACGAAGATTCCGGCCACCGATCCGGCGCGGCTCGCTCCGCTCGTCGAAGCGTTGCCACGCGGCGCTATGCCCGCCCCAAAAACGCAGACGCAGGCCGCAGAGGCCGGCGTGCTCCATTCGGCTCCGGTGCCGCAGGAGATGCCGGATATTCTTGCGCGCATGCTCGGTCGCGCGGCTCAAGCGGGCGTGAAGACGACCACCCAAGCGCCGGGCCCGCTTCTCGGGCGCCTATCGAGCGTCATCGCCGAGAGCACCGCTGCGCGCGGCGATGCGCACGGCGGCGGCGAGGGCGGTCGCACGCCGTCGTTCGCGTTCGGCGGAACGCCTGGAACCAACCGGTTCGCCGCCGCGCGCGTCGCCGGCGCGGCGGGGGATACGGCGAACTTCGCGGCGCAACTCGCAGCCTTGCCGGCGCATCCTGAATCCGCGCCTGCGACCGGGCCGCTCCCACCTGGCCCTGCGCCCGCTCACGTTCCGGTCGACCCGCAGCTCGTCATCGAGCAGATGGTGGTGGGCATCAGGTTGCACAGCTACGGCGCAACTTCGCGGCTTCGGCTGCGGTTGCAGCCGGAGCACTTGGGCGACGTTTCGCTCAATCTTACCGTGACCGGCGGAACGATCGGGGCGAGCATCACCGCGCAGAGCGCGGACGTTCGCGACATGCTGCTCGCTCACCAGTACCAACTGGCACGGGCCTTGGCCGATGCCGGGCTATCGCTCGGGCACTTCTCGGTCGACGTCTCCGGCGGAAACGCGCATGGCTCGGGTCAGCAGCAATTCGGCGAACCCGGATCCCGTCACGGTCACTTCGGACACGTGCCTCGTCCGCCCGGTCAGTCCGGCGGCGGGGAATGGACCGAACCCCGATGGGCTCCACCGGCACCTCCACGCGGAGGCATCGGGCTACTCAACCACCTAGCATAGGAGAACGATATGCTGACTTCCCTCGCCGGAATGACGGGGACAACGCCCGCGACTCCGGTTACGCAAACCAACCAGCCCACCTCGTCGTCGCAATCGCCCGTGCAGCAGCTCGGCGCAAACGCGTTCCTTCAACTCCTGACGACGGAGTTACAGAACCAAGATCCGCTCCAGCCGATGAGCGATACCCAATCGGTCGCGCAACTCGCGCAGTTCTCGACGCTGCAGGCGCAAAACCAACTGGACACCTCTTTCCAGAACTTCCAGTCCAACTTCGGCGTGTTGCAGGCGTCGACGCTGATCGGGAAGTCGGTCACCGTGGTAACGCCCAACGCGACCGGGAACTCGTCGACCGTCACCGGGACCGTCGCGTCGATCTCCGTGCAAAACGGAGCGCCGTACTTCTCGATGAACGACGCGAGCGGCAATCCGATTGCCGACAGTAACGGTCAACCGCTACTGTTCAGCACCGGCCAGATCGTGGGCATCGGCGGCTAATCGTGGACCCCAAGGATATCAGCGCCGTTAACAGCCCGAGCATCCTTCCGGCGCCGGTAGCGCGTCCGGTCGGGAAGCCCGTTTCGATTCCGCCTACGTCGGCACCGAACTTTCGCCAGGTGCTCGAGAAGCAGACGCATGCGACGGGCGCGCTCAAGTTTTCGGCACACGCCATGGCACGGCTCCAATCTCGCGACATCAATCTCAGCAGCGAAGACGTTGCGCGAATGAACGCCATGGCGGATAAGGCCGCGGCCAAAGGTGCGAAACAGTCGCTCTTCATGCTTCGCAATGTTGCGATGGTGGTGAGCATTCAAAACCGTACCGTCATTACCGCCGTCGACGGAGAGTCGATGAAGGAGAACGTCTTTACGAACATCGATTCGGCGGCGATCATCTAGGGTCGCAACCCGGCAGAGGCGCTGCCGCATTCTTTACTCTACTGAGGCGGACCG
Organism: bacterium; assembly: GCA_021806945.1. Classification (GTDB taxonomy): domain Bacteria; phylum Vulcanimicrobiota; class Vulcanimicrobiia; order Vulcanimicrobiales; family Vulcanimicrobiaceae; genus JAJYFL01. The sequence goes on along the minus strand of JAKAPQ010000102.1, from coordinate 3,510 downwards.
CTTGCGGAGCCTCGGCCGCGACGCCGATCGACAGAGGCGCTGCGGATCCTCAGGGAAAGGTCAAAGCAGTGGCATTCGATTCCATGTTCACGGGGGTCAGCGGTCTGGACGCATATCAGAGCCAGATCGACCTGATCTCCAACAACATCGCGAACGTCGGCACGTACGGCTTCAAAGGCCAGCGGATGACGTTCGCGGACCTGTTCTACCAGTCTCAAGGGTTCGCGTCGGGCCCGACGCAGACCAGCGGCGGGATCAACCCGCAAGACCTGGGCCTCGGCGTGAAGACGAACTCGGTGGACACCAACTTCGCGCAAGGCGGGTTGGAGACGACCGGCATCAATACGGATATGGCGATAAACGGCGACGGGTTTTTCATTTTGAACAACCTCAACGGCACCGGGTCGCCGGTCTACACGCGCGACGGCGCGTTCTCCATCAACGCGAACGGCGTTCTGTACGACCCGGGCAGCGGCCTGGCCGTGCAAGGATACATCGCCGGCGCCAACGGTACGGTCAACAGCTCGGGCACGCCGACGACGATAACCATTCCCATCGGGCTCGCCGACCAAGCGACGGCCACCGGCGGCAGCAACGCCGTGAAGCTCGGTCCGCCCAACGACAAACAGTTCGACATCAGCTTCGGCGGGTCGCTGGACTCTACGCAGTACACGCAGCAGCAAAACGCGCCCGGCACGGGCCTCAACAAGGTGCTAACGACGACGATCTACGACTCGCTCGGTAATCCGCATCAGGCGACCTTCGTGTACGTTCCGGCGCCGCCGGCTACCGATGGCCCGCTCCCCGCGACGATGAACGACGCCGCCGGCAACTCGCACACTCTCGCTACCCGCTATAAAGTAGAGGTGTATTTCAGCGACGGGACACAGGTCAACGGCGCTCCCGCGACCCAAGCCGCTCCGGCGACCGTGGGCTACTCGTTCTTCGATGCGAACGGTCAGTTCGTGAACACCTCGGGCACCGCTGCGGGTACCACCGTGCATGCGCAGGGTACGCCTCCGAGCGCGGCGGCGGGCAACCTGCTCGACGTCACCTCGTGGAATGGGGCGGCGCTGCCGCCGGGCTCCTCGAACAACGCGGCCGTCCCCGATAACATCGGCCTCGATCTCTCGAACATGTCCGCTCTTTCGGGAACGTCGACGGCGAACGTGCTGGCGCAGGACGGCTATGCGGCCGGCATACTCTCGAACGTGTCGATCGGACAAGACGGCACGGTGACCGGCGCGTTTACGAACGGCCAGCAAAAGACGCTGGCGCAGATCGCACTGGCCACGTTCCAAAATGAGGACGGGCTCCATCGGCTGGGTGGCAATACCTTCAGCCAGACGGTCAGCTCGGGCGAGGCGCAAGTCGGCGCTCCGACGACCGGCCGTCTGGGCGCGATTATCTCAGGTTCGCTCGAACAGTCCAACGTTTCGCTGGCCACCGAGTTCACCAAGATGATCGTCGCGCAGCGCGCCTTCGAGGCAAACTCGCGCGGTATCTCAACGGCCGACCAGAACCTGATCGACCTCATCAACCTACGCGCGTCCGAGAACTAGTCTCCAGCGCCGGGCGGGGGTCGCGAAGGCCGCCGCCCGGCGCCGGAGAAGCAAGGTAACGATGATTTCGCTTACGCGCCTCAACGGACAGGCGATCGCGGTCAACGCGGATCTCATCGAGTCAGCCGAAGCGACGCCCGATACCGTCGTGACGCTCACTTCGGGCAATAAGTTCATCGTTCGCGAATCGATCGAGACGATCGCAGAGCGTATCGTAGAGTTCAAGCGAAAGATCTATGGCCCGCCTCCCGCAGCCGAGCGCGGGGGTTGAATCTTTGGGACCGGCGGCCGATACAGGAAAGAGAGTGCGCTACCGGCCGTCTGAAGCCGTGGAGTAGAGAGTTTTGGATTTTGCCACTATCTTCGGCCTCGTTATCGCTTTTGGCGCCATCTTCTTGGCCGGCTGGGTGGGCGGCAGCGACCCGCACGTAATTTTCGGCCGCTGGGAAGCGCTCTTGCTCATCCTTGGCGGAACGGTTGGCGCGACGCTGACCTCCTTCCCACTCAAAACGTTCGTTCAGGGTTTCTTCGGCGGCTTCAGGACGGCGTTCGTCGAGCCCGTCTACAACGAAACCGACGTCATCGCAACGTTGGTTTCGTTCGCCGAGAAGGCGCGCCGCGAGGGCCTGCTCGCGCTCGAAAACGAGGCAGCGGATCTCGACGACGGCTTCATGCGCAAGGGCATCCAGCTCGTGATCGATGGCCGGGACACGGATGTGATCCGGAAAGTTCTCGAGACGGAAGTGAGCCACGTTCAGGAGCGCGGCACCAAAGCCGAGGCGGTCTTCACCAACCTCGGCGGCTACTCACCGACCCTCGGTATCATCGGCACGGTTCTCGGTCTGATCGGCATGCTGCGTGGCCTCGCCACCATGGGCACGAGCACCAACCTCGCCGGATCGATCGGCGTAGCCACGGCGCAGGCGTTTGTCGCGACGTTCTTCGGCATCCTGTTCGCAAATCTGCTGTGGTTGCCCATTGCCAACAAAATCAAGGAGCGCTACGGCCAGTTGCTGCTGCTACGCGAGATCATGATCGAGGGCATTCTCTCGATCCAAGCGGGCGACAACCCGCGTCTGTTGGAAGAACGGCTGCAGGCCTTCATCGATCCCGCCGAACGCGAAGAAGAAGTCGAGGAGGGCGGGACCGTCCCCGAGCCGAGCTATTCGACGTAAAATTCCGATGCAGGAGATACTCTAAGTGGGGCAGCCGATCAAGGCGGCCGCGCGGGCGGCGGAGAGCAAGTTCCGCAAGAAAGCCGAGGAGCGCAAAGTCGAAACCGCCGGCATGATGAGGTGGCTCTTAACCTACGCCGACATGATCACGCTGATGCTGGCGCTGTTCATCATCCTTTTCGCCATGTCGACGATCAGCCGCGTCAAGTTTCAACGCTTCGCTACCTCGATATCCGGCGGATTCGATAACGTGTGGTCGGTCAACCAGCCGCCTAACGGCGGCACGAACGCGCATCTGCCCCTCCAAGCGAACGCGTCCATCCCGACGATCTTGAAGCACCTACGCCGCTACGTCGAGCGCAACCGGCTGCAGAGCCAAGTACAGCTGCACATGGACCATCGGGGGCTGGTGATTTCGCTGCTCTCCGACAAAGCGTATTACAACAGCGGGAGTGCCCGGCTGCGCCCGGAGACCAGAGTCATCCTCAACCGGGTCTATCGGTTCCTCGAGCAAGACGACAACTTAATACGCGTCGAAGGAAACACCGACGACGTTCCGATACATACGCAGAGATATCCATCGAACTGGGAGCTCTCGACCGCGCGCGCCGTAAACGTCGTTCGCTACCTCGTCGAGCGTGACGGTATGCTCCCGACCCGGGTCTCGGCTGCCGGTTACGGGCAGTACCGCCCGCGGGTTCCCAACGATACGGCGGCGCATCGCCAGGAAAACCGCCGGGTCGATATCGTGCTCTTGAATGCCAGCCTCTCTC
>JAKAPQ010000101.1 GCA_021806945.1 bacterium | reverse complement strand
CGATCCTCTTCGCGGGTTTCGCAGCCGTGCTGCTGGTCTTCAACGCGCATCACAACCCTTCGGAAAACTACACGCGCCTCTCGATCTGGCAAGCGGGCCTCGAGATCGTGCGCCGCTTCCCGCTGACCGGCGTGGGACCGTTCGATTTTGCCCGCATCTACGCGCTCGTGCGCTTGCCCGACGGCGACGCGACCGCCTTTCACGCGCACGATTTCCTATTGACCTTCTTTGCGGAGACGGGGCTGATCGGCGTGCTGGCCGTGCTCTACGCGTGGTATCGTTTCGGCGTCGAACTGTTCGGGCGGCTACGGGAGGCGACCCCGGCCAACAAAACCCTCGCGCTGGCGGTGGCGGCGGGACTCGTGGGGACGCTGGTGCAAGGCTCGATCGATACCGTGAGCGTCGTGATTTTCGGGCTGTGGCTGCCGTCGATGGCGCTGGCGCTGGTCTTCGCGCGGCATGGCCTCGTGGAGGAGCCGGTATGAGCAAGCCATGGCCGCCGGCGGCCGCGGCGCTGATCCTGCTGGCCCTAACCGGCGGATGCAATCCGCGCCCGCACAGGTTGTCCTCGCTCGGAGCCTCGGCCACGCCCTCGGCGGCCGGCAACCCGGTGCCGCCGCTGCGTATCATCGGGCGCGGAACCGCGCACCATCCGGTCCGGATCGTCGAGCAACAGGGCAACCGCAAGCTCTACCAACTTTTAGCCGCCTCCTACGACAGCCGCTCCTCGGCGAGCGTGACCCAAGCCACGTTTCACGACGCACGCGTAACGTTTTATGCGCGAAACGGCCAAACGCTGCTCGCGCGGGCGCCCATTGCGACCGTCGACGATCGCCGCGAGCAGGTGAACCTCAGCGGCGGGGTACATGGCAAGAGCAGCAGCGGAGAGACGCTGACGTGCGATCGCCTCACGTACGATCGCAAAACGGGTTTGCTGCACGGAGAGGGGAACGTGCGGATCACGGGCGCGCAAGGCGGATCGAAGACGACGCTCACCGGCAACAGTTTCGACTCCGACGTCACGTTGACGCAGATGCGGATGAGATGAACACGACGCAACGACGGCAGATTCAATTACGCAGGCTCGTCAAGCGATACGGCGAGCGTACGGTCGTCGACGGCGTGAGCGCCGAAGTCGGGACCGGCGAGATCGTCGGGTTGCTCGGCCCTAACGGCGCCGGGAAGACGACGACCTTTTACATGGTCGTCGGGCTGGTGAAACCCGACGGCGGGACCGTGGTGTTGCGCGAGGCCGATCGCGAAATCGATCTGACGGCCGCGCCGATGTACGCGCGCGCGCGCAGCGGCATCGGTTACCTCTCTCAGGAAAATTCGATCTTTCGCAAGCTCTCGGTCGGCGACAACATACGGTTGATTTGGGAGATGACCGGCGTCCCGGTCGAACGGCAGAACGAACGCCTTCCGGAGCTGCTCGAAGAGTTCGGCCTCTTGAACTTCATCGACGCGCGCGGCGATAGCCTCTCGGGCGGCGAACGCCGGCGCGTCGAGATCGCGCGGGCCATCGCGATCGAACCAGCGTTCCTGCTCCTGGACGAGCCGTTCACCGGCATCGATCCGATCGCCGTGGCCGACATTCAAGCGATGATCCGCCAGTTGCGCGACCGCGGTCTGGGCGTCTTGATCACGGACCATCAGGTCCGCGAGACGCTCGCCATCGTCGATCGCGCCTATATCCTCAACGAGGGGCGGATCGAGGTCTCGGGAACGGCGCACGAAGTCCTCGAGAGCCCGGTCGCGCGCAAATTCTATCTCGGCGAAGGGTTTCGCTTGTGAGCGAACCGGCGGTGCTGCGGCGGTTGCGCCTAACGATCCTGGACCGCTACATGCTCGTGGAGTTGGCGGGTCCGGCCGCGTTCGGCCTTTCGGCGTTCACGATGATCTTCGCGGCGACGCAGATTTTGGCCATCGGTCGCGAGCTGGCCGATACGCACGCGCCCTTGTGGGCGGCGATCGAAGCCTTCATCTGGCAACTGCCGAGCGTCGTCGTATTGGTCATTCCGATGGCGCTTCTGCTCGGGACGCTGCTCGCGATCCAGCGCCTTTCGGGCGACAGCGAAATTATGGCGATGAAGGCCGGAGGCATAACCTTCATCCGCATCATCGCCCCGGTGCTCGCCGCGGGACTCGTACTCTCGTTCGTCACGCTCTTTCTGCAGGAAGAGATCGTGCCGTACGCCCAGTCTCAGTTCACCCGCATCCAGGACGACGTGATCAACCATTCCAGCGTCTTCAACCGCGACCTGACGGTAGCGGCGCCGCTCCCCGGCGGCGGACGCCAAATTACGATGGCGCTGGGGTACGAACCGCACACGCAGGCGCTTCTGCACGTGACGCTGGTTCAGTACGACCGCCACGGCGTGCAGACGCGCGTCGTCTTTGCCGACCGTGCCGTTTTTTTGGCCGACCGGTGGACGCTCGACGACGTCAGTACCTATGCATTCAATCCCGACGGAACCGTAACGGTCGCGCCGAAGACGCCCACGCTGCAGGTCGAGATCGGCGAGAGTCCAACCGAGATCGTCAAGCGCATCCAACTCGACAATCCGGAGGATATGAGCCGCGCACAGATCGCCGAGATCATTAGGTCGGGGCAGCTCACGCAGGACGAACTGCGCAAGTACGTCGCGACCTACCAAGAGAAGCTCGCGCGGCCGTTCGCGTGCTTTGTCTTTACCTTGATCGCGATTCCGTTCGGCATTCGCTCGGTGCGCGGAGGCGGCAGCACGAGCATCGGATTCGGTCTAGCGGTCGCTCTCATCTTCGTCTACTATGTCGTGTCGACGATATTTTCGTACATCGGCGAGGCGATGCTGCCGCTGGCGGCGCCGGCCGCGTGGATGCCTAACCTCATCTTCACGTACATCGGCGTTGCGCGCTTGCGCAAGGCGGCATCCGTCTGATGAGCGCATCAGATCTCCTGCGCGGCATCGGAATCGTGCTCTTCATCACGGCGCTGGCCGGCGCAATCGCCTACGTCGGCGATCGCGTCGGCCATCAAATCGGCCGTAAGCGGTTGACGCTGTTCGGCATACGCCCGCGTTACACGTCGACGATCGTCGCCATAGCGACGGGCATGGTTATCGCGCTGGTCGTGACGCTCGGCGCGATCGCCATGTCGCAAGAGGTGAAGCTAGCGTTCTTCCAGCTCAACGCGATCAACAGCCAGATCGAAGAACTGCGCGCCAAAGCAGCGAACCTCGAAAAGAAAGTGAATACGGGGCGTTTGATCATCAACACCAATACGCCGATCACGCCTACGCTCGCGCTCATTCCGCGCAACGCGCCGCCGAAGCACCGCCTTGAGATCGTCGCGCGTTACTTTCACGATACCGTGCAGTTCGTAGATCAGCGATACGCCGGGAAGGGCGGCCCGCTCAAACCGTTCGTCGTGCCGGGCGATATAGGCAAGCGACTGGGCGCGCTGGCCGACGGGCTTCCGATGCGCGCGGACGTGGCGCAGGGGAACGTGCTGTTGCTCGCGGTCGCGGATCAGAACCTCTACTTGCACGACCAAATCCATTTCGGACTGACGATCATTCCGGATAAGCTCGTCTATCCGGCGCGCTCGCCGATCCAGTCGCTCCGTATCCCCGCGAGCAAGAACGTGAACGTTCAGCTGGCGGTCGCGGAGCTTGAGGAGATCGTCGCCGCGCAAGCCGCGAAGGACGGATTGCCGCCGTATTTCGCGATCTTCGTACAGCCGGTCCAGTACCTCCCAAGCCTCGCGCAGATGCAGGCGATCGTCGGGAAGGGTACCGGCAAGTATATTATGACTGCATTTGCGGCCGAAGACGTCTACCCGCATACGGCGGGCGTTCCCGTCATCGTGACGCTCGAGCCTGCCCCGAGATGACGAGCGATGCCGTTCTCGGGGTAGACCCGGGAACGCGCAAGGCGGGATACGCGGTCGTCACCGGCACCGGCGCCGGGGCTCCGCTGGCGCTGGGGGTCGAGGGGCTCGACACGCTGCTCGAGCGCCTCAGGCCACTGGTCCCGGAGCATGGGATCCGAGCGGTGGCGCTGGGGCGTGGGACCAACGCCGCCGCGATAGCCGCCCTGCTGGGCTGCCTGGAACTCCCGATCCACCTGGTCGACGAGAGCGGGACGACGCTTTTTGCCCGGGCCCTCTACTTTGCGGACCACCCGCCGCGTGGCTGGCGGCGCCTGGTGCCGATCGGGCTCCAGCTGCCCCCGCGGCCCATCGACGACTACGCCGCCCTTTTGATCGCCCGGCGATTCACCGAACGCGGGGGCTAGGCACCGCCGCGTCGTATATATAACGACTGACGGAAAGTGTCGATGTATGCTACAGGCTCCCTCGGAGCCGGGAAGGGTATGATGGCTCGCCTCGGTCGCCTCGTGACCTCGGCCGCGCTGCTCGCAGCGCTGGCATGTGGCGCGCGCGCGCAAGCGGCCTACCCGAGCGCCGGCTTCCTCGGACCGATGCATCCGCCCCGGGCGACGCTCGCGGCGCGGGCGAGCGTGAGTCGCCTGCTCTTCGCGACGGTTACCAGCGCGGCGTACGTTCCGAGCGCAGTACCCGCTCCGGCAAGCGTTCGGGCGAATCGTTTGGCATACGACCGCATCTTCGACGCGAACCGGACGCACGACGCCGTTCTCGCGTTCGGCAGCGCGGCGCCCGCACCGAGCCGCAACCTCGTTAGCGATAGCATCTTCGATATCGACGTGCAACTGCCGCTCTTCGTGCGTACCTCCGTGAGCCCGGTCCTCTATTCGATACCGTCGGGCGGCGTCGCGCAGACGCTGCGATACCAGGGAGGCTTTGCCGACGCGGGTTCGACCCTCGTTACCGGCGTCACGTTCCGCCTGCACGGCGCGAAGCTGCAGATGCAGTTCCAAACGTTCGACCCGAATCTACCGGTCGCGTCGTCGGTACCGAATTCGGTTGCCGACGCGCCGTCGCTACTCGAACCGGGCGTGCCCATCGTCGCATTCACCGGTGCGGGCAGTGCGGCCGGCGCCGCGCCGTTTGCCGGCATTCTGACGAGCGATCTACCATCGTACGTGCCGGATGCACGGCTGGCGGCATCTGCGTTGCCGCGCCCGATTCGCATCGGCGGCGTGCGCTTCTCCGCGTGGCTGCAGCCCGGGGCGATCGCGGGCCTGCCAACTGCGGCGGCCGGGAGCTTTGCTCCGACCGGCGCGTCCCCAGCGCAGCTCGCCGCGAGCGCCACTTTCCATGTGCGCGCGGGCACGCGGCGCCTCAACGTCGCGCTCTCCGATACGTACGAGCGCCTGCTGCGTAACGATACGGCCGCCGTGCGCTACGAGCCGTCGACTCTCGATACGCCGAACTTCGATTTGGCGGCGCAGACTGCGTTCACCAATGGGCAGAGCCCGGTGATCTACTATCCAAGCCCCGTCGACGGCGCGAAGCATGCGCTGAACGCACGCGTTGCGGTTCCGCTCACGCACGACGTGACGCTGAACTTGCAGTACGGCACGCAGCACTTCCAGGAGATGTACGGCGCGTCCACGATGCCGGCGATCGACGCTACCAAGAGCTCGTATCTGGGGAACGTTACCTATCGGATCCCCCATACCTCGAGTGCGATTACGTTGTCGGCGCGTCAATACCGGTATCAGGATAATTTCGTTCCGACTTACAATCTGACGCAGACCCGGGCGGACCTCGACTTCACGGTGAAATTCTGACCGACGCTCGGCACAGGGTCTGGGCGTACGGGGTTTTGGCGTTCCTTGCGTTTGCGCTCGCGTTCTGCCTTGGAGCCGTTCAGCTCGGCTCCGACGCTATTTTTTCAAACGTCGGCGCTACATACTCGCTGCCCGCACGGTTACCGCCGGCCCTCGGCGTACGGATCTATCGTTTCGTCGCCAGCTTCGCTCCGGCTTCGTTCGTCGAAGAGATGCTCGCACGCGCCGCCTTTTCGCGCGGCGACCTTGTCGCCGCGCACGCTCGCGTTTTGCGCATGCCGCGCGGCCCCGTGCGCAGCGACTACCTCGCTCGGATCGCGGAAGCTCGCGGCGACGATGCAGCAGCTCAACGCTATCTGCTGGCGGCCGCGGACTTCCGCGCGGTTCAACGGGAAGTGGAGCGCATTCAAACCCACCACCCGGGCGCGGCCTGGAACCTCGAGATGCGCCTCAAGACTCGGCTCGAACGGCTCGCGACCCATCCCGATGCGGTTGCGGAATCGAACTGGCATCTCGGGATAATCGCTACGCGGCGGGCGTGGCGAGATTCGGCTCGCCGGACGTACTGGTACGCCATCGGGCTGCGCTACTACCGGCGCGCGATTGCGCTAGCGCCCCTCGACGAAAAATATCTGCTCTCCGCGGGCGCCCAGGAGTTAGCGCTCCAGAACCTGGCCGGCGCCCGGCGCTACTACCTCTGGGCGCTCGGCGTAAACCCCGCCAGCGCGAACGCTTATGCCGGCTTGGGCGTCGTTGCGTTTCACCAAGGCGATCGCGCGGCCGCGCGGCGTTACGCCGCGCGCAGCCGCGCGATCGATCCCCGCGCCTTGATGCTGCGCGCCCTCGACCGCGACCTGCGATGAGGGTCGCCGTCGACGCGCAACTCGCCGCCGGCACGGCGACCGGCATCGGCGAGTACGCAAGTGGATTGATCGCGGCGGTACGCCGCTGCGGTGCGGACGTGGTGGAACTCTCGGAGAAGAACCTGGACCCGTGGCGCTTCGACCGCCGCGTCTACTGGGATCAAGTCCTCCTGCCGCGCCGCGCGCGCGCAAGCCATGCCGATCTCCTGCACTGCACGGCTGGCACGATGCCTCTGCGGTTGCCGCTTCCGGCCATCGTGACGGTGCACGACGTGGCTTGGCTCAAAGTACAGCGGCACGCACGCTGGTACGCGCGCTACTACTTCGGCACGTTTTCGCTGCGGCGCTATCACGACGCGCGCCGCATTCTGGTCGATTCGCAGTTTTCGCGGAACGAACTGTTGGACGTCTTGGACGTCCCGCCCGAAAAGGTCGAGGTCGTCTATCCCGGCGTCGCGGACGATTTCTGCGCGATTCGCCGCGAGCGGTTAGAGGAGCGGATCGTCCTCATCCCCGGAACGGTCGAGCGCCGCAAGAACGTCGAGATCGCGATCCGCGCGCTCGCATACGTGCCGGGTGCGCAGCTGGTCTCGGTCGGGCCGTTCACGGCGTACCGCGACGAGTGCGCGCGGCTCGCACGGCGTTTGGGGGTCGAAGACCGCGTGCAGTTTCGCGGCTACGTCCCGCGAAGCGCGCTGCTGCACCTCTACGCGACTTGTGCCGTCGTCGCGGTGCCATCTCGATACGAGGGCTTCGGGTATGCGGCCGCACAAGCGTTGTGCGCCGGAGCCCCGGTCCTGGCTGCCGCCAGCAGTTCGCTGCCGGAGGTGGTCGGCACGGCCGCACCGCTGATCGATCCGTACGACGTCGATGCGTGGGCGCAAGCTATTCGCGCGGTCTTCGACGGGCGCGAGGCTGCCGAAGAGCGCGCTCGGAGCGCTCGCGCCTCGGCAATCGAACGCTTCTCGTGGCGCTCGATCGGACGCACGATGCTCGGGGCGTACGAACGGGCGCTCTCGGACCTTTGAAAATGCGCGAGGGCCGAAGGCCGGGGCCCCGGCGGCTTTGCCGACGGGGGGCGCGCAGCGCGCAGCGCGGATGCGCATTTTCTCCTAGTAGACCGGCGAGCCGGGGGCGCCGGGGGGAACGCTGCCGTCGTCCGGCGCGAGGATGAGCCGGAGAGGATAGCTCGACCCGCCCTCGGGAATCGTCTCGATCGTAACGCGAACGAAACCTTTGGCGGGAACGACGTACTGCCGGATCTTGTATCGCGAGAACGGCGGCACTTGGTGCGACTGAACGAGCACGCCGTCAATCAGGTAGCTTCCGGTCGCGTATCCGCCGCGCGGGTTTTCGTAGATCGCGATCGGCTGCGGTGCGGCCGTCGGGTTCTCCACCATGACGACGAACGACTGTAGGACGCCGTAATCGCCCGATAGCGCTTCGCCCCGCATGAGATTCGGCAGCGGGATCTGGCCGATCGGGAGTTCGAGATAGGGATCGGT
>JAKAPQ010000100.1 GCA_021806945.1 bacterium | reverse complement strand
CTGATGGATCTCATCGGGCTCGACGTGAACCTCGCGACGACGCAGTCGGTCTACGAGCGCATGCAAGCCGAGCGATTCGCCCCGGTCGCACTGCAGCGCGAGATGGTCGCCGCCGGCCGCTTGGGCCGCAAGACGAAGGCCGGGTTCTACGATTACACCGACGGCGTGCCCGCGCACGTAGACGATGCCCGGCCTTTCGCCGGCGAGAAGGACGCGGACGAGCGCATCGTCGTGATCGGGCTCAGCGACGCGGCGCTAGCCTTCACGGAGTTGCTGTCGCAGCGATTCGCTTACGTCGAGCGGGTCGAGAACGACGAGTTGTTCGACGAGATCGGCGCCGAGGCGACCGTCGTCGTCGACGTCGGCGACGGCGTCTCCGACCGGACCGATACGATACGCGAGCTGGACGGCTTGCTGCCGCCGCAGACCGCGATCTTCGTCGATGCCTATGCGACGGACGTCGCCGCTCTCGCCAAGAGGCTCAACCACCCCGAGCGGCTGGTAGGGTATGGCATTCTCGGATCGTTCGACACCCAGCGTGCGGTCGAGATCGTCGACGCCGACGCGACCGGAGACGACGCGCTCGAACTGGCCGCCGAACTCTTCGAGGCGATCGGAAAGCGAGTCGTCCTGGTCGGAGAGACGCCGGTACTCTTCCTCGGCCGCGTCGTAGGATCGATCGTCAACGAGGCCGTAACGGCCGTGCAGGAAGGGGTCGCGTCGACTGACGACGTCGATTTGGCAATGCGATTGGGTACGAACTATCCGATCGGGCCGATCGCGTGGGGGCGCGAGATCGGCGGCGCGCGCCTCTCGCGCATCCTGCATCGCCTAGCGGCAACCGAAGGAGAGACCTTCGCGCCGCATCGGTCGCTCTGGGTACTCGACGTCGAAGACGATGCCGATCCGCAGGCGGTCGCGCCGGAATAGGGGGATGACGTCTATGGAAGAGAGCAAGCATCTGATGTCGTTCGTGCAGTGGGTCGATCAGCTCGCGCGCTTCATCGCTCGAAAGGAGCCGCAGCTGGCTTCGGTATTCGAGGAACCGCCGTCGACGACTTCGGCGTTCTGTTCGCTCGGGCGGCACGTCGTCGGGATCTATAACATCCTCGATCGCTCGGCCGCGCTCTCGTATTACCTGACGGACGTGCCGCCGCCCAAGGACGTGCGGATCGAGACGTGGCTCGCGGCCGAGATCGCGAACACGCAAGCGTTCGACCGGGTGAAGCTGAATCTCGCCGAGATTCAGCGCGCCGCGGATCTGATCGTGCAGCATCTCCGAAAGCCCTACGGCGATTAACCGGCACGTGCAACGCGAGGTCGTCGTCGTCGACGCGGTGCGCACGCCGATCGGACGCTATGGCGGCTGCTTGGCGAGCGTGCGGCCCGACGATCTGGCTGCCGCCGTCGTCAAAGCGCTCGTCGAGCGGACGGGTATCGATCCCCGGCGGATCGACGACGTCGTCTTCGGCGATGCAAATCAGAGCGGCGAAGACAACCGCAACGTAGCGCGTATGGCCGCGCTGCTCGCCGGGCTTCCGGTAGAGGTGCCGGGCGTGACGGTCAATCGCTTGTGCGGCAGCAGCCTGCAGGCGATCGCCCAGGCGGCTGCCGCGATCGCGTGGGACGACGGCGACGTCGCGATCGCCGGCGGTGTCGAATCGATGACGCGCGCTCCGTTCGTTCAGCGCAAGAGCGAACGCGCCTTCGAACGCCCACCCGAGATCTTCGATACGACGATCGGCTGGCGCATGATCAATCCGCTGATGCCTGCGGAGTGGACGGTCTCGCTTGGGCAGACCGCCGAAAACGTAGCGCGCCTCTACGGGATCACGCGTGCGGAGCAAGACCGTTTTGCCTATGAATCCCAGATGCGCTGCAAGGCCGCGCGCGAGCGCCACGCTTTTGACGACGAGCTGGTGCCGGTCGGCGTGCGCGCCGGCAAGACCGTGCATCGGGTCGTCGACGACGAACATCCGCGCCCCGACGCGACGCTCGAATCGCTCGCGCGGCTGAGGCCCGCTTTTGCCGAAGGCGGCACGGTGACCGCCGGCAACTCGTCCGGCATCAACGACGGCGCATCTGCGCTGCTGCTTTGCGAGGCGGCGACGGCCGAGCGGCTGGGCCTGCGCCCGCTCGCGCGGGTGGTCGCCTCGGCGACGGCCGGTGTCGCGCCGGACCTCATGGGTCTCGGGCCGGTTCCGGCGACCCGCAAGCTCTTGCAGCGCCTCGGTTTGCGTGTCGAAGAGATCGATCGCGTCGAGATCAACGAAGCGTTCGCGGCGCAGTCGATCGCGTGCTTGCGCGACCTGGAAATCGATCCCGCGAAGGCGAACGTCAACGGCGGCGCGATCGCGCTCGGGCACCCGCTCGGCGCGAGCGGCGCGCGCATCGCGACGACCCTGCTGCACGAACTTCGGCGTTGCGGCGGACGGTATGGGCTCGCGACGATGTGCGTCGGGGTAGGCCAGGGGATCGCGACCATCTTCGAAAGGATCGAGCCTCGATGACTGCAGCCGCCCAGACGAACACAACGCAGTTGCTCATAGGCAACCGGTGGAGCGACGCCGCGGGCGGCGCCACCTATGCCGACGCGAATCCGGCGACCGGCGGCCCGCTGGCCGGCGTCGCCGAAGCCACGCGCGAAGACGTCGACCGGGCCGTTCGCGCGGCGCGCGCGGCGTTCGAGACCGGCAAGTGGGCATCGATGGCGGCGTCGCGTCGCGCGAAGATCGTCTACAAGATGGCACAACTGATCGCCGAGCGCGCCGGCGAGCTCGCGCTCATGGAAGTGCGCGACAACGGCAAGCCGATCGCAACGGCGAAGGGCGAGCTCGGCGCCATCGTTGACTGCTTCGAGTTCTACGCCGGTGCGGCCACCAAGAACTACGGCGACACGTTGCCGGCGCCGATGCCCGGATACGTCGCGCATACCGTGCGCGAACCGCTCGGAGTCGTCGGCGCGATCGTGCCTTGGAATTTTCCATTGCTGCTCGCATCTTGGAAGGTCGCGCCGGCGCTCGCGGCCGGCTGCACCATCGTCCTCAAACCCGCACCGTTGACGCCTCTGACGGCGCTCGAACTCGGCAAGATCGCGCTCGAAGCGGGGTTGCCGGAAGGCGTGCTCAACATCGTGACCGGTTCGGGGGCGGAGCTCGGGCAGTGGATCGTGGAGCATCCGGGCATCGATAAGATCGCCTTTACCGGCAGTACCGCGACCGGTAAGCGCGTCGCGGCGGCAGCGGCGGCGACCCTCAAGCGCGTCACGCTCGAGCTCGGCGGGAAGTCGCCGTCGATCGTTTTCGACGACGCCGAGATCGACGCGGCGGTCGCCGGTGCCTTATACGGGATCTTCTACAACGCCGGCCAGACCTGCGAGGCGCGTTCGCGTCTACTCGTGCACGAGGGTATCTACGATCGTTTCGTCGGCGCGTTCAAGGAGCGGGCGCAGCGATTGCGCCTGGGAAACCCGGAGGATCCGGCGACGCAGATCGGCGCGATAACCATGCCCGAGCAGATGGAGAAGATCCGCCTGTATTGCGAGTTGGGGGAGAGCGAAGGAGCGAAGCGTCTCTTCGGCGGCGTCCCGGCGCACCCCGGCGACGGTTTCGAGCGCGGTCTGTTTTGGAACGCGACCGCGTTTGAAGCGCTGCCGTCGCATCGCATCGCGCGTGAGGAGATATTCGGACCGGTCGTCAGCATTCTACGCTTCAAAGACGAAGCCGAGGCGATCGCGCTCGCCAACGATTGCGAGTACGGGCTCTCGGCGACCGTGTGGTCGCAGAACGTCGGCCGCGTGAACCGCGTGGCGAAGGCGCTGCGCAGCGGCACGGTGGCGATCAACACGCCCTACGCGGTCTTCCCGGGCGTGCCGTTCGGCGGCTTCAAACAGTCGGGCTACGGGCGCGAGCTCGGCTTCGAGACGATGCGCCTCTACTCCGAGACAAAGAGCGTGCTGACGTATATCGGCGTGAAGCCAGTCGATCCGTTTGGAGCGTAACGATCCATCGACCAGTTGAAGATCGGCACGCATTACGACACGACCTACGGTACGCTGTGGAAGGATGGAACCTACTTCCCGCGCGGCACGCACGTTCAGGTCGTCGGGCTCCACCTCGACGAAGGGTACTGCGTCCGCTTCCCGGCCGACGTCGAGGGCGAGCCGCTCGAGACGTGGGAGGAGTGGAGCGAGACGGACTTTCTCGCCGAGTTCGGGACGGTCGATCCGCCGGACCCGCTAGCGGAAGCCGTCATCGACGAAGCGCGCGCGGTCCTTCTCGACGCCGACGATGGCTCTCACCTCCACTTGCACGAAGGCGAAGATTGATCGATCGAGCTGCGCGCGCAGCACGCCCGCGGCCTGCGTCCTTCGCCCTCCGTCCTTCGACAGGCTCAGGATGACAGGGTGAGAGAGTGACACGGTGGTGACACGGTGATGACAGGGTGATGCGGGTCGGGGCGAGATGGCGATGGAGTCGTGCGGAGCGGGCGGGCCGGTGCGTTTTCGGGGGTAGTATCGCGAGGCTCGATTACGGTGTATACTAACGTAGGGGCAGGGGCCAAGGTGAAGGTCTGCCCTTTATGAGTATCGTCTCTCAGTAGGAAGGACAGCCTGTGAGAAAATATCTAGCGCTCTTTGTAACGCTGCTTTTTGCACTAATGCTCGTTCCCTTTACCGCATCGGCGGCCGAGGCGACGGGTACGATCTCGGGGAGCGTCCACGACACGGCCGGAGCGCCGGTCGCCGGGGCGCAAGTTATCGTCAGCGGCCCGGTTAGCCGCGAAGTCGCGAGCGACGCCCAGGGCAATTTCACATTTTCGCAACTCCCCCAGGGCATCTATCGCATCGATATCAATAAGGGCGGTTTCACCCCGGCCGCTACCAACAGCATCACGGTGCTCACGGGCGAAACGGTGCCCGTTGCCGTGACCCTGGAACATGCCTCTCTTAGTTCGCTCAAGACGATCGCACGCGTCACCACCTCGGCGCGCAGTTCGATCAATACGGGAGCGGCGGCGGAGACGTTTACCGACCGCCAGCAGTTCGCGACGCTTGCAAATCCGCAGATCAACAACGTCGTGCAGCGCATCCCCGGAGCGGTCGTGGAACGCGGCAGTTCCTCGCCGAACACCTCCATCTCCCTGGGCGGGGCGCAAGGCTACGAGACGCAGGTGATGCTCGACGGACACCCGCTCTCGGCTGGCCGTTACGGCGTATGGTTCTCTCAATTCTTCAGCTCCTGGATGGTTCAAAGCGTTGAGACCGAGACGGGACCGGGCAACACCACGCCGTTTGCCGGGACCGCCGTCGGGGGCACGGTCAATCTCCTGACGCCCGGTTTCACGTCAAAGCCAACCTTCAGCCTCGTCGATGGAATCGATAGCTACGGCGCGCAGTATTCAAATTTCTTGAATACCGGGAGCCTCGGCAGCAAGCTGCAATACGTCTTCGGCTTGGGGTACGGAGCCAACGACGGTCCGTACGCACACACGTACGGCTGTACGGTCAAGCCGAATAACAACGCGCTCGTCAACGAGCCCGGCAACTCCGGCATCATTCAGTTCTGCGGCGATCTCTCGGGCTCGCTGTTCACGAAAGGCGAACTCGTCAAACTGCAGTATAACTTCTCACCGACGACGTCGTTCGAATTAGGCTTCGTCGGTTCGCAAGCGGGCTATCAGCCGCAAGGAACGGCGTACGGCCAGTATGCCGGTCAGATCGCGATCACGCCGTGCTTGAGCAATGGCACGACGTGCACGAACCCGAACAATGCAGGATACGTCGGCCGGACGATTCCGGGCTATATCTTCTATCCCGGATCAAACGTCTACAATAACCAGCCGATCTTCACCGGACAGCTCCGCACGGCGATCGGCAACAACACGCTGCTGATCCGCCCGTATGCGGGTAATATCGCCCGTATCATCGACGGTGCAGGCGAGATCAACTATCCGCAGTTCTATTACCCGAACGGAACCCCGCCCAAGAACTGCACCGGGCCGCCGAATTACGGGGTAGTCGGGCCGGTCCAAGGGTCGCAGACGGAGTGTCTACAAGGGCCGTTCAGCGTGCTCGAATCCGATAAACTCAAGGGCACGACGGTATCGTTCATCCATCCGTTCGGCAACAACATCATCGACGCGACGTACGACTATCATAGTGACGAGACGTTCGCCTATTACAACACGCCTTCGGAAGTAGTCGTTCCGGACACGACCGCGAAGTTCAATACCCTCTCGCTCACCGGCGACTTCGCGTTACGGCCAGACCTCACGTTCAAGGCCGGGCTCTACGATACGGATTGGCAGTTGCACGGCATTCAGTCCGTCGCGCTCCCCGGTGGGAAAACATCGTCGGCGCCGCTCAATCGCAGCGTGAGTCGCCTGGATCCGCACGTTGCGTTCATCTACGAGCCGGGTGCGGGCACCTCGTACCGGCTTGCCTACGGCACGTCGGCGACGTTCCCGTACGCGTCGCTCGTTAGCGGGACGTCGTACATCACGCGGGGGTCGGCGACCGCGCCCCTGGGTACCTATACCTTGAAGAACGCCTATCTCAACCCTGAGGTGGCGACCGAGTTCGATCTCGGCGGCGACCATCGTTTCCGCAATGGGAGCGTGCTGAGCGTCGATCTCACCGACATGCAGATTCGCGATGTCTTCGAGACGATATCCACGCCCACAAATTCGCCGTTGTACTCGTTCATCAATCAGCCGGTCAACGTCGCAAACCTCTCCTCGCAAGGCGTCGACCTGAAGTACTCCTACGAGCCGTCCGTTGGGCTTGGGTACTTCCTGGCGGCCTCCCTCGCACGGTCGATCGTCGATGGCGTTCCCGCATCGTTCTTCACCTCGCCAACCGCCTACGTTCAACCGGCGAACGGCCAGCAGCAGTGCAGTAACGGCGGCTCGCAAGTCTGTATCCCATACCTCAAAGCCTACGGAGAGTTGCGGTATGTAACGCCCAATCACACCTACGTGCAGTTGGGCGCGGATTTCGAGGGGCGTAACAACACCTACAACCAACCGCCCTTCGTCATCTACAATCTCGCCATTCGGCGTCCGGTCAGCCACACGGTCGACGTGCAGCTTTCGGTAGAGAACCTGTTCAATACGAACACGTTCTCAAATCTCGCCGAACCCAACGCGGGCGTACCGCAGATCGGCGAGTCCTCGACGGGGCTGGGGAGCATCCTCTCTCCGCTCATTCCGGCCCCACCGCAGACCGTCCGACTTCAGTTCGAGTATCACGTCGGCACCGCCCCATAGCCCGCTCTCGCGGGAAAGAAAACGGCGCTCCGGTCTCCGGAGCGCCGTTTTCTTTCCGATCTCTTTTGGCAGGTCACGTTCCGACGTCGACGAGCCCCGCGCCCCAATTCGTCGTGCACGTGTTGTACTTGGTATCGGTCTTGGAATTGGGCGTGTAGATCCACGACCAGCAGTAGTACTTGCCGGGCGTCAAGCCGGTAAAGAGCGCTTGACCGTTCGAACCGGTCGTCATCGTCGTGATGGTGTTGCCGCTCTGGTCTGCCTGCGTGAGGACGACGTTTGCTTGCGCGGTGCCGCTTAGCGTGGCCTCAACCGTGGCT
This sequence comes from bacterium, assembly GCA_021806945.1. Lineage (GTDB taxonomy): Bacteria > Vulcanimicrobiota > Vulcanimicrobiia > Vulcanimicrobiales > Vulcanimicrobiaceae > JAJYFL01. Next base: position 491 of record JAKAPQ010000100.1, on the reverse strand, counting down.
TGGGTAGCCGTCGAAACCGGAGATGGCGTGGGGGTGGCGACGGTCCCGAGCCCGCCGTAGTTCTTGCCGCATCCGGCTAGGCCGATGGCGACGACCGCCGCCGCTAGGAGCATTTTGCGCATGAACGCCTCGGTTACGTCGAAAGGGCGGCGCGTCCCTCCGCAACCCCTAGCTTACCGTCGCAAAGGTCTCGGGGCCGATCTCCGTCACGGCCGTCCAGCCGGGCAGGGACTCGTCATTGAGCGTGTAGCGCCGCACGTCTCTCGGAAGGCGTTCGCGAGCGATCGGCGCCCATGCCGTTCGGCCGAGGAGGACCGCCCGCGCGTCGCGCTCCCGCACGATCTCTGCCGCCTGCGACGGCCCGTCGGCGTACTGCGAGTCGAGATCGTGCGCCAGCCCAAAAGCAACGCGGCGCTCTTCGTCGTCGACGAGCAGTACCAGATATCCCTGAGCGATGAGTTTCTGCGCCGCCGAGATCGCCCTGGAGGAGA
>JAKAPQ010000099.1 GCA_021806945.1 bacterium | reverse complement strand
CGCCGACGCTGGACGCCTACGGCCGCGATCTCACGATGCTCGCCCGCGAAAACAAGCTCGATCCGGTCATCGGCCGCGCGAGCGAGATCGAGCGCGTCATTCAAATCCTCTCCCGCCGTACCAAGAATAATCCCGCACTCATCGGCGAACCAGGCGTCGGCAAGACGGCGATCGCCGAAGGGCTGGCGCAACGCGTCGTCAAGGGCGATATCCCCGACCCGCTGCGCGACAAGCGCGTGATCACCCTGGATCTCGCGGGCCTCGTCGCCGGCACCAAGTACCGCGGCGAATTCGAGGAACGGATGAAGCGCGTCATGGACGAGATCCGCGGCGCGGCCGGCGAGATCATCCTGTTTATCGACGAGCTGCACACGCTGGTCGGCGCGGGTGCGGCCGAAGGCGCGATCGACGCCAGCAACATCATCAAGCCGGCGCTCGCGCGTGGCGAACTGCAGTGCATCGGTGCGACGACGCTCAACGAGTTTCGCAAACACATCGAGAAGGACTCGGCGCTCGAGCGGCGCTTTCAGCCCGTGCTGGTCGGCGAGCCCAGCGTCGAGGAGACGATCGAGATTCTGAAGGGTCTCCGCGATCGCTACGAGGCGCACCACAAGGTGCAGATCACCGACGAGGCGCTCGTGGCGGCAGCCAAGCTCGGAGACCGTTACATTACCGATCGCTTCCTGCCCGATAAGGCCGTCGATCTCATCGACGAAGCCGGTTCGCGCGTTCGCCTGCAGGCTACGCTACCGCCGCCGGAGATCCGCCAGGTCGAGGCGGAGCTGCGCAAGGTCCTGGCCGAGAAAGAGGCCGTCGTCAAATCCCAAGAGTTTGAAAAAGCTGCGGCAACGCGTGACCGGGAAGAGACGTTGCGGCTCGAACGATCGCGGCTTGAGAAAGAGTGGCAAGAGCGCAAAGCACAGAGCGATAAGATCGTTAAGGTGACCGAAGAAGACATCGCTTACATCGTCTCTGCGTGGACGAAGATTCCGGTCAGCCGGCTCGCTCAAGCTGAAACTGAGAAGCTCCTGAACATGAAGGAATCGTTGCACAAGCGCGTGGTCGGGCAAGAAGAGGCGATCGAGGTGATCACGCGAGCCATTAGGCGCTCGCGCGCGGGGCTCAAAAACCCGAGCCGGCCGATCGGTTCCTTCATCTTCCTCGGACCGACCGGCGTCGGCAAGACGGAGGTCGCGCGCAGCGTGGCGGAGTTTCTGTTCGACGATCAGGAGTCGATGATTCGCATCGACATGTCGGAGTATATGGAGAAATATGCCGTCAGCCGCCTGGTCGGAGCTCCGCCGGGCTATGTCGGTTACGAAGAAGGCGGCCAGCTGACGGAGGCGGTGCGCCGCCGCCCTTACGCGGTGGTGCTGCTCGACGAGATCGAGAAGGCCCACCCGGACGTCTTCAACCTCCTGCTGCAGGTTCTCGACGACGGGCGCTTGACCGACTCTCAGGGCCGGCAGGTCGACTTCAAAAACTGCGTCATCGTCATGACGAGCAACGTCGGCGCTACCGGGATGCAAACGACGACCGATATCGGCTTCCGCACGAGCAAAGATACGACGGAAGATGAAGCCAAGGGCTACGAGCGGATGAAGAACAAGGTGCTGGAAGAAGTGAAGCACACCTTCCGTCCGGAGTTCCTCAATCGCGTCGACGAAGTCGTCGTCTTCCATCAACTCACGCGTCCGCAGATCGAGCAGATCGTCGGCTTGGAACTCGAAAAGGTCATGCGTGAGGTTCGCGCACAGGATATGTACTTGGAGGTTGCCGAGGAAGCAAAAGGGCTGCTCGCGCGCAAAGGATGGGATCCGCAGTACGGCGCGCGCCCGCTGCGGCGTGCCATTCAGCGTGAAGTCGAAGACGAGCTCGCCGAGGAGATGATTCGCGGCATCTTCGGAGCGGGCGACCGGATTCTCGCGGAGGTTGACCCCGATAAGCCTGATAAATTGAAGTTCAGTAAGATCCCGAACGTCGAACCGCCCTCGGCGCCGCCGCCGCAAGAGCACGCACGAACGACCTAGGTCGTTCGTTCCGGACGGAAGGCGATCGTATTGATCGCGATCTCGCTCATCACGTCTTCGCCGCGCTGGTTGCGCACGAGGATGCGGCTGCGGATGACGCCACGGCGCTTGCCGGAGAGAGACGGCTGCTTGTCGACGATCTCCATGCTGACGTGCAGGGTGTCTCCGGCGCGGACGGGCGAGAGCCAGCGCAGCTCGTCTATGCCGATGCCGACGACGCCGGTCGCCTCCATCACGCGGCTATCGACGATAGATCGCATCGCGATCGCGGCCGTCTGCCAACCGCTGGCCACAAGCCCGCCGAATAGGCTGTTCTTGGCCGCCTCCGGGTCGGTGTGGAACGGTTGCGGGTCGTATGCCTCTGCGAACGCGACGATCTCCTCTTCGGTAATAGTCACGCCGGGTGTTTCGTGACGGTCTCCCACCGCGTAATCTTCGTAGTAACGCGCCATGCCCGCGGGTTCGCGCAACGTTCTCGCCTCTACCTTCGAGTGCTGGCAATATGTTTCACGCTGGCGGCCGTGGCGTCTGCGCCGGCGGCCGCCAGCGTGAACGTTTCGCCGTCCCCGTCGCCCGCGCCGACGTCGACACCGTCGCCGTCACCCTCGCCGCCGCCGCTATCGCTTGTTGCCACGCCGGCTGTGCTGGATATTCACCCCGCGCAGCAAGCGAAGGTGCTGATCTCCGGCGCGATTGGACCGCTGACCGCAACGCTCGATCGCCGGATCGTCACGATTGCGATCGACCAGGCGGCGCAGACGATCGTCGTTACGGCGGAAGGGCAGACCGGCCGCGCTACGCTGGACGTCACCGACACGACGGGCGCGAGCGTCGAGATACCGCTGCGCGTTGCTTTCGATGCCGGCACGCTCCCACAGAGTCTCGCGTTGAACGTGACCGGCAGCCCGCTCGACCCTCTTTGGCTCGAGACCCAGATTGCGAACCTCGTCGCAGAGAAGACGCGCGTACAACCAGGGCTTGCGATGCACCTGGGTTCGTTCGGTCCGCCTCCGCCCGTCGCTCCCGGGACGAGCGCTTCCGTTACGGTACCCGTGCAGATCGCCGGAGGCGCGCAGTACTACGACGTCAGCGGAACGGCGAACGTCACCGTTACGAACCTTCCGCTCGCACCCTTTGCGCCGCCGTTGCTCTTTTACGACGACGATCCCGAGCGGATCGTGGCGAACGGGCCGATCTTCCGAGGTCAAATAACACCCGGAACCCCCGTCCGCTTGTATTACTATCATCAGGCCGGCACGGAGCCAAGCCGTTTGGTGCTCGTCTTGATCGCCGACTCCCAAGATCCGACGCAGATTCAGGTTATCGCAGCATCGGCGGGTCCGAGCGCGGACGTGATGGGTGTCGGCCATGCGGTGACGCGCGATTTCCTGTTGCAGGAGCCGCGCAATGAAGGCGTGGTCCTCGATCTGCCGCAGCTCTCCCCATACGTCTTGGCAGACGTGCCGCTGGACGCGCAGCAGGCTGCCGCCGGCAGCATCGATCTACGCATCGTCAGCGGCGGCGCGGTGCATCTCGAGGTGCTGGCCGTGCCGCCGGAGGCGACCGGTCGCCGTTTGCGAAGCGAACTCGGTCTGGCGCTTCTGCCCGGTGACGGTCACCACCGCACCGGCGTATTCGATATCGCCGGCTACGGCTCGGAGACGATCGCCTACACCGTCGGCGGCCCGGACGCGACGACCATCTACGGGGCAAAATCTCCGCCCAACGCCTTCCCGGCAGGGCGCGGCCACGATTACGGCGGCTACGGCGTCCTCCACACGTTCGTCTTTGACGCGAGCAACCCGACCGCGCAGCCGGTGACGGCCTATCTTTTCGAGGAGCCGTTGGGAGGGGTGGTGCGCAGCAGTTTCTTGGTGGACGGGCAACTCGACCAGGTCGGCTGCGCCCGGGTCTCGCAGCGTTATCAGATCGCGAGTTTCACGATGGCGCCGGGGCAGAACCTCGTTTCCACGCTACTCACCATGACCGACGGCGGTTCGAGCTATCCGCTCGAGATCGGCATGACCGATACCCCTCCGCTGCCCTCGGTGCCGCCGATCGCCGCTCCTGACGGCTGTTTTCCGAAGGCCCCCTCGCCCGCCCCCTCGCCGTCGCCCCCGCCCCCAAGGTTTTGATGCCGTTTTGATGGCGCGGAAGCCGCTTTGTTGGCACAATGGTCTAGGAGGGCGGGTCTTTACACTCGATTCTGAGGAGATAGCGGCGTAGAACGGACCAACGAGCCGAAGATCGTCCTGCTCGTGCGATTGCTCAACGCGATCGACGAAGGACGCTTTTCATTCGAAGAGTTGAAAGACCGCATCGGAGAGTCGGAACGCCGGCCTAGCACGCGCAGCCTCCGCCGTTATCTGGCCATTCTGGCGGACGCGGGGTTCCCGTGGCATTTCGACCGGGCGAGCAATACGTATCGCTTTGCCGACGGCTATAGCCTCAAACGCCTCGAGCTGAACGGTAGCGAGCTCTTCGGTTTGGTTGCGCTGCGAGCGATCAGCGCGAGCCTTGGCGGGGCGCTCGGGACCTACGTCGACGAAGTGACCGCAAAATTGGTTGGCTCGGCGGGTAAGAGCGTCCGCGACCGGGTCGCGGCTCCGTCGCCCGTCTCGTTTCGGCTGAGCGAGATTCGCCTGGACCGGCAAGGCGAAAAGGCATTTGCCCTCTGTTCGGCCGCCGAGCGCAGCGCTCGCAGCGTGAGTTTTGCCTATCAAGATAAAGAAGGTCAGCGCACCAAACGCATCGCCGATCCGTACGGGTTCGTCGTGAGCTCGGGGCGCGTGTATTGCGTCGCATACGATCACGACCGGCACGACAAGCGCGTCTTCGCCGTGGACAATATCTTCGATCCGGTCATGCTCGCGCGCACGTTCGTGAAGCCGGCGAGCTTCAGGCTCGATACCTTCGCCTCCGCCTCGATAAGCGGCGTTCTCCATAGCGACGAGACGACCGAGGTGCGCGTCCGCTTCGCGCCGCGCGTGGCGAAGGCCGCGTCCGCCGCGCGCATCGTAGCGGAGCGGGCAATCGTGCCGCAAGAGGATGGCTCGGTCGAGATCACCTACGGCGTGGCAGACGTCGACGAACTCGTGCGTTGGGTCTTGGGCTGGGGAGCCCAGGCGGAGGTCGTCGCACCGACCGTTGTACGAGACCGCATCCGCATGCTGCTTGCCGAAGTCGCAAGCAAGTACGAACTCGCGCGCAACTAGGACAGCCTCCTAGGGCACGGCCCGGCCAGATCGTAACGATAACGGAACCCGCCTTCGTGAGAGGGCGGGTTCCGACGTATTCACTCATCGCGTCCCGCCCGTTTGGCTCCGGTGAGGGAGCCCTACTGACGCTGGCGGACGGTTCGACCGAGGCACTCGGATCGCCGACTTTGCGACTGCATCGTCAACATGTCTCGACCGCGACTATACGTTCATCGCACTTCGTTTTACCGAAGTAGGTGCATGATACCATCGTGAAAATGCCGTTGCAAGAGTGCTCGGCGCCGACTCACAGGGTTTCCACAAGAATGTGTAGTTATCCACAGAAGATTAGCAGTGCGAGCAAGAAGGAGCGCATCGGGGCCGGAACTCTCCGGCTCTATGGCGAGTAACTCGGACCCATGTATCGAGCTCGACGGCAAGCATTTGAGCCTCGAGCAGATTCGCGCGGTCGCGGAAGACGGCGTCGCCGTGCGCGTTACTCCCGAGGCGCGCAGGCGCGTCGCCGCAGCGCGCGCCTTGGTCGACGAAAGAATCGCCTCCGGAGAGGCCATCTACGGTGTGACGACTGGCTTCGGGCGCTTGGCCAACGTGCAGATCGCTCCGAGGGACGCCGAGCAGCTCCAACTCAATTTGGTGCGCAGCCATGCCGCCGGCACCGGCGCGCCGCTGGCCGAACGCGACGTGCGAGCTGCCGGCGTCTTGCGCGTTAGTGCGCTGGCGGCAGGGCACTCCGGAGTCCGCGAAAGCACGCTCGATCTTCTGATCGAGATCCTCAACCAAGGAATTACCCCCGTGGTGCCGTCTCAGGGCTCGGTCGGCGCGAGCGGCGACCTCGCCCCGCTCGCGCACATGACGCTAACCCTTATCGGCGAGGGTGAGGCCTTCTATCGCGGCGAGCGCATGCCGAGCGCGCGCGCCCTGCAGCTGGCCGGTTTGGAGCCGTTGCGTTTGGGCGCGAAGGAAGGCTTGGCGTTGGTCAACGGCACCGAGGTGATGACCGCCGTTGCCGCGCTAGCGCTTCTGCGAGCCGAACGCCTTCTGGCCGCCGCCGACGTGATCGGCGCCATGGCGCTCGAGGCCTTCCTCGGTACCGACCGGGTCTTCGACCGGCGCATCAACGCGCTGCGGCCCCACGCGGGCCAAGCGCGCGTCGCCGATAACCTACGGGCGTTGCTGGCCGGCTCGCAGATCGTGGAGTCGCACCGGGAGTGCGGCCGCGTGCAGGATCCGTACTCGTATCGATGCATCCCCGTGGTCCACGGCGCCGCGCGCGATACGGCCGCGCACGTTCGGCGGGTCATCGAAATCGAAGTGACGTCGGTCACCGATAATCCGCTGGTCTTTCCCAACGACGGCGAGTTTCTCAGCGGCGGAAATTTTCACGGCGAACCGGTCGCGCTCTCCGCGGATTTCTTGAAGATAGCGCTCGCCGAGATCGCGAGCATCAGCGAGCGGCGGCTCTACCTGCTTCTGAATGCCGAAGAACGCGGGCTTCCGCTCTTTCTCACCGGCCGGTCGGGGCTGCAGTCGGGCCTCATGATCGTGCAGTATTGCTCGGCGGCGTTGGTCAACGATAACAAGGGGTTGGCTTGGCCGAGCAGCGTCGATTCGATACCGACCTCGGCCGGCCAGGAAGATCACGTGAGCATGGGCATGACCTCCGCGAATAACCTGGTGCGCCTGCTCGATAACGTGGAAGGGGCACTGGCGTGCGAGCTGCTCGGCGCGCTTGTCGCGACGGATCTGCGCCGGCCGCTGCAGTCGGGCACCGGTACGCAGGCGGCCCACGAATGCGCCCGGGCCGCGATCGCGCCGTTGACGGACGATCGCGTGCCCGCTCCCGACATCGAAGCTGCGCGCGATCTGATCGCCTCCGGCGTTCTGGTTCGAGCCGCCGAGCGCGCCATCGGGTTGCCGCTGATCGGCCGGCCGCCGGGATTCGCTACGTAGGAAGGCTTGGGAAAAAGGCCAGAACGACCGAGACGATCGTCAGCAGCCCGACGATGGCGACCGTTCCCCAGGCGATGACGTTGAAGGTCGGGCCGTTGACGTATTTTCCCATGAGCCGGCGATTATTGATGAGGATCAGCATGAGGACGAGGATGGCCGGCAAGAGCGCGCCGTTGAGCACCTGGGAGTAAAAGATGATCGCGAGAAGCGGTGAGTGCGGCAGGAGCACGATGCTTGCCCCAGTGACGATCAGCGCCAGGTAGAGGCTGTAAAAGATCGGGGCATCTTTGAACGAGTTGTCCATGCCGCGCTCGAAGCCGAAGGCTTCGCAGACGTAGTAGGCCGTCGAAAGCGGCAGGATCGAAGCGGTGAAGATCGCCGCATTGAGCAGGCCGAAGGCAAACAGCAGCGACGCGAACTTCCCAGCCAGCGGCGCTAGCGCCGCCGCCACGTCTCCGGCATTGGTGATTTGCAGCGGGTGGGCGCTGTGAAGGTTGTGGAGGTAGATCGTTGCGGCGCTCGAGACGATGATGAAATAGGCGATGATATCGGTTACGAGCGCACCCGAGATGACGTCGACACGTGAGTACGGATAGTCCGCCACGCGGATTCCCTTGTCGACGACCGCCGCTTGGATATAGAACTGCATCCACGGGGCGATCGTCGTACCGATAACGCCGATGGCCATGACGAGATAGGCCGACGTCGGCGTAAAATGCGGCACCAGGGTCTGGTGAAAGACTTCGCCCCAGTTGGGGTGCACGATGATCGCGCTGACCACGTACGCCAAATAGGCGATGCAGAATGCAAAAAACACGCGCTCGACGACCTTGAGATTTCCGCGGGTGATCACGCCGAACACGAGCGCGGCCGCGGCGACGACCATGCCGTCGGTGAAGATCCATCCCGGTACCGCATGCATCCAC
>JAKAPQ010000098.1 GCA_021806945.1 bacterium | reverse complement strand
TCGCATACGCTGGCCGGCGGCGCCTGTACGGGTCTCGGGATCGGCCCCACGGCCATCGGCCGCGTCATCGGCGTCGTGAAGGCGTATGCGACGCGGGTCGGCGCCGGACCGTTTCCGTCGGAGCTCGACGATGAGCGCGGAGAGCGTCTCCGGCGCCAAGGTGTCGAGTTCGGTACCGTCACCGGCCGGCCGCGGCGGTGCGGCTGGTTCGATGCAGTCGCGGCACGCTACGCCGTGCGGCTGAACGGGCTCTCCTCCGCGGTGGTCACGAAGCTCGACGTCCTTTCCGGTTTCGAACGCGTGGGCATCGTCACGGGTTATCGCTTGAACGGTCTCGCGGTCGGCTTCGGTTCGGCGTCTTGCAGCGGCCTCGAAGTCGAGGTCGAGGAACTTGAGGGGTGGTCCGAAGATATCTCGGGCGTCCGTCGCATCGGGGATCTATCGCCGGCCGCGCGCGCCTACGTCAAACGCTTGGAGTGGCTCCTCGGGGTGCCGGTCGAGCATGTCTCGCTCGGTGCCGAGCGGTCGGAGTTAGCGTCTTGAGCGGTACGAGTAAAGAATTGGACAGAATGTCCGATAGAGGGTGTAATAGTCCGTACCACTCGGATGTGTTCGGACGGAACACGCAGGGCATGGATGTCCCGCGTTGGGCCACGGTCGGCCGGCTGCCGAATTGGGTGGGTCTGTGGATCGTACCGCGTTAATGTGGGACGCGTTCGTCGCGCGGCTGCGAACGATATGGAACGGCCAAAACCGCCAGGCGCGCATGCTCGCAGCCGGCGGGATCGGTGTCGTTTCCGTTGCGATCTTGGCGGTTGGGGCCCTGTACCTGTTCGATAAACCGAACTACGAAGTGCTCTTCTCCAATTTGGCTCCGAGCGACGCCTTGGCCGTGACGCAGCGTCTCAAAGAAGATAAAGTCCCCTACCAGCTCTCGCCGGGCGGCCGCACGGTATACGTGCCCTCGCAGGATCTCTCACAGGAGCGCGTCGCGATCGCCGGGGCCAACATCATCAAGGGCGGCGGCGTCGGCTACGAGCTCTTCGACCGGACGAACTTTGGCATGACGGCCTTCCAAGAGCGCATCGATAAGACGCGTGCGATCGAAGGTGAGCTCGAACGCACTATTGATGGCCTCGATCCGGTCGCGGCCGCTCGCGTAAACATAGCGAGCCCGCAACCGTCGCTCTACTCCACCACACAGCAGGCGGCGACCGCTTCGGTCGCGATCACCACGAAGCCGGGGATGGGCCTTTCGTCGCGGCAAGTCGAAGGCATCACGATGCTCGTCGCCCGTGCGGTTACCGGGCTCAAGCCGGAAGCCGTCACCATCATCAATCAGGACGGGCAAGTGCTTCTGCCAGCCCCGAGCGAAATCGCCGGTAAGGCGGCGCAGGATCCGCTCAACCTCACCCAGGAGCAGCTGGTTGCAAAGCAGCGCTACGAAGCGTCGCTGCAGGCGAGCATCCAATCGATGCTCGACCAGACGATCGGTCGGGGTCATGCCGTCGCGCGCGTGTCGACGAAGATGGATTTCGACGCCAACTCGACCGTGACGAAGAACTACGCTCCCATGGGCACGGTGCTCTCGCAGCAGAACAAACGCGAGTCGTACAGCGGAACGCAGCCGGTCCGCGGTGCGGTCGGCGTTCCGGGCACGACCAGCAATATCGGGACCTACCAGGCCCTCCAGGGACCCTCCGGCGCCGGCAAATACAATAAATCCGAAAACACCACAAACTACGATATCTCCGAGCAGAGCACCAAGCACATCGATGCGCCCGGCAAGGTGCTGCAGACCAGCGTCGCGGTCCTGGTGAACTCGAGCGGCGGTGCGAATTCGTACTCGCTGACGCCCGCCAACATCGCTCAGGTGCGCAACGCCGTGATCGCCGCGGCGGGCTTGAACCTTGCCAACGGCGATCAGGTCTCCGTTGAAGCGATTCCGTTCAACCCGGCGGTGAGCGCCCCGCGGCCGAGCGCCACTTCGGCAGCCACCGCGTTCGGGATCCCCACATGGGCGGCGGCTGCGGTCGGCGTCGTCGCGCTGCTGGCGCTGCTGGGGCTGCTGGCGGGCCGCCTGCGCTCGCATCGGTTCTCGCCGTCGATGGGCCCGCCGTCCTTCGACTCCTCGCTCGCCGAGGAACTTCCGCCCTTCGAAGATCATCCGATGCTAGACGGTATTCCCGGCATCGCCGCGCCGATTCGGTCGGCTGCCGACCTGACCCGCGAGCAGATGATCGAATACGTTACAACGGTGGCGCAAGAGAGTCCCGACAGCGTTGCCAAGCTCGTGAAGTTGTGGCTGGCACAATGATGGAGTCGCCGATCGTGAACCTTGCGACCAGCCCAGTAATGAACGTCGAACCATCGATCGTTGCCGGACCTGCGGTGCTTGAGGTCGCCGGTCCGGAGAAGGCTGCGATCCTGGTCATCACGTTGGGGCTCGAGCTCTCTGCAACGATCTTTAAGTTTCTGCGACAGGACGAAGTCGAGCGCATCGTGCTCGAGATCGCGAAGATCTCTACGGTCGACATCGAGAGACGGGACGCCGTGATCAGCGAGGCCTACCAGCGCGCCATCGCGCTGAAGTATATCAACGAAGGCGGCATCGAGTACGCGAAGGAGATTCTGGAGCGCTCCTTCGGGGCCGGGCAAGCCGACGATATGACGAGCCGCCTCTTTGCCGCTCTCAAACACGGCAACCCGCTCGAACTGATCAAGAAGACGGAGCCCGCGCAGCTCCTCCAGTTCGTTCAAGACGAGCACCCGCAGACGATCGCGCTCATTCTCGTCTATATGGGTCCCGAACAGGCGGGTTCGGTCCTGTCGGCGCTGCCGCCGGAGCTGCAAGCCGAAGTCGCGATGCGCATCGCGATCCTGCAGAAGACAGCGCCGGAGGTGCTGGAACAGCTCGACGAACTGCTCGGGCGGCGTCTGCTCGTGAGCGGCGCGGATTTCGCGAAGGCTGGGGGCGTCCAGTCGCTCGCGCACGTTATGGGATTCGTCGACCGCGAGACGGAGAAGAACATTCTCGAAGGGCTCTACAAACGCGATCCGGATCTGGCGATCGAGGTCAAGAATCTGCTGTTCGTCTTCGAAGACATCGTTACGCTCGACGATCGCTCCATCCAGCGCATTCTCAAGGAGATCGACGGGAAGGATTTGGCTCTCGCTCTGAAGATTGCCAACGACGAACTGCTGGCGCGCATCTTCAAGAACATGTCGTCCCGCGCCGGTCAGACGTTACGCGAAGATATCGAGATATTAGGACCAGTCCGTATGCGCGAGGTCGGCAAGGCGCAGCAGAGCGTGGTGGACGTGATCCGCACGCTCGAAGAGAACGGCCAGATCGTGATCGCGCGCGGTGCCAAGGACGAGAGGCTCGTGTGATGCGCCCCGCTCGGTCGGGCCGCTTTGGTAAGGTCTTTGCGGGTGGGTAGCGTCCTCAAGGGGGCGCGCTTCCGAGCGGAAGTTTATTGCGTGCAAGCGCCGCCGGTCGAGCTCTCGGCGAGCGCGATTTCGCCGCTTGTCGAGACGGGCGCGCACGAGCCGTTGCCGACACAGGTTCCCTCGGTCGATTGGCAGGCGGTGGCCCGCGAGGCTCGGGCGTTGCTCGACGATACGGCCCGTGAGGCCGAGCGGCTCGTCGAACGCGCGCGGGAGCAGGCACTCGAGCTGACAGCCGAGGCGAACGCGAGGGTCGCGCGGATCGAAGCCGATGCACGCGGTGCCGGTTTCGAACGCGGCCAAAGTGAGGGGCGGGAGGCCGCGCAAGTCGAGATGGACGAGATGCTTTCGACCATGCGCGGACTGATCGATATGGCGCGCGTCGAGCGTCACAAGATCATCGAGAGCGCCGAGCCGGAGCTCGTGCGCCTGGCGACCGCCATCGCGGAACGCGTGCTCCACTGGCAGATCGATGCGGATAAGAACGTCGTGCTCGACATGACGCGCGCCGCAATCGGGCGCCTCGTGAGCCGTGAAAAGGTGACGGTGCGCGTGAATCCGGCAGATATCGGGACGATGCGCGAGCATCGCGAGCGCATCATGGCTCTCGACGACCTCGAAAACCTGCGCGTCGTCGAAGACCACCGGGTCGATCGGGGCGGCGTCGTTATCGAAACCGAGGGTGGAACGCTCGACGCGAAGATCTCTACGCAGATGCGCGAGGCGCGGCGGCTGCTAGGCGTCGAGGACCCGCTCCCGCTCGCACCGCCGCCGAACCAGCGCGCCGCGTCCCTGCTCCCGCCCGCACAAGCTAGTTAGTAACCCATGGTCCTTGAGAACCAAATGGAAGTGGATGAAAAGGCGCGCGCAGCGCGCAGCGCGGATGCGCCGTTTTCACCTCAGCAGATCCCTGCATTCTCCGCCGACAAGTACATCGGTCTCATCGAATCTTCAGATTTGGTACGCCAGAACGGAAAGGTTCGCCAGGTGATCGGCGTCGTGATCGAGAGTCTGGGCCCCAACATGGCCATCGGTGAGACCTGCCATCTGCTCTATAAGCCCGATGCCGAACCGGTGCTGGCCGAAGTCGTGGGGTTCCGCGACAACAAAGTGCTGATCATGCCGCTCGGCGATCTCACCGGCATCGGAGCGGGATCCGACGTCGTAACGCTTGGGAAGACGCTCGAGATCGGCGTTACCGACCGGCTGCTCGGCCGCATACTGGACGGACTCGGTCGCCCGATCGACGGCAAGGGGCGCATCGTCGCCGAGCGCCGCGCGCGCGTGCTCGCCGCTCCGCCCGATCCGCTCACGCGTAAGCGTGTCGCAGAGCCGCTCTCCCTCGGCATACGCGCTATCGACGGCCTCTTGACCTGCGGGAAAGGACAGCGTGTCGGCATCTTCGCCGGCAGCGGCGTCGGCAAATCGACGATTCTCGGGATGATCGCGCGCAATACCTCCGCCGACATAAACGTGATCGCGCTGGTCGGCGAGCGCGGTAAAGAAGTGCGCGATTTCATCGAACGGGATTTGGGAGAAGAGGGGCTGCGCCGCAGCGTCGTCGTCGTGTCGACCAGCGATCAACCCGCGCTGGTGCGCATCAAGGCAGCCTTTGTCGCTACTACCATCGCCGAGTTCTTTCGGGGAGCGGGGCTCGACGTGATGTTCATGATGGATAGCGTCACGCGCTTCGCGATGGCGCAGCGCGAAGTGGGTCTCGCGATCGGTGAACCGACCACGACGCGCGGGTACACGCCTTCGGTCTTCGCATTGCTGCCGCGGCTCCTCGAACGCGCCGGTACCGCTTGCGTCGGCACCATCACGGGCCTCTACTCCGTCCTGGTCGATGGGGATGACATGAACGAGCCCGTCGCCGACGCCGTGCGTTCGATTCTCGACGGGCACATCGTCTTGTCTCGCCAGTTGGCCGCGGCCAACCAGTACCCGGCGATCGACGTATTGGCGAGCGTCAGCCGCGTCATGCCCGACGTCGTCGATAAGAACCAATGCTCGGCCGCGTCGGCGATTCGCGACGTACTGGCGACCTATCGCGATGCCGAAGACCTGATCAATATCGGTGCCTACGTGGCCGGCAGCAACCCGCGCGTCGACCTCGCGCTCTCGAAGATCGAGGCGATCCGGCATTTCTTGCGTCAAGGCATCTACGAAACGTCCTCATACGAGCAGACGGTCAGCCGGCTGATGAGCATCGCGTGACGCGCAGGTTTGCGTTTCGCCTGCAGCCGGTCCTGCAGCACCGCGAGCGCGTCGAGGACGAGGCGCAGCAAGCCCTCGCGGTGCGACACGTAGAGCTGGGCGCGGCGCAAGACGCCCTTCTCGCTCTGGACGCCGAGTTTCGGAGCCACGCAGAGGCCTTGCGTGGCGACCACCGCCGCTTCGATACCGAGCAGTTGCGGCTGCACTATGCGCACTTGGAATATCTCGACCGCTCGATCGCCGCGCAGCGGCAGGCCGTTGCCCGATGCCAGGCCGCCTGCGAGCGGGCGCGGCTCGACGTGATGGATGCGAGCAAAGATCGCAAGGTGATCGAAAAATTGAAGGAACACCGGCGCGAGCAGCACGACGCGCTGACGAGCCTCGTCGAGCAGCGCGATTTAGACGATGCGAACGCTCGCCGTTACGTGCGGGCGATGCACGCTGGGGAGCGCTCCCCATGATCGTCACGCGCCGCCGCCGTAAGGCTCTTCCTTGGCAGCGTGTTCTCTGGACGCTGACGGTACTTGCGGTCGTGGCAGCGGCGTTGCTGCTATGGACGCCGTCGCACGATTGGATATTTAGAGGGCCGCTGCCGCAAGCGGCGCGCATTCGAACGCTGAACCGGCGGCTCGCCGTGGCGGCGGCGCGCTTAGCGCGTCGCGACAAGCAGATAGCCTCGCTGCAGACGCAGATGAACCAAATCGACCAGCAGCTCGCAAGAGCGAACGGCGCGGCACTTCGCAAGTCGGTGCCGTTAGCGCGGCCGCAGGTGGCGACCGCGTTCGGCAGTACGTCGGGCAGCAGCCTGGCCGCCTCGGCCACGCCGGATATGCGCCGTACCGGCGAGTACTGGGCCGCGATGGATCCGGGAGCGGCGGCGAAGATCGTGCAGCGCCTGCCCGTAGAGTACGTCGCACGGGTATTCGCGGTTATGCCTTCGGATGCGGTCGGTGCCATACTCGAAGATCTTCCGGCCGCCTTTGCAGCAGACCTGACGCAGGAGCGACCGACCCTTCGGCGCTAGGAGGCTGTTGGAGTTGAGCCGTTTGCAGATTCAGCGGCGAATTTTTTCGGAGACGAGACGCGAAGAAGGCGCTCCAGCGCGCATCCTGCGTTGCGCGGCACCTCCGCTTCCGTGCGGAATGGGAGCGAGGCCGTAGCTTCGTGACTGATGAACAACGAAGTATTCGAGCGAAAGGCGGCCCAAAAATGGAAACGTGCTTAACTCCACCAGCCTCCTAGTCTGCGCCAAGGATGACGATCGCGAACGAGACCACCCGCCCCACCGTCGTGCGGACGCGCAGCATCGCGAGCGATGTTTTGACGCCGATCGGGGCCTATCTGGCGCTCGGGCGCCCCGGCGCCTCGTCTCTGCTTGAGAGCGTCGAGAGCGGCGGGCGCATCTCACGCTACTCGTTCGTGGGCATCGACTATCTTCAAGAACGCTCGTTTGAGGGGGATGCGGAGATCTTCCCGCAAGTGCGCGCCTTTGTGGCCGCGCATCGTACCCTTGAGGACGGGCAGACGCCGCTCGGCGGAGCGCTCGTTGCATTTTCCTACGATGCCGCACGCGCGCGTGCCAGGCTTGCGCCGCGGCCGGCCGACCCTCCCGCCATGCCGGCCGCCTACGTCGCGATCCCGGCCACGTGGCTGATCTTCGATCACTTCACCGACCGGCTCACCATCTGGACCGTCGGCGACGAGCCCGCCGAACTCGAGCGCCGTATCGACGGCTACGTAGCGCGGCTGCTCCGAGCGCGGCCGGTGCTGCCCGAGCCGGTCGCGGCCGTGGGGCCGGTAACCCAGTCGATCGACCGCGAGCGCTATCTCGATCTGGTGCGCCGCGTCAAGGAGCACGTTTACGAGGGCGACGTCTACCAGTTGCAGCTCGGTATCCGGTTCGGGGCGCGCCTCGAAGGGCACGCGTTCGATCTCTACCGAGCCTTGCGTTCGCGCAACCCCTCACCCTATATGTTCTACGTGGACGCCCCGTTCGGTCAGGTGCTGGGCGCGTCGCCGGAGTTTCTGGTACGCCTCGAAGGACGCCGAGCACGCATCCGGCCGTTGGCCGGCACGCGGTCGCGCGGTGCCGACGAGCGCGAAGACGCCGCCGTGGCTGCTGAACTCCTGGCCGATCCGAAGGAGCGCGCCGAGCACGTGATGCTGGTCGATCTGGGACGCAACGACCTTGGCTCGGTCTGTACGCTCGGCTCGGTGCGCGTCGGCGAGTTAATGCAGATCGAGCGCTACAGCCACGTCATGCACATCGTCTCCGACGTCGTCGGGGAGCTGCGCGAAGGCTGCGATGGGCTCGATCTCTTCGCCGCAGGATTCCCGGCCGGTACCGTCACCGGTACGCCGAAGATCCGCGCGATGCAGATCGTCGACGAGTTGGAGCCCGTGACGCGCGGATACTACGCAGGAAGCATCGGCCGGTGGTCTTACGGCGGCGATTTCGATTCGTGCATCACGCTGCGCAGCGTGCACGTGCGCGA
>JAKAPQ010000097.1 GCA_021806945.1 bacterium | reverse complement strand
TCCGCACGGTAACGTGCGGAAAAAAATACCTGGCTATATGCGGGAACATCCTTAGAGCCCACACCTACTCGGCGGCATATGCGCGCCAGTAACAATGGTTGGGATTGGACAATCCGCAGGAAATGAGCGGCTTTGATTGCCGAAGGCAAGCAAGCCCCTCCGATCCTCAGAGACTATACGCCAGGCATCCAAAGTACAATAAGGTTGTAATTCGATGAAATTAAGCCCTGATTGGGTGGTTGGATTTGTCGATGGAGAAGGATGCTTCTTTGTCGGAATCCAGAGAAACCCAACGGTCAAGATCGGACTCCAAGTCATTCCGGAGTTCCGCGTCGTTCAACACTGTCGCGATCTAGACGTGCTCCACGCCTTGAAGAAATTCTTCGGGTTTGGCCGCGTCTGTCAAAATCACGACGATCGATGGGAGTTCCGCGTACGGCGACTCGAGCAACTTCGAGCGATCGCGAATTTCTTTGTGCAGCATCCACTGCGGACGAAGAAGCGCGTCGATCATCACAAGTTCTCGGACGTCTTGCGGATAATGGAAGAGGGCCGGCACCTGACCACTGAGGGGCTGAGTGAAATCACGAGAATCGCAACAACAATGAACACCGGTAGCCGTCCGCGGCTGGCGGCGTTGTTGGATGAAGATAGAGTCCACTCTTGCGTGAAAGCGCCGGAAGAAAAGTGAGCGAAATTCCTTGTCGGGTAAGTTCCGACCTGCACGAATGGAGTAACGACTTGGGCACTGTCTCAATGGGGATCCCGGCGAAATTGCAGTACCAGTGAAGATGCTGGTTACCCGCGGCAGGACGGAAAGACCCCATGAAGCTTTACTGTACCCTGATGTTGGGTTTTGAGATTGTCCGTACAGGATAGGTGGGAGTCGATGATCTGCGGGCGCTAGCTCGCAGGGAGACAACGTTGGGATACCACCCTGATAGTCTTGGGATTCTAACTAACCGCCGTAAGCCGGCGGTAGGACAGCGTCAGGCGGGCAGTTTGACTGGGGCGGTCGCCTCCTAAAGAGTAACGGAGGCGCCCAAAGGTTCCCTCAGAACGGTCAGAAACCGTTCGTAAGAGTGCATAGGCAAAAGGGAGCTTGACTGCGAGACGGACAGGTCGAGCAGGTGCGAAAGCAGGGCTAAGTGATCCGGCGGTACCGAATGGAAGGGCCGTCGCTTATCGGATAAAAGCTACTCTGGGGATAACAGGCTTATCTCCCCCAAGAGTCCACATCGACGGGGAGGTTTGGCACCTCGATGTCGGATCGTCGCATCCTGGGGCTGTAGTAGGTCCCAAGGGTTGGGCTGTTCGCCCATTAAAGCGGTACGCGATCTGGGTTCAGAACGTCGTGAGACAGTTCGGTCCCTATCCGCCGTGGGCGCAGGAGATTTGAAGGGCGTCGACTCTAGTACGAGAGGACCGAGTTGAACGAACCGCTGGTGAACCGGTTGTCCCGCCAGGGGCATAGCCGGGTAGCTATGTTCGGATCAGATAAGTGCTGAAAGCATATAAGCACGAAACTGACCCTAAGACGAGATCTCAATCCCGCAAGGGTGAAGGGTCGTGGTAGACTACCACGTTGATAGGCCGGGGGTGTAAGCACCGCAAGGTGTTCAGCTGACCGGTACTAATCGCCCGGAAATTTTTAACTCGCTCGCTTTTTTTGGCACTGAAAGTTCTTCTGTGTGCAGCTTTCTCGTCGCGATCGCCTAGAGCTCCGGCTCGGCGTCGCGATGAGGATCACGTTTCTGGCGCCGATAGCGACGGGGTTCCACCCGTTCCCATCCCGAACACGGCAGTTAAGCCCGCCAGCGCCGATGATAGTCGGACCGCAGGGTCCCTCGAAAGTAGGACAGCGCCAGATTAGACTTCGAAAAGCCCGTCGCGTGAGCGACGGGCTTTTTCGCTTTCCTGCGCGAACTTTCACCCACCATTCTGCATGGAGGATTGCGGCTTTGCGCGTTCGATTTACGGTGCTTGCGCTGCTCGCGGGCTTTGCGCTCGGCTCCCCCGCGTTCGCGCGGGCGGCAGCCACGCCCTCGGCTGCGGCGGCCAACGCTGCGTCTTTGTACGATCAGGCAAATAGCCTCTTTCGGCAAGGCTCGTACAAGCGCGCGATCGCATTGCTCGACGAGCTGCTTCTCGAAGATCCGCATAGCGCGAAGGGACTCGTCCTGCGCGGGGATGCGCGTGACAACTTGGGCAACCCGCAAGGCGCGCTCATCGACTACAATGCGGCGATCGCTCTCAATCCAGAGTTCGAATACGCCTACGCTACGCGCTGCGCGACGTATGGGGAGCTGGGCCGCCTCAGAGACGCGATCGCCGACTGCAGTAAGGCGCTCTCGCTCGATCCGAAGGACGCCTGGGCGTTGCGCACGCGGTCGCTGGCGTACCTGGTCTCGCAGCGGTATGCTCGTGCCCTCGCCGATATCGACGCCGCGCTCGCGCTCGACGACACCGGCGCGAACGGCTACATCGATCGATGCCGCATATATCGCGCGATGGACCGCCTGAATCTGGCTCTCGGGGACTGCAATCGCGCCGTCGCGCTCGACCCAAAGAGCGCGACGGCGTCCTTTTATCGCGGAGTCGTCGAGATTCACGAACGAAACTGGGACGGCGCGAGCTCGGATTTCGAGAGTTCGCTGGCCCTGGACGCTACCGAAACGGGCGCACATTACTGGCTCGCGTATGCGTACCACAGGCTCGGTCGCCAGCATCGCGCACTCGGAGAGATCGCCGCATACGTGCGCGGTGTCCCCGATGACGGCGACGGCTACCTGCTGCGAGCCGAGATCCTCATGCGTCTTGGACGAGCAGCGAGCGCAAAGCGCGATGCCGCTCGCGCCCTGCACCGATACAAGATCGCCGACGACCAAAGCGGGATGGCGCGGGCGACCGAATTCTTGAACGACGCCGAGAAGCAGTAGCGCTTAGACCGCGTCGGCTACGAACTACAGCTCAGTTGGAGATCGTTGGCCCATGGCGGCGGTGGCGCGGCATAGGATTCGTACTGCGGCCACGCGTCGTACGGTCGCTGGAGGATTTCGAGGAGACGGGCTACCTCGTCGAAATCGCGCCGCGTCGCACGTTCGATCGCTTGGTGCGCGAGGTAATTGCGCAGCACATACTTTGGATTGACCGATCGCATGGCGTGCGACCGTTCCGCGTCGGGGATATCCTGGAATTGCAGCGCCTCACGGTAACGCAACAGCCACGGTCCGGCATCTGCGGTTGCAAAATTGGCGAGGAAGGCTTGGTCGGCGTCGCTTGGAACGCGTTTTACCTCTGCTAGCGCCCGAAACGCGATCGTGTAGTCGGCGCCCGACCGCTGCATCGTCGCAAAGAGATCGGCCAGCAGGGTGCCCGCCTCACCGGGCCATGAGTGCAGGCCAAGTTTGCGTAGAGAGCGCTCGAGATAGGTTGTGCGGAGGGCGGGTTCGTACTCGGCCAGCGCGAGCAACGCAGTCTCCTCAGAGAGCAGCGTGCCCAGGGCCGCGGCCAAGCAATGAAGATTCCAAAGGGCGACGCCGGGCTGGGCTGAGAACCGGTATCGGCCCAGGTGGTCGGAGTGGTTGCAGATCCAATCGGGATCGTAGGCTTCCATGAAGCCGAAGGGCCCGTAGTCCAGCGTGATTCCCGCGGCGGACATGTTGTCCGTGTTCATGACGCCGTGTTCGAATCCAACCGCTTGCCAAGACGCGATCAAGCGTGCGGTACTGAGGACGATCTGGCGGAAGAGGGCTTCGTAGCGATCGCTTCGTCCGGCAAGTTCGGGATAATGGCGCGCGATGGCGTAGTCAGCGAGGAGCGCCACGGCCTCGCGGTCGCCGCGATAGTAGAAGTACTCGAAAGTGCCGAAGCGGACGTGCGATGGAGCGATCCGCGCGAGCACGGCCGCCGTCTCCACAGACTCTCGGTAGACGGGCGCGTCGCTGCCAACGATGCAGAGCGCACGCGTCGTAGGGATGCCGAGGGCGTGCATCGCCTCGCTGCAAAGAAACTCGCGGATCGTCGAGCGGAGGACCGCCCGCCCGTCGCCCGAGCGCGAGAACGGCGTTTCGCCGGCACCTTTCAATTGCAACTCCCAGAGCGCGCCACGCGCGTCGCGCACGTCGGCGATGGCGATGGCGCGACCGTCGCCCAGTTGCGGGACCCAGGCTCCGAATTGATGACCGGCATAGACGGCAGCGATCGGCGTGCAGCCGCCGGGCAGTATGGTGCCGCTTGCGGCGTCGAGGAGTTGCCGTTCGTCGCGGAGCACGCCGAGATCGAAGTCGCTTACAGCCGCCGGGTTCGTCGCGACGAGGTAGGGCTCGGGCACGGGCGTCGGGGCGACCCGGGCGTAGAAAGCCGCGGGCAGCGCCGCATAGCCTGGGGCGAGCATCTCTACCGCGGCTTTGCGGCGACTCGCTTAAACGCTTCGCCGAAGCCGGCTGGGGTGAGGTTCGTTTGAGCCGCGAGGCGCGCGATCATCGGCTCCGTCAGGTCCTCGGGCTCGAGGCGAATCATATACTTGCGTGCGACCTCGTACGACTCGGTCGTAACGTCCACCATGCGCACGCGCACGCGCCCGGTCGCAGCATCCTGCAGCGACTCGAGTTCGACCGGAACGACGCGCCCGCCGGAGAGAGCGATCAGCGCGCCGCTTCCCCCGCCGAGCAGGTACCGGACGGCGCCGTAACCCAGCGTACGGGTGTACTCGACGTCGAATGGAACGGGCTTGGCGCAGCGCAGTTCGTAGCCGATGTCCTTGGTGACGACGGTCATCTCTACGCCCAGCGCGTCGAGCCGTTTGCGGACCTCTTCGCGAAGCAGCGTCCCGATGGGTACGTCGGCAAGGCGTACATGGCCGTAGGCGTCGCGCGCGACGCTCTCGAGCGCCGCCAGTTTGTCGCCCGAGAGCCGTTCGACGATGCCTTCAGCGATAATTGCGACCCCGTGGTCGTGGCCGGTCGCCTTGCGCTTGACGATCGCGCCGACGATGGTGTCAACGACCGTTTCAAGGTCGAGCGTGGCACCGGGAAATTCCTCGGGGATGACCGCCAGCGTCGCGCCGGCAGCTTTGCACATACCCAGTGCCAGGGCGCCGGACTTGCGGCCCATGCTGACCACGAGATACCATCGCGCGGTGGTGCGCGCATCTTCCATCAAACTTTCAATGATGTTCGTGCCGACCGACCGAGCGGTTTCGAACCCAAAGGTAGGAGCGTTGTCCGGCAGCGGAAGATCGTTGTCGATCGTCTTTGGAACGGTGGCCACACCGATCCGGCCGCACGTCAACTGTGCGATCCTGGTCGCGCCGTAGGTCGTGTCGTCGCCTCCGATCGCTATGACGTACGCGATGCCGAGCGCGTCCAGAGCGCCGACGCACCGTTGAAGCGTCGCCGGATCCTTTGCCGGGTTTGTGCGAGAGGTGCGTAAAATGGAGCCGCCGGTGGTGTGAATTCGGGCGACCGCTTCGATATCGAGCTCGACGACGTGCGAGCTGTCGCCTTTCGAGAGGTGATGGTACCCATCGTAGATTCCCAGTACGCGCAGGCCGGAGTTGATTGCTTCGATAGCGGCGGACGCGATGACCCCGTTAATACCGGGAGCCGGGCCTCCGCCAACCAAGATCGCGAGTGTGGCTGGCTTCATGAGCGTCTCTTACGATGCGACGCAAGGCAACTCATTCGCGAACGCGAATGCGCGCCGCATGAACGAAACCTGCGATGCGGTTCTGTTCGATCTCTTCGGAACATTGGTGGATAGCGCAGGCAAGGCCGTGACCGGCGCGGCCGCGCTGTTGGCAGCCCTGCCGGCTGGGCGCTGGGCGATCGTCACGTCGGCTCCGCGAGCGCTGGCCGAGGTGCTCCTCGCACGAGCCGCCTTACCGGCCCCCGCGGTGCTCGTGACCTCGGATGACGTCCGGGCGAACAAACCTGCGCCCGACGGTTATCTGCTGGCCGCACGCCTCTTGGGCGCGCGGCCAGCGACGTGCTTGGTCGTCGAGGACAGTACGCCGGGTGTTTTATCGGCAACGGCGGCCGGCATGCGCGTCGTGGCCGTCGCTAACGGGCGTTCGCGGGCGTTTCCACGTAGCGCGAGCATCGTAGAACGGCTAGAGGATCTGCATTTCAGGCTCGGCGCCGGCGAAAGTATCATCTTGTCCTAGGAGGCGCTCGGAGTTGCGCCGCTTGCCTGCTAGGGGAACCGGCCGGAACGTCCGTTGGCAGGCATGTAGTGCGGACGGTACAATCAAGAGCGCTATGCGCGCATCACCACGTCTCAAGGCCATCTTGGCGGCCGTGCTGTTCTGCGGCCCGTCCTGCTTTGCCGCTCCGCATGCGTCGGCGGCCATTCCGTTCCGCTTTGGTGCCTACCCCGCCGGACCGCTCGACGGGATCACCGACGTACCGGGCGTCGAGGTAGCGAATCTGACGAAGATCGCAGGCCGCAGCGTCCGCACCGGAGCGACGGCGATCCTGCCCGATGCGGATCCGTGGGACCATAAAGTGGCCGCTGCGGCCCTCACGTTCAACGGTAACGGCGAGATGACCGGAACGCACTGGATCAACGAATCCGGCTACCTCGAGGAGCCGATCGTGCTGACGGATACGCTGGACGTTGGCCTGGCGGACGACGGCGTGGTGAGTTGGGACATCGCGCATCATCCCGAGATGGGGCGTCGCGACGACGTTCCGCTCCCGGTCGTCGCCGAGTGCGACGACCAGTTGCTCGACGATATTGCAGGGCGCTACGTTACGCCGAACGACGTCGTGCGGCTGCTCGACTCGGTAAAGCCCGGCCAGTTCGCACGAGGCAGCGTCGGTGCCGGCACCGGAATGAAGGCGTTCGGCTTCAAGGCCGGCATCGGTTCGGCGTCGCGCGTGCTGCCGAAGGCGCTAGGAGGTTACACCGTCGGCGTCCTCGTCAACGATAATACCGGCGCGCCGCGGGATCAACTGACCATCGATGGCGTGCGCGTGGGTAAGCGACTCGGGGGAGCGTACCGGATGACGTTTCCCAAACGCATTCCGCTGCACGGGCGGATGCGTTCCGGGAGCATCATTATCGTCGTGGCGACGAACGCGCCGGTAGACTCTCGGCAGTTGCGCGCGATCGCCTTGCGGGCTGGGCTCGGCATGGGCCGGACGGGCCTTACCTCGGACGTCGGGAGCGGCGATCTCTTCCTCGCATTCAGCACGGGCTACGTGTACGACCGTACCGGAGATTTTCGCATCGCTCCGCCCGACAATCACGTTACCGAGAATGCAGGCGTGCTGGATGCGCTCTACCGGGCAACGGCCGAGGCGACGCAGGCTGCAATTTACGATGCGCTGTTTAACGCGAAGACGATGACCGGCCGCAACGGCGTGACCGTCTATGGCTTACCGGTCGCGCGCGTCATGCGCATGCTTCGCGCTGCCCGCGCGCCCCGGTGACCATCCTCGAGACGCACCGCCTTCTCATCCGCACGTGGATGCCGGGCGAAGTCGAGATCGCATGAGCGTAAGACTCGGCGTGGTCGGGCACTTTGGTTTGGCCGTGCAAGACCCCGACGCGAGCGCGCGGTGGTGGAGCAAACATTTCGACGTGGTCGAGATCTTTCGCTTCGAAGATGGCGTCGCCGTCTCGAACGACTCGGTGACGATTGCGCTCTCCCGTGGAGACCCCGAGCCGCGTACGCTCGGGCACATGTCGTTCCACGTAGCAGATATGAGTGCGCTGCGGTCCGCGCTAGCGGAGTTGAAAGCCGGGGGCGTAGAGATCGAGGATCCGGGCGACGAGATCGGCCCCGAAGCGCCCGGATCGCCGCATATCGGGCTCTGGTTTCACGATCCGGACGGCTATCGCTGGGAGCTCTCGGTACAAAACGGCGCGCTAACCGCGCAGCGCTAAGGCTGCCACGGCGGCCGCGCGAAGCGGCGACGGGTGCGCTTCGAATTCGCACAGCGCCTTACCGACCGCAGCCTGCATGCGGTTGGTGATAAACCACGGCGGCCGCGGAAGAAGAGAGGCATGACCCGAAACGGCGCTGCGCGGGAACGGCGCGAAGGGCGCGTAGATCACGCTCTTCTGGCTGCGTGAGAAGAGATGCGCGTTGTGCACCACGCCGATACCGCTTCCCACGTCGGCAAGGCAGTGGCCCGGATAGGCGCCCCACGGTGTTTCGGTGATGAAAAAGCCCACGCCGGTCCAGGCATT
>JAKAPQ010000096.1 GCA_021806945.1 bacterium | reverse complement strand
TCTTGTAGTCGATGACCGTAACGTTCCCCGTGCGATCGTCGCGATCCAGGCGATCGATGTAGCCGATGAAATCGTAGCCCTCGAGATCGAGCCGCGCCGAAAGTTCGCAGCCCACAACGGTAAAGGGCGCGCGCCGCGCCTCGCCGGCCAGCCAATCGGCATAACGCAGCGCGGTACGCTGCGCGCGCCGGCGTTGAAGTTCGTACTCGACGGCGGTGCCGAAACCGTTGCGATAGCGCTCGAAGGCGGCGTTAACGTATCCTTCGAGGCGGCGGCGCAGATCCTCCGGCGCCGCCTCGCTCGGATGTGGGATTTCGGCGTGCAGGCTTTCGAGCGCAGCGTGAAAAGCGGTGCCGTAGACTGCCGCCGAGGAGCTCTTGTCCTCGACCGCGGCGCAGAGATAGCGGTAGTACCACTTGCGCGCGCATTCTGCATACGTGTTAAGCGCGGAGGCGCTGAAGTGCGTGTGGCGCGTCCGCACTCCGGAACCGGCCTCCGGCTCGACGGGGCCGGCAAGCACCAAGGGCGCTTCGCCGGAGGTGCGCGAGTTGAAGGGCGCGTCGCCCGCGGGGAGATCGAAAAGGCGCGCGATCGTTGCGCGCAGCGGCTCCTCCGAGGCGCCACCTTCCCCAGCGGCGCGCAGCTCCTCGAGTTTCGCTGCGAACGCGAAGAGTGCGTCGCGCTGCTCGCCGCCGACGGCCAGACGCGTCCGCGCTATGGAGTCGAGCAGCGTCCCGCCCCGCCGGCCGATGACGGCATAGGCGGCCGCCACCTCGTGCGCGACGCCCGAGAAGGGGGATCGGATGAGCCGGATCGCGTGGCGCTCCTCCGCGGTGCGGCTCCACGCGACCGCTGCGGCGACAAACGATCGAGCCTCTGGGGATTGAGACACGGTGCCAGTCTTTTGCGGGGCGGCGAAAAACTCCCACAGACCAGGCGGCCGCGCGGCGGGCGTGTAATGCGCGGAGCATGCGGCGAATCGTTATCGGCATCAGCGGTGCCAGCGGAAGCATCTACGGTTATGCCGCGCTACGGGCGCTGCGCGCTGCGAACGGCATCGAGACTCACCTGGTACTCGGCGATCAGGCTAGCCGTACGATCGAACTCGAGACCGAGAAGGCGGTCGAGGAGTTCGAAGCGCTGGCCGACGTCGTGTATTCCAACGACGATCTAGCAGCCGCGATCTCGAGCGGATCGTTCGTTACGGACGGGATGCTCGTGATCCCGTGCTCGATGAAGAGCGCGGCGGCCATCGCGTACTCGCTGAACTCGAATCTCCTCGTCCGCGCGGCCGACGTCTGCCTGAAGGAGCGCCGGAGGCTCGTGCTGGTGGTGCGAGAGACGCCGTTGCATCTGGGCCATCTGCGCACGCTGACGCAGTTGGCGGAGATCGGCGCAGTCATCCTACCGCCGATGCCGGCGATGTATGCCAAGCCGGTAACGGTCGACGATATCGTCGCGCACACCGTTGGGAAAGCGCTCGATCAGCTCGGGATTCCCAACGACCTCTTCACGCGCTGGCGTTCTCCATAGCTCGCACGAGCCGTTCGGCCAGTGCGACGTCGCTCTCCCGGTCGACGTTGACCGCGCTCTCCGCGTAGGGCGAAACGACCGCACGCACCTTCGCGCCGAGAATGCGCGACGCGCGTTCTTCGGCGCTCGCGATGGTGACCCGGCGAACGGCGAACTTCAGCAAGATGTCCCAACCGAACAATGACGCGAGTTGGGACGGGTTCTTTCGCGCCCGCCCCAGCCGCTCGATGAAGCCGGCCAGCAGCGGATAGACGCGCGGTTTGATCGTAACGAAGCCGCCCCCGCAGTAGGTGCCTTCGCGCAGCCGCGCCCACGTGTGCGGGACTTCGGGGAAGCGCGCTTCGTGGGTGCGCCGTTCGAGGCAGCCGTAGGCGACCTCGGCGTCGGCGGCCGCCGCCTGCCGCACGAAATCGTCGATGCAGAGCGCGGTGAGCACCGGCAGATCCGATGCGGCGACGAGCACGCCTTCCTCCGGGTCGAGGCCGGCGAGCCCCGCTCGTAGGCTCTCGCCGATGCGCGGTCCGTCCGCCCTGCAGGCATCGGCGAGGGCCAACGCTTCCCAGGCGTGCGTGGCGGGTGGGGCGACGACGACGATACGGCCGACGGCGGCGGATGAGCGCAGCGCGCGCAGCACGCGCGTTACAAGCGGAACGCCGGCGATCTCGACGAAGGCTTTGTTCGGCGCACCGGGTGTAAGCGCGGCGATCGCGTCTAGCGGGCCGCCTGCCAACACGACCGCCGTGACGCGCCTCACGCGGCCGCTTTCCAGCCATCCGCCCGGTTGAACGCAACCGAGTAGACGCGATAGCGCGGCGGCAGGGAGAGGCGGCGCGCTACTGCATCCCGCTCGCCGGAGGACGGTGCCAGCGCGTAGACGCAGGATCCCGAACCGCTCATGACCGGATGGGCTGCGCCGGCTGCGCGCAGCGCCGCGCCCGCGATGCCTATCTCCGGCGAGCGCTCGATAGCCGCCGCTTCGAAGTCGTTGCTCAGCAGTTCGTTCACCCGTTCGAACTCGGCGCGTTGTAACGCTGCGAGCGCCTGCAGCGTTACCGATCCGCTGCGCGGCCTCGTGGTCTTCGGCCGCGCATCCAGGTCCGCATAGGCCTGTGCCGTCGAGATGCCGACCGGCGGCGCGACTATGACGGCGTGCCAAGGGGGCAGCGCGCCGACGGCGGTAACGCGTTCGCCGGCGGATTCGACCAGAGCGCCGGTCCGCACCAGGAAGAACGGGACGTCGGAGCCGAGCGACCGCGCGATAGCCAAGTAATCGCGCGTGCCAAGCGAGCCGAAGGCGCCGCCCTGCGCCGCTGCCAGCACCGCGGCAGCGTCGCTGGACCCGCCGCCCATGCCCGATCCGACCGGTATCGCCTTGCGCAGCGTAATCCGCCAGTCGAGCGAGGGGAGGCCTAGCGCGAGCACGGCGCGTTCGACGAGATTGCCCGCGGCCAGTTCGGGCCGATCGCAGATGAACTCGAACCCGCCTGCGTGCGGCTCGATCTCGAGTTCGTCGCAGAGGTCGACCGGCACCATGAGGCTGCGCAGATTGTGCAGTCCGTCGGGCCGTCGATCGAGGACCTCCAGCGTCAGGTTCAACTTTGCGGGAGCGCGTAGTCTCACGCCGCTTTTCTTCCAACGCCGAACTCGTCCGCACCTCGTAGAGAAGCAAGCGGGCTAGCGGGCGGCGGAGCCTCGGAAGGCGTACTCAAGGGCATGCGAGCCAGCTACGACGCACAGCACAACGAGTTTTGCGCGTACGTATTGCCGGAGTCGGAGACGCCCTACGGCGTGCTGCTCGGAAACTTCAAGACGTACGTTCAGTCCACCGGCAAAGGCGGCATACGCGGGCTCTGGGATGCCGACACCGATCGGATCGTCTTCGGCACGCACCAGATCGCCTACCGCATCGACGGAACGGACCGGACGATCTTTCCCCACCAGTTCACGCGCGAGTTCACGTTCCTGCCGTACGCCCAGATATCGGAGTTCACGCTCCTCGATCGCGTTCAAGTGACCGAAGCGTTCTACGTGCCGCATGGCCCCGCGCACGACCGCGCCGTCTCCTTCGTCATCGATTTGACGCTGCACAACCCGGGCTCCGCGCCGGTCGAGATCGCGGTCTTTCCTTGGGCGCTACTGGTCGGACAGCGTTTTTACGGCGAGGCCGAGTACGACCTTCGCGCGTGGGTTGACGGGGCGTACATCTGCTCGCGCAACGAAAAGACCGGCGCGGAACGCTGGTGGGGGGGCTCGCGCGAACCGTACGCCGGCGAAGTGGGTTTGCGCGAACAGACGCTCCTCCACCACATGCGCGCCGGCTCGTTACGCGCGCAGGAACCGGCGGGGGACGCGGCGCCGGAATCCGCGCAGTGCGTCGGGAGGCGAATCTTCGGAGCGTTTGAATACCGCATCGCCATCGCGCCCGGCGCACGCGAGTCGCTCCGCCTGGCCGTCGTCTTTCACAAGGACGGTTACGCGCGGTCGCGTCCCGTGCTCGAGCATCTGCTCTACGATAAGCAAGCGCTGCACGCCACGCAGCGATACTTCGCGGCGCAACTTGCGGACGCGCGTTTCATGACTCCCTCGCCGGAGATCAGCCGCGGTGTGGTATGGGCCAAGGCCAACATGCTGCGCATCGTCAAGGAGTATCCTCACGGCTGGGGCTCGACCAACTCCCCACCCTCGGATATCCTGGTGTCGCGCGATACCTCGTGGTTCGTGCATGGTTTCGATTATTTCTTACCGGTGTTCTCGCGCGATGCGATCGAAGTGTTCAACCGTTTTGCCGAGGAGAGCGGCGAGATGATCGAGTACGTCCGGGGCGTCACCGGCTTCAAGACGTCGTACGACTTGAACATCAACGACGACACTCCGCTGCACCTTATCGCGATGCTGCACCATTATAACGCAACGCTCGACGACGCGTGGGCCGTGCAGGCGCTTCCACTCATTTGCAAGATTGCAGATTATATGCTCGCACAGCGAGACGGCCGCGGTTTGCTCTTCTGCCGTGCGAGCGGCGTCGATATGTTCGGCATCAGTTCGTGGCGAAACATCATTCCGTACTATACCCTCGACGGCGCGGTGACGGAGATCAACGCCGAAGGAGTCTTCGCGCTCGAGGCCGCCGCGATGCTGTGTGCCGTTGCCAACGACGGAGCGCATTGGGAGAGATACTCGCGTGAAGCCGCCGCGCTGCGCGAAGCGATGATGCGCGAACTGTTCAACGAAGAGACCGGAGCCTTCGTTCTCAACTACGATCAAGACGGTAACTACCAGGATAGCTTTACGGCCGACGAAATCTTCCCGGTGCTTTTCGGCGTCGCCGGCTACGAAGAACGCCGAGCGATTCTGCGGCGCTTGAGCGAAGAAGACTTCGTGACGCCGGTCGGGCTGCGAACGATCTCGACGGCGGATTCCTGGTACTTCCCGTCGCACGGCTTCGGGCTGCTGGGCGGCGTGTGGCCCGATCTCACGCTCTGGTTCGCCGTCGCGCTGGCTCGCAACGGAATGACCGATGCCGCGGTGAACTGGCTGCAGCGCATCTACGAAACGATGGAGGGCGGTAGCGCGCGCAACACCGTCCCCGGCGAGTTCGGCGAATGGTTCGACGGCGCGTCGCTGACCAACCGGGGCATGTACCTCTCGCCGTGGACCGGCGCGAAGTATCTGTGGGCGGTCGCCGAGACCGTCGGGGGCCTGGACGGATACCGCACGAGCGGGCGGCTGCACTTGGCGCCGCTTCGCCCGGCGGGCTGGAAGTGGATGGCGGCGGCGCGGGTGCAGTGGGGCGGCCGCGGGCGCACCTATGTCATCGATCTCGAGCGCAGCGTCATCTACGGCAACATGCCGGAGCTCTCTGCGGAGGAGCCCTTCACCTGCATCTATGCGGGCCGCGACGTGAGCGACGAGGTGACGACGTCACCGGTCGAGGTCGGCGCGGTCGCCTTCGAGAACGATGGCGGCGCGGTGCTCGCGTTCTTGTGCAATACGAACGACGCGGCCCGTGACGTAATGATGGAGTTTCGCGGCACGAATCGCCGCGCGCATCTCGGAGCGGGCGAGTTGCGAGAGATCCATCTCTTCGGCCTCGCCTCGGGCCGTCCGGCCCGCAGCGCCGCCGCGTCGAGACTCCTGCAGCCGACGTAGCCGCCCGGTCCGCACGAAAGGAATCGCGGCCCTGAGCGCGGATGTAGTACCGTCCCATGCTCGATCCATCCAAACGCTTCATTACGGGCGTCCTCGCCCTTGGCGTCATCGTGTTGCTCGCTTCCATCGCGATAGGCGAGCGTCTTGGCGAGAGCGTGCTGGGGCGCACCACGGAGAAGCGCCTTACGAGCGTTCCGGCTGTGGTCGCCACCGTCGCCCCGAACGAGAAGGCGGCGCCGTATGGCCCCGACTGGAAACGTTCGCAGGTTCTCGCGGCCGCCACCTCACCGGCCTTCCCCGACCCGCGCGTTCCGCCCGTACCGCTGCCGGCCTCTGCGCCTACGCCATTGCCCCGGCCCGAAGCGGCGTCGCCGAGCCCTACGCCCAACATGAATCTTCCCATTTGGCGCCGCGCCGCGCCACTGCCAAGCGCGCTGCCCACGACCCAAAGGGTGCAAGCCTCGGCGGTGCCGGTTTCCCGTGCAACGCCACATCCGTAACCTGGTATGATAGGAGTGCGCGGGCGTCGCGGCCCGTAGCCGCAAGGAGAACGAAACCATGACAGAGACCGGAACCATAACCGTTAAGCGCGGGCTCGCGCAGATGCTCAAGGGCGGCGTCATCATGGACGTCGTAACCCCCGAGCAGGCCGCGATCGCGCAGGATGCCGGTGCGGTCGCCGTGATGGCGCTCGAACGCATCCCGGCGGATATCCGCGCCGACGGCGGCGTTGCACGAATGAGCAACTTGGAACTCGTGCAGAGCATCATGGACGCGGTGACGATTCCGGTGATGGCCAAGGTGCGAATCGGGCATTTCGCCGAGGCGCAGGCGCTGCAAGCGCTTGGGGTCGACTTTATCGACGAATCCGAGGTCCTTACCCCCGCCGACGAAAAATATCACGTCTCCAAGCATCTTTTCACGACGCCCTTCGTCTGCGGCGCTCGCGATCTCGGCGAGGCCTTGCGCCGAATCGCCGAAGGCGCGGCGATGATCCGCAGCAAGGGCGAGGCCGGCAGCGGAAACATCGTCGAGGCGGTGCGCCACATGCGCAGTATCCGGGACGCGATCAAAGAGTTGACGGTCGTGCCCGAGGAGGAGTTGACTGCGCGGGCTCGCGATCTCGGTGCGCCGCTCGAACTCGTGCGTGAGGCGGCGCGCGCGGGGAGGCTCCCGGTCGTGCTCTTCTGCGCGGGCGGCGTTTCCACGCCGGCCGACGCCGCGCTCATGATGCAGCTCGGCGCGGAAGGAATCTTCGTGGGCAGCGGCATCTTCAAATCGAACAGTCCGAAGGCGTTCGCCAAGGCCATCGTCGATGCGACCACGCACTTCGAGGATCCGAACGTGATCGTGGCGGCCAGCAAGTCGCTGGGCAAGGGAGCGCAAGCGATGGCGGGGATCGATCTGCGGAATCTGCCGGAATCGGAGTTGCTCGCCTCGCGCGGCAATTAGCAACCTATGGCTCCGAAGGCCGGGATCTCAGAACGGATCTCGATTGGGGTGCTCGCCCTGCAGGGCGACGTGGAGGAACACATCGCGGCGATGCGGCGCGCCGGCGTCTCGGCCGTCGGCGTGAAGACGCGTGCGGACCTCGCGCGGGTCGATGGATTGATCGTGCCGGGCGGCGAGTCTACCACGGTGATGAAACTGCTCGCCCGCTTCGAACTCGGCAAACCGCTGCAGGACCGCGTTCGCGCTGGGCTGCCGTTGTGGGGCACCTGCATGGGCACGATCGTCGTGGCGCGGGAGGTCGTCGGCCTCGAACAGCCGACCCTCGGCCTTATCGATATCGCCGTGCGGCGCAACGCGTTCGGCCGGCAGAACGACTCCGCCGAGGTGGCCTTGCCGATCCCGGTTCTGGGCGCCGAACCCTTCCCCGCGATCTTCATCCGGGCTCCCTGGATCGAACGCCAGGGGCGCGACGTCCAGTCGCTGGCCGAGCGCGACGGGCATTCGGTGATGGTCCGCGAGAGGAACGTTCTCTGCACGTCGTTCCATCCGGAACTCACCGCCGACACGCGCGTCCACGAATACTTCCTGAGCATGGTGCTTGAGGCGTCCGAGGCCAGTCGCGCGGCCGGGATAGGGAACCGTCGAGACGTCGCATAAATTCTGACCGTCATGAGTTCGCAATCTCCACCGCTCGACACGCAAGGGGCGGGCTTTAACGGTCAGATTCCGCCCGTCGAGGCGCTGCTCGCGGAGGTGATAGCGACGCTCTCGCTGGTCGCGCACGCCTACCTGGCGGAAAGCGGAGATGAAGGGTCCGGCTTGCAGGCGGCCGAGATTGCCATCGACGTCGCGAGTGCGGCGTTCGAGCGCGTCAAGGAGCGCCTGACGCCGGAGGAACGCCTGACGACAGCCCAGATGCTCACGGAAACGCGCATGGCGTTCATCCGAAAGCGAGGCCTATGAGCCTCGCCCTTGGTATTAGGCGGCCGCACGGAGGGGGATCGTGAGCGAGGTCCTCGTGCTGAACTTCACGTACGAAGCGTTGAACGTCACGAGTTTTCAGCGGGCGGTGAAGCTTATCTTTTCAGGTAAGGCCGAACTCGTGCATGGGCGCGAGCGCGTGATCTCGTCGCC
>JAKAPQ010000095.1 GCA_021806945.1 bacterium | reverse complement strand
GCGTTATCACCATATCGCTCACGACGCGCACGGGCTCCCCGGATCGCGCTTGCGTGACGATCCGGTCGATGAACGTGTAGCCTTTCGAGGAGCTCACGCGCGTGCCGAAGACGCCGCACGTCCGCACCACGAACGTCTTGCCGTTCGTGCGCCCCACGAGCAGCTCGCCCGCGAGTTTCGAGACGCCGTACGCGTTGATCGGCCGCGGCACGTCGCTCTCCGCGTACGGATGTTTTCGTTCGCCGTCAAAGACGTAATCGGTGCTGAACGTCACGAAGACGGCGTCGCGCCGCTTGCAGAGCTGCGCCATCGCCTCGACCGCGAGCGCGTTGACCGCGAAGGCACGCTCCGGCTCCGCTTCGCATCGGTCGACGTTGTGAAACGCGGTGCAGTTGACGACGATATCCGGCGCGTAAGTATCGAACGCACGCTCGACGGCGGCCGCGTCCTCCACGTTCGCCTCGGCGCTGGACGGCGCACCGACCTGCATGCCGGTCCAGCACCGCACGATATCCGAGCCCAGCTGCCCCGAGCCGCCGAAGACGAGAACGCGCGCCATACTCATCGCGTGCGTTAGGCCCGCCAGGCCGCGATGCGGTAGAGGCTGGCGGCGAAGCCGAGGGCGTTGCCGGTGATGAGGATCGCGATGACGGCGCCGAGCGAGGGATGGTGCACGGCGATCGCAACGAGTTCGCCGGCGGTCACGAGGCAGAACGGAATCGCGAAATCGAAACGGTGCAGCGCGATCTTGTAGTTCGCGACCAGGCCCATGCCCGCGAGAAAGACCATCGCAAGGCCATAGCCGAAGAGCAGGTGCGAGGCGGCTAGGAACTGCCCGCCGACCAGCGACCGCAGCACGAGCGAGGGCGCCGCGTAGAAGAGCGCGAGCCCGGCCAGCGAGAACGCCGCCAGCGTCGCCATCGCCGCGAGGAAGATCGGGAACGGGCTGCGCCCGCTGGTGCTGCGGTGCGCGGCCTTCGGCAAGAGTACCATCGGAACGAACCCCGCGACGAAGAGCAGGATCTTGCCGCCGAGCGAGACCGAGGCGTAGAGCCCCGCCTCCCGCGCCGACATGAAATGCTTGACGAGCAATACGTCGCCGTAGCTGAGCAGCGTCCCGGCGATGGCGGCGACGGCGGCGCCCCACAACGTCTGCGCGATGCGCTGCCAATCCAGATGCAGATCCCCGTCGGCCGCGCGGGCGTAGCGCCGCCGCAGCACGAGCCACGTATAGCCGAGCGACGTGAAACTGCCGAGCGTCCAACCGCCGAGCGCCCCGAGCAGCCCGTACCCGGCGAACACGAACGCGACACCCAGCCCCGCCTTCAGCACGCCCTCGATCGTCGAGGAGACCGCGAACCGCACGAAGTCCTGCGTCCCTTGCAGCACCGCGCGCAGCGCGGGCAAGAGCAGCACCACGAGCAAGAGCAGCGCGGTCGGCACGACCGCATACCCCGGCACGTGCAGAAAGTTTGCGATGGCGCGCTCGAAGACGACGGCCGCGCCGACGAACAGCACCCCGAGCGCACCCATACCGAGCGAGACCTTCGCGACCAGCGCGTGGATGTGCGCCTCGTCGCCGAGCGCCTGGAACTCGGCCGCGAACTTGACGATGACGGTCGAGACGATGCCGGCCGGCAGCCCCGCCAGCGGGAGGATCGCGAGCAGCGCGTAGAGCGCGCCGTAGTCGTCGACGCCGAGCCCCCGGCTCACGCCGGCGTGGTAGAGAAAGCCGCAGACGCTCACCAGCATCGACGAGCCGAAGACCAGCGCGCCGTGCCGCACGAAATCGTTGCCGCGAACGCGCCGGAGAAATGCAGCCGCAACCGGCTCGCTTGCTAGGGGGCCCTCCACAAGCATAGGGTCTTCCGGCGCCGACGGCCGCTCGCCTCCATGCGGAGCAGCCCCGCGGCACCGTAACAAACGCACCGGCGGGTGGTAGGACGCCACGAGAAGCCGAACTTCAAGGAGCATGACGATCGGGGAGCAGAGCGACGAAGCTCTGGTGCGGCGAGTCCGCAGCGGCGAACGCGAACTCTTCTCCCTCTTAGTCGACCGCTACAAACGTGGGATTGCAAGTTTCATCAGCGCCGGCGTGCGCAGCCAAAGCGATGTCGCCGACCTCTCGCAAGAGACGTTCCTGCGCGCCTACGCGCACCTCGGCACGTTCAACCCCGCGCTCGGCAAGTTCTCTACGTGGATCTACCAGATCGCGCGCAACGTCGTGCGAACCTACCTGGCCAGAGGCCAGCGCCGCGTCGCCACCGCCGAGATTCCCGAAGACCGCACGCTTGAAAACGCCGTCGCCGACCGCTCGCGCGAAGCCGATCCGGCCGGCGGCATCCTGCGCCAAGAGGCCGAGCGCGAGCTGCACGCCGCGCTCGCCGAACTCCCCGAACGCACGCGGACGGTGCTAGCTTTGCGGTACTTCAACAACATGGATTACAACGCGATCGCCTCCACGCTCGGGCTCTCGCTCGGCAACGTGAAGACGCTGATCCATCGCGGCAAGATCGCGCTGGCGCACAAGATGCGCGAGCGCGAAGAACGAGGGCCCCGTGCGCTGCTCCGCCTGTGAGCCGTTGCTCGACCGCTATCTCGAAGGTTCGCTCGCGCCACGCGAACTTCGCGCCGCGACGCGCCATCTGCGCGCCTGCACGCGCTGCACCGCCCTGCTTGCGGAACTGAAAGTCGTCGACGCGCTGCTGCTCACCGCGCGCGAACCTGCGCTCGAACCGGGTTTCACGCGTGCGGCGATGGCCGAAGTCGCGAGCCTGCAGCCGCCGCGAGCGCCGCAGCATCCCCTCTGGAGTTTTCTCACGCTCTACGTCGCCGCGGCGTGGGTGGGCGTGGCGCTCTGGATCGCGCTCTCCGGAGGCGCATTCCGGCACGCCCTTCCGCGCGCGAGCGCCGCGGCAGCGCACGCAGCGAGCGTGCTCGCCGCCGTCGCCGGCGCGCCGCAGCACGCGCTCGCCCACGGCACCTCGTTCGCGGTCGCCTTCGGGGTAGGCGTGCTCCTCGCCGATCTCGTGCTCGCGCTCGGCGTCGCACTCGTCTACGGCGTGGTGCGGCCGCGGCTCGCGGCTCGCCTCGCCACCGCCTCGGAGGTATCGTCGTGAACTATCGCATCGTCACCGCGCTCTGCGCGGCAGTGCTGGCATTCTTCATCGCGCGAGCGCCCGCTTCGGCCTCGACCCAGGCGATCGCTCACGGCGGAACCTATTGGGGCAACGTCGTCGTCGAACCGGACCAAGTCGTCGACGGCGACGTCACCGTCTTCTTCGGCAACGCAACGATCGAAGGCATCGTGCGCGGCGACGTCACCACGTTCTTCGGCAACATCGATCAGCGCAGCGGTTCGACGATCACCGGCGATACCAACACCTTCGGCGGCACGGACTACACGCAGGCGATCGTTCCGTGGATGCCCTCGACGCTCGCCGCCGAGAACGCCGGCATGATGCTGCGGCTAGCCGAGAGCGTCGTGGTGCTGCTCGTCTTTCTCATCTTCCCGGTGCGCGTGCGCATGGCGCTCGAGCGCGTCGAGAAGCATCCCGGGCTCTCGGCCGCCGTGGGCGTGCTCGCATTCGTCGCGGTCATCCCGATCGCGCTGCTGCTGCTCGTCAGCTTCGTCGGCTGGCCGCTCATACCGCTCGAGATCGTCGCGC
Source organism: bacterium (assembly GCA_021806945.1). Lineage (GTDB taxonomy): Bacteria > Vulcanimicrobiota > Vulcanimicrobiia > Vulcanimicrobiales > Vulcanimicrobiaceae > JAJYFL01. Next base: position 4,619 of record JAKAPQ010000095.1, on the reverse strand, counting down.
TGATCGCGGGCATCTTCATCGGCCAGGCGGCGCTTGGGCTCTTGGTCGGCCGCCGGCTCTACGAACTGATTCACCCGGAGACGACGCCGTCGCCGCTGGCGGCGCTGATCATTGGCCTGGTCGTCTTGAGCGCGGCGCAGATCGTGCCGGTGGTCGGCCATCTGGTCACGGCGCTGGTGGTTCTCATCGGCCTCGGCGCGGCGATCTTAGCCTTCATCCGCGAGGGGCTCTTCATGGGCCAGCCGCCCATCCCGCGCGCCCCGATCGGCGGCCCCCCGATGTCCGTCGCTTGATCCGATACGTACGAACGTATGACCCGCGCCGCTCTCCACCACCTCATCGACGAACTACCCGACACCGACGTCGCGCACGTCGCAGCCTTGGGGGTTTTTCCGCAACCTGCTAGGAGGCTGTCGGAGTTAAGCACGTTTCCGTCTTTGGGCCGCCTTTTGCCCGGATACTTCGTTGCTCATCAGTCACGAAGCTACGGCTTCGCTCCTTCTTCGCGCCTCGTCTCCGAACAAAATTCGGCACCAAATCCGAAAACGGCTCAACTCCGACAGCCTCCTAGTGCTGGGGATCCTCGATCGCAAAGACGCCTATCGCTGATCTCCAGCTCACATGCCTTCGCCGCGGGCTGCGGCGGAGAGTTTGGAATCGAAGGTTAGCACTTCCAGTTCCGGCAGATCGGCGCGCAGTCGCACCGCGAGCGCAAGATGCCACAGATCGGCCCCGCGTAGCGGCCAGCGCCGCGCAAGCTCGGCGAGACTGCGCCAATCCGGCGCGAGATTCACGCGCCGCCACGGGCCAAGATCGAGCGCGTCGCGCGCGGCATCGGTCAGCACGCTCGCGAGCGCGCGTTCGCGTTCGAGCCTCGCGATAACGGCGTGAGACTCCGCCCAGGCTAGCGACGAGACGATATGCGCGCCGGGTGCGCGCGCGCGCGAAACGGCCGCCTCGCTGTGCTCGTCGCGAAAGAGCGCGGAGAGCAGCGCGGACGCGTCCCAATAGACGACGCCTCGCTCCGCGCTCACGTTCCCTCGCGATCGCGCTGGAGGAGCTGCTGCGCGATCCCCGGATCCAGCGGCAGGGGCGGCGGCAAGGGCCGCGCATCGCGGCGCTGCGGTTCCAAGTCTCCCGCGGCCTCCAAGCGGCGCAGCCGCTCTTCGAGCGCGAGCGAACCCGGTTCGAGCGGCGCCAGCCTCGCCACGGGAACGCCTCGCTCGGAGATGATCCACTCGCGGCCTTGGCTCGCGTCGCGGAGCAACGCTGAAAACTGCGCCTTCGCCCGGCGCACGCCTGCGACCCGCGCCGTCTCCTCCGGTTTTTTCTTCATGCGAATACCTCATGTGACTACCTCTTATTGTAGTCTCACGAGTCTCATTTTGCAAGCCGCCGGTGCCTAGCGGTACGTAGCGGAGGCCGGGGCGCCCCCGGCTAATACTCCTAGCCCGTATGGCTACGATACCTCGCACCGCTCGCTTCGCCGAGCGCACCTCGCGCATGCGAGCTTCCACCATCCGCGAGATGCTCCGCGTGACCCAGCAGCCGGACGTCATCTCCTTCGGCGGCGGGCTTCCGGCGCCGGAACTCTTCCCTATCGACGAGATCGCCGCGTGTACCCGCGAGGTGATGGACGAGTACGGCCCGCAGGCGCTGCAGTACAGCGTAACCGGCGGCATCCCGGAGATGCGCGAGTGGGTCGCGCGGCGGCTCGATGCGCACCTCGGGACGTCCTTCGCCCCCGACGACGTGCTGATCGTCAACGGCTCCCAGCAGGGGCTCGACCTGATCGCGCGGATCTTCCTCGACCCCGGCGACCAGGTGGTGCTCGAGAACCCCTCGTACCTGGGCGCCATTCAAGCCTTCGACGCCTACCAGGCCCGCTATCTCACCGTCGAAACCGACGAGGGCGGCGTGGTCCCCGAGTCGCTCGAACGCGTTCTTGCGCGCGCGGAACCGTCCCCGAAGTTCGTCTACCTGGTGCCGAACTTCCAGAACCCGACCGGCCAGACGCTGGCCGCCGAGCGCCGCGAGGCGGTCGTGCGGATCTGCGAACGCTACGGCGTGGCGATCGTCGAGGACGACCCGTACGGCGAACTGCGCTTCGAGGGCGACCACCTGCGCGCCCTGGTCTCCTACAAAACGACCGAAACGATCCTCTACAGCGGCACCGGCAGCAAGATCATGGCCCCCGGCATGCGCGTGGCGTGGCTGGCCACCTACGACCGCGAGGTCCGCGAGAAGCTCGTCCTGGCCAAGCAGGGCGCCGACCTGCAGAGCGGGACGCTCGCCCAGTACGTCTTCGCCCGCTACGTGGGCAAGAGCGAGGCCTTCGAGGAGCACGTGGCCACCATCGTGCGGGTCTACCGCGAGCGCCGCAACGTGATGCACGCGGCCCTGCAGGCCCACATGCCCGCGCAGGTGCATTTCAACCGCCCCGAAGGCGGCATGTTCCTCTGGGCCACGGTCGACGGCGTCGACACCGAGGAGTTGCTGAAGCTCTCCACCGCGCAGAAGGTCGTCTTCGTCCCAGGCCGCAGTTTCTACCCGCAGCGCGACGTCACCAACGGCATGCGTTTGAACTTCTCCAACGCCGGAGAAGAAAAGATCCGCCAAGGCATCGAACGACTAGCCGACTCAATAAGAACCCTACTATCATAAAGGAGGCGTCCGTGTCGGACCAACTCGTAACCGGAATCTTTCCGTCCTCGGACGTCTCCGAACTGGAGCGCGCGCTCGGTGCGTCGGCCGGAGTCGACCACAGCAAACTCTCCCTCATTACGAGCGATGCGCGCACGCAAGCGCACGACGACTCGTTCCTCAACTTCGTGCACGTCGCAGAGTACCTGCAAGAAGATTCCATCGCCGACGGCATGACGCACGGAACCGGAGAGATGACCGACTCGGGCGGCACCAGCGTCCCCGGCTTGACCGAAGGCGGAGCGCAGACGATGGCCCCGATGCCCCACCGCCCGGCACTCAACTATCTCGCCGGCATGCCGATCCCCGAGGACCAGATCGACAACTACAACGCGGCGATCGAAGGCGGGCGCGTAGTCGCCACCTATCGCTGCTCCGATGCCGAAGCGCCTGCGATCCAAGCGTCCTTCCGCGACGCGGGCCTGCGCAACGTAAGAGCGTTCGCCTCGACGAACTGACCGCGTAAGGGATATGCTTCCGTAGTGCGACGCAGTAAGCGCGTATGGGTCTATCTCTGGTCGGCGATCTTGCTCGTCACGCTGGCCGCGGAGTACCGGCCGGTCGTCGCACGGATCGCCGCCATCGATCGCGGGCTCGCGGCCGCGGCCGCAGGAGGCTCGATCGCCGCACTGGCCGGCGATTTCCAGGAACGCTTCCGTGAGTGCGATTACACGTGGCTTGTGATCTGCCGCCCGAAACCGGTCGCGGCGAAAACCGACCTCGCGTCGCTGCTGGCAAGAACGCCACCGCCGAGCACCCCGCCGAATATATATGCGCAAGCGGTGGGAGCGATACCGCACCTGCCCGACGCCACTTGGTACGTGCTCTCGAAGCGCTGGCACGAAGGCCCGCTCGCATTCCTGGGCATGCTCGCGTTCATCGGCGTAACGATCGTGCTCTTTATAGCACTCTTCAGCATCGCCGACGGCCCGAAACCGCTCGCGGCGATCTTCGCCGTGGTGGCCGCCCCCGCGCTTGCGTCGCTCGCGATGTTTCTTCTACAGTACGCGTTCGTCTTCGCCATGCACGGCGTGCTCCTGCTCCTCCAAGCGCTGTTGCTCGTCGGCACGATCCCGCTCGCGGTGCAATCGCTCTTGCACTGGTACGTCAACGCGCGCGAAGCGAGTGAAGCCGCCCACAGCGTCGTAGAGATCACCAAAACCGAATAGTCGTCCAGCGTCGATCGCCATCGCTAATGCGAACGCACGGCGCTCGAACGGCGTCAGCTCGCCAACCGGAACGCCGTTGCGGGTGAGTAGAGAAAAGACGCCTGCATCCAGGGCCCGCATGACCTCGCCGCTCGCGTTGCGCAGCTGCCGCTGAGTGATCTCTAGCGTGGCGCGCTTGAATGAAAGCCACGGAAGCGGGAATTGCCTATGCCGCCTTTCGACACCGTCGCGAACGATCGGGAGGCGGCGCTCCCCGGCGAATCAGTGCGGATTTCATCATCGGCGCGCACGCCAGTCGCGTGGGAACGCTCGTGACGAGCGACGCGGCCTTCTATCGGCGAGCCTTTCCGAGCCTGCGCGTCATCGACGTTCGCAGCAAGATCTAGGAAAGGGCCGGAGCAGCGCGGAGTACGCCGGGCGAGCTGCGGCATTGACAGCCGCCGATCGTAGCCGTAGAGTAAGGAGAAAAACAAAAGTAAGGAATTATGGTAAGGGATGGCAATTACAACCATCACCACAAAAGGCCAGATGACGCTGCCCAAGGTGATCCGGGATCGGCTCGGGCTTAAGCCTGGAGACCTGATCGAGGTGATCCTCGAGGGCCAGCGCATCCTGCTGATCCCCAAGACCCTACACCTGGACGACATCACCTCGATTCTCCCGAAGCCGGCGCGCGTCGTGTCGATCGAAGAGATGGACGAAGCGATCCTCGAAGCGACCGCCGCGCACGCTCTGTGATCGGACTCG
>JAKAPQ010000094.1 GCA_021806945.1 bacterium | reverse complement strand
ACGAGCTCGCTCGCAACCCGCTGGCCGACGCGGCCGCTGTAGAGCGAGACGCCTTGGCGGCTGAAATCGCTTTCGAGGCCGTGTCCGACCGCCTCGTGCAGCAGCACGCCGCCGCCGCCCGATCCGACCACCATCTCCATCTCGCCGGCGGGAGCTTCGACTGCTTCCAGGTTGATCGCCGACACGCGCGCGGCTTCCAGCGCGATCGATTCGGGCGTACGGCCATCGAAGTAGAGCATCGACGTGCGGCCCCCGTCGCCCGCGTAACCGAAGCCGCGCTCCTTGCCGCGGACGCAGAGGACTTGCACGCCAAGCGATATCAAGGGCCGGCGATCGTAGGCCAGGCGCCCGTCGCTGGTTGCGATCCATACCTCTTGAATCTCCTCGGCAATCGTGGCGTTCACCGACGAGACGCGCGGATCGAATGCGCGTGCCGCAACGTCCGCGCGTTCCAGCAACTTCACGTATGCAGCGGAATCGGAGCTCGCGGAGCCATCGGCATCGTATAGCCGCGCAACGGCAACCGGCTCGAGGCGCGCGCGCCGCCCGGCGCCGTTACTGCCGTGCGCGATCGTCGAGGCCACGTCGGCGGCCCGCGCCAGCGCGGCAGCGGAGAGATCGTCGGAGTATCCGTAACCCGCCGATTCACCGGCGATCGTTCGGATCCCGACGCCCTGCGTTACGACAAGGCCACCTTCGTGAATAACGCCCCCCTGCAAACGAAACGAAAGAGCGACGCGCCTTTCGCAAAAGACGTCTGCATAGTCGCCGCCGCGTGCCAGCGCCGCGCCCAGCAGCCGCGCGAGCGTCTCTTGGTCTAACATACCCGTCCCTCGATTCGAAGCCGCAACGGTGAAGACCCGCAACGCGCTCAACTCCGAGGGCCTACGAGAGTCTCTCGATCTTCTCTTGCATCTTACGCTGGTCTTCACGAAGCCGGTCGAGATCGTCGCGCAGCGTCGTCACTTGCGCGGGAACTCTCTGTGCTTCACGGATGCGGATCGCCGCTTCGTCCGCACTGCGGCGGACGCGGCCGTCCAACGCGCCGAGCGAGACGCGCTCGAGAGCCGCGAGCAGGCGCGCGTCGGCCAAGCCTTCGGCCGCGGCGATCGCGGCGAGCCGCACGAGAAAGGCTTCGTCGTCGAGGAGATCGTCGATCGCACGCACGACGCGCGTACGCTCGCTCTCTACCGAAACGCCGAGCCGTGCCAATCCCTCGATGGCCGCGCGGCGGACGGCTTCGTCCGAGCCCGGAGCGGCGGCCACGATCAATAGTGCGGTCGCGCGCGGATCTGCGAGTTCGCCCAAGCCGCGTGCGGCGCCGGCGGCGATCGTGCCGTTCCAACTCTCGCTCTGCAGCGCGGCCTGCAAGAGATCGAAGGCGCGCACGTCCCGCGTCTGACCGAGCGAATGCAGCGCTTGCGCGGTCACGAAGTAGGAGGCGTCGCCCCGGGCCGACGCGAGGAGCGCGCTAGCGGCATCGGGATGTTTGAAACTCCCGAGCCCCTCGGCAACCGCGCGCCGAACCTTGGGATGAGCGTGCTGCAACGCCTCGACCAGCAGCACGCGAGCCCACGGTGCGTGCGTGCTCGCGATCGCCTTTGCGATCTCCGCCGATACCCCCCAGAACGGGTCGTGCGAGAGCCCCCGTGCGAGCGCCTCGCGCGCCTGGGGCGAGCCGTCTTTCGCCAGCTCGCGCGCCGCGCGAATCCGGGCGACCACGTCGGGATCGCCGCGCAGCGTGGTGGCCGCCCAGTCCGTCCCATACTCATACGTGACGGTTGCGAGGGCAATGGCTCCCGGATCGATGCGAACGAGTGCGGGTCGTGCGCCGAGCGGCACCGCGATCGTCTGGCGATCGCGTTCGATGCGCATGCGGACCCGCCGTTCGCCCGCGATGGGCCCGCTGCCGAAATCGGCGGCCCGGGCCGCGGGCGCTTCGAGAACGAAGCCGACGTCGATATCCAGGGCGTATGGCGGATTCTCGGCATCGATCGGCTGCTTTTGGTCGATCGTCACGGTTGCCGTCTTGCGCTCCGCGTCCCACTTCACGCTGGCGGCGAGCTCCGGGTGACCGCCGCGAAAAACCCATCGGTCGAAAAACTCGCGCATGTTGCGCCCGGTCGAAACCTCGATCGCTCGTATCAAATCGATCGTCTCGACGCTGCGTTGCGCGTTATCTCTCACGTAACGCGCTATGGCACGCCGGAAACGGGCGTCGCCGAGATCGCCGCGCAACATGTGCAGCACGGCGGCACCCTTTTCGTAGAGGTGGCGGTCGAAGAGTTCGATCGGGTCGCGGAACTGGTTGCAGACGATCGGCCGGCGGTAGCGGTCCGAATCTTCGCGCACGTAGCGTTCGACACAACCGAAGATACCGTAGAGATACTCGTCGTACCCCAAGTCTGCTTCGCGCCACGCACAATCGAAGTACGTCGCAAAACCCTCGTTGAGCCATGCGTGCGCCCAGTCACGGCAAGTCAAGAGATCGCCGAACCACTGGTGCGCCAGTTCGTGCGAAACCAGCGGGTCGCTCGAAAAATCGAGATGCGCGCGCTCGTCGTGCAAGGTGCGATCGGTCTGCGTGGTCGCCGAGGTATTCTCCATGCCGCCGAAGATAAAGTCGCCGACGGCGATCTGCGAGTAGCGCGCGTAGGGATACGGAACGCCCGTCGTTCGCTCGAAGAACTCGATCATCCGCGGCGTATTGCCGAAGGCGCGCTCGCCGTCCGCTTCGCGCCCGGGCAAAACGTAATAGTAGACGGGTACAGCGCCGGCGGCCACGGGAGACGAGACTTCGACGAAGGGCCCGACGACCAGCGTCATCAGGTACGTCGAATGCGGCACGCGCTGTTCGTAACGGAACGCCGTCAGATCTCCGCGGTCCTCGCGAGAGGTGAGCTCGCCGTTGGAGAGCGCGAAGAGGCCTTTGCGCACCACGATCGTCGCAGAGCTCGTCTGCTTCTCGTGCGGATAGTCCAGGCACGGAAACCAGTACCGCGCGTTCTCGTCTTGGCCTTGGGTCCAAGCGTGAGCGACCTTGTGAGGATAGGCCGCCGTCGGTTCGACGAAAAAGAGTCCGTGCCGCGGTTCGGCGATACGGTAGGAGATCGCAAACGTCGTGCGCTCCCCGGCCGCGATCGCCGGAACGAACGCGATCTCCAGTCTCCCGTCGCGGCAGGTAAAACGCTGCGGCCGCCCGTCGCGTTCCACGGAGCTCACCTGCAGATCGATCGCATCCAGCGCTAGCGTTGCGACGTCTTCGTCGAGCGCCCGAACGGTCGTCGTGCAGATGCCGTCGAGCGCGTGCGACGCGAGGTCCGGCGTGAGATGCAGGTCGATGTGCTCGACGTCGACGGTCTTGTCGGGACCGTAGTTGCGCGAGGCGCCCGGCAACGCGAAAGCGCGGTGTCTATCCGCTTCGTCAAAACTCATGGAGCGGTGGCGTTTCGCTCGTAGGCTTCGGTAGCCCCCCCGGTGACGCGCAGCACCGAGCCGTTCACGAAGTCGTGGTCGCCGTTCACGAAAAAACGGACGGCGTCGGCGACGTCCTCCCACGTGCCCGGGCGGCCCCGCGGGTTGCCGGCGGTCTGGTTGCGAGCCGCCTCGCGCGTCAGCGACTTTTGACGGATGTCGCCGGGTTCGACCACGTTGACGGTGATCCCACGGCGGCCTTCTTCGAGCGCGAGCGTGCGGGCAAAGCTGACGAGTGCCGACTTTGCAGCCGCGTGCAGCGATAGACCGCGCGCGGGCTGCGACGTCTCGGAGCCGTTCATGCCGAAGAAGACGATGCGCCCGAACCCCGACGCCCGCATAGCCGGCAGCACGGCGGCAGCGGCTTGCACGGCACTACGAAGATTCCCGTCCAGCATGTCGTGGTAGTCGGCAAGAGTGCAGCGCTCGAAGCGTTTGACCGTCATCGGGCCGACCGCATGCACGAGCGCATCGAACGGTCCCCCCACGCGCACCGCCCGCTCCAGGGCGGCTCCGACGGTTTGCTCGTCGCCGAGGAACTCCACGGGTTCGGCCCGCGCGGCGGCTCCTGCCGCCGCAATGAGGGCGAGCGTCCCGGATGGGTCGCTTCCACCGGGCCGATGGGTGATCGTCAGATCGTGGCCGTCGCGCGCCAGGGCGACGGCCACGCCTGCAGCCAATCCGGCCGCCGCGCCGGTAACGAGGATCCGCATATCCGGGTCGTTGCACGCCGCCGGCGCCGGTGCCTCGTTGGCAACCGCCGGCAAGCGCCGCGCAGGCGCGATCTCACACGCCGGGCACGGGTTCCAACACCATCTCGGCCTTGAGCGCGCGGCGATCGGCACGCCGTTCCAGCGCGCCCATCCACGTGTTGTAGATCATCGGCACCAGAAAGAGCGTGAGGATTAGCGAGCTGAGCAGGCCGCCGATGATGACGGTCCCCATCGACTGGCGCCATTCCGCACCCTCCGAAAACCCGAGCGCGAGCGGCAGCATGCCGAAGACCATCGCGCTGGTCGTCATCAAGATCGGGCGAAAACGCGTCGCCGCCGCCTGCAATACGGCTTCCTTCACGCGCATCCCGCGTCGCACGAGCGTATTCGAATAGTCGACGAGCAGGATGCCGTTCTTGGCAACCAAGCCGAAGAGCATGACGATCCCGATCATCGAGATAAGGTTGAGCGACTGCGCGTTTTGCGGATTCAACTTGCTCGTAACCGCGAGCGCGACCAGCGCGCCGACGATCGCGAGCGGAACGGAGAACATGACGATCAACGGCTCGAGGAACGAGCCGTAGAGGATCACCATCAGCATGTAGACGAGCATGAACGAGGTGCCGAGTGCGACGAGCATGTTCTGCATCGTCTGCTGCATGTATTGCGTATCGCCCTGGGTGGTGAGGTGGACCGTCACCGGCAAGAAGCCGGGCCGGTGCAGCTTCGCCTCGAGCGGGCCGGTTACCGCACCCAGCGAGTAGCCTGGCAAGACGTCGCCGAAGATGTTGACCACGCGCTGGCGGTTCAGGCGCTCGATGCGAGTCGGAGCCATGCTCCACGAAAACGTGGCCACGTCCGCTAGCGGCACGAGCGTTCCGTCGGCGGCGCGCACGCGCACGTTTTGGATCTCGGCGACCGTACTGCGGTCGGCTTTTGGGAACTGCACGCGCACGTCGACCAGGCCGTTCTGCGTGCGCACCTTTGTAGCGACCGCACCGTCGACGGCTATGCGCGCGGCCAGGGCGGCGGCCGCCGGCGCGATGCCGAGGACCGCACACCGCGCGGGATCGATCCGCACGTTCAAGCGCGGTGCGGCAACGTCGGCGCTCGTCTGCACGTTGACGCTGCCCGGCGTAGCGCGCAGGAACGCCGCGACCTTCTCGGCCGCCGCGTCGATCTGGTTATCGGGCCCGGAGATCGAATAGAAGATGGCCGTTCCGGATCCGCCGCCGCCGGCGCCGGCGACCTGGAGGTTCCCGCCTGGAACGAGATAGGCGAGTTTGCGGATCTTCGCCGCGAGCGCGTTGGTCTCGTTGCGCCGGTTGGCCTGCGTGTTCGCGTCGAGCTGCGCGTAGTTCCCGCCTACCACGGAGCCCCACCCGGACGGCTTTCGGCCGACCGTCGAGCTCACGGATTTGATGCCGCCGATCTTCATGACGGCGCGCTCGAGGGCATCGACGTAGCTCGACGTCGTGCGGATCGGCGTACCGGGAGGGTAGGTCACCGTCATCGCGATGTGACCGGTCTGCATCTGCGGAACGAAATCGAAGTTCAACTTGCCGAGCGGCGCCATCGCGGCGGCAAGCACGAGGGGAATCGCCAACGTCGCGACCGCCAAGCGGCGGCTGCGCCCAAAGCCGCCGATCCGCAACGCCACCGCCACCAGCAGCACCGCCGCCACGCACGCATCGAGAACGGCCGCGATCTGACCGCCCGCGATCAGCATCAGGGCGTTGACGAGAAGCATCGCGCATACGAAGACGACGAAATACCCGTGCCGCAGCCCGAGGGGCAGCAGCCGCGCGCGATAGAGGTCCAAGATCCGATCGTAGCGCTGGACGAACGCGTTCAGCAGCAAGAGCGCGACGGCAAAGACGGCAACCAGATGGCCGTACGGCCACGGGAGCAACGCCAATGCGAGTGCGAGCGCTCCCAGCACGACGTTTGGCCATAAGCCCTTAAGAAAATCCATCCATCTCGGCGCGGCAACCGAGCGCCGCTTGACCGACCACTTCGCCGCCAGCAGCGGCGTGAGCGTGAAAGAGACGAACAGCGAGAACAGCGTCGCGACGACGACCACCAAGCCGAACTCTTTCAAGTACTCGCCAACGATGCCCGAGAGGAACGCGATCGGCAGGAAGACGACCACGTCGACCAGCGTGATGGCGATCGCGGCGCCGCCGATCTCGCTGCGGCCCGCGATCGCGGCGGCCATCGGATCCAGGCCCGAATCTCGATGCCGCGTGATATTCTCCAGTACGACGATCGAATCGTCCACCAATATGCCGATGATCAACGAGAGCCCCATGAGCGACATCATGTCGAGGTGGAAGCCCAAGAGATTCATGGCGATGAACGTCGATAGGATCGACGCCGGAATCGAAACCATGACGACGACGGCGTTGCGCCAAGCGTGCAGGAAGAGCATCATCACGATCGCGGTGAGAAATACGCCTTCCGCCAGCGACTGCCAAACTCCGTCGAGCGATGCCTGCGTGTAGTCGGCCGGCGCGTCGATCTCGTGGAATCTCAACTGCGGAAACTGCGTTTCGATCGCCTTCAGGTGCCGGCGCGCGATCTGCGTCGCCGTGATCTCGTCCGCACCGATGACGCGCCCCAGGGAGACGTAGAGGCGCGGCGAGCCGTCGAAACGCGAGATCGTGCGCTGCTCGGCGTGGCCGTCGATCGCGGTAGCCACGTCGCCGACGCGCAGCGTCTTGACCGCGCTTCCCGGCACGGGCAGCGGAAGCGCCGCGATGTCGGCCGCGTGCTCGATGTCGGCATGCACCGAGACGCTGGCTTCGCGGGTTGGCTCTTCGAGGCGGCCGCCCGGCAGATTCGCGTTGTTCTGCGAGACCGCGTTCAAGACGTCCGAAAGGGTTGCGCCGACGCCGAACAGGCGCGCCGGAATCGGTTCGACTCGAAACTCGCGCTGCGCGGCGCCGTACACGTCGACCGTTTGCACGTCTGGGATCTGTTTGAGCAGCGGCTCTACGGTGTTCGTGACGACGTCGGCGAGCTGCGTCGGCGAGAGCACGCGGGAGCTTACCGCCAGATCGAGGAGCGGCTTCGAAGCGCCGTTCTTATAGACGTACGGCGGATCGAGGTCGCTCGGCATGTAGACGCGCGCCGTGTCGACGCGCCGTTGCACGTCGACCGCCGCCAGATCCAGATTCGTGCCGAGCTTGAACTGCACGATGACCGAGGCGGTGCCCTCTTGCGCCGTAGCCGACACCTGGTCGAGGCCATCGATCCCGTCGAGCTGGTCTTCGATCGGCTTGACGATCAGCTTCTCCATGTCTTGAGGGGAGGCGCCGGGGTAGTTCGCGATAACGACGACGACCGGGAACGTCGTATTGGGCGGATTGGCGCTACGGCCCAGCTTGAAAAACGAGATCGTGCCGAAGACCGCCAAAGCGATGAAAACCATCGCGGCGATGACTGGGCGGCTAATGGCAAACCGGGTCAACCACACGATAGCGACTCCCGTGACGAACGTACGCCTCCCATACGGTGCAGGCGCGAACCGTGTTTCAGAAGCCGGCCAGGAAGCGGGGCGAACCGGGGTGCCGCCGCGATATCGGGAGTGTGGTGCGCGAGACTGGACTCGAACCAGCACGCCCTTGCGGGCGCTAGCCCCTCAAGCTAGTGCGTCTACCAATTTCGCCACTCGCGCGTGTTAGAGGGGGCTTACGATAAAGTCGACCCCGGGCTTTCCGCACCGGGTGCCGAGTTCCCCGCTGCAGCCGCGAGCAACTGGGAGCCTGTCGGAGTTGAGCCGTTTTCGGATTTGGTGCCGAATTTTGTTCGGAGAGGAGGCGCGAAGAAGCCGCGCCAGCGCGCATCCTGCGCTGCGCGGCACCCCCGCTTCCCTGCGGAATGGGAGCGAAGCCGTAGCTTCGTGACTGATGAGCAACGAAGTATTCGGGCAAAAGGCGCCCCAAAGACGGAAACGGCTCAACTCCGACAGGCTCCTAGCGCTAACGCATGTTCGGGTCGAGCGCATCCCGCAGGCCGTCGCCGATATAGTTTATGGCCAGCACGGTGACAAGAATGCACAGGCCGGGGAAGGTGGCCACCCACCATGCGATCTGCAGATTGCTCTCGGCGTTGGCCA
>JAKAPQ010000093.1 GCA_021806945.1 bacterium | reverse complement strand
ACGAGCCGGAGGCCGTGCTGACGCATTTCGAATCGCAGTCGGGGACGCAGCGCTTTCGCCGCGTCGCCGCGAACGTCGAGCGGCTGGCCCGCCGATGGAACGGCCGCGTCGAGTACGACGAAGTTGCCCGCGCGCTTCGCCGGGGCGAAGTGCGCCGGCGGCTGCGCGCCTCGAACGGGATCCTCACGAGCGAACTCTTACCCGTGCCCACGACCACGGTACTCGTCCACGGCGCGCGCGACGGCTTCGACGCAGCCGCATGCGAGCGTATGCTACGCGCGAACGCGGCGCCGATCGACCGCATTCTATTCGCCGGCGCCGGCGAGGAGATCGAACTCGCGCGCCGCCATATGGAGCGCCGGGGGGACCGCTACCTCGCCTTCATCGAGGCCGGCAGCGAACTGCGCGAGGGCTGGCTCGACGAGCTCGTCCGGCAGATCGAGTTCGGTTGGAACGTCGCCGCCGCAACGGCGGCGCCCGAGTTGCCGCCCGGCGACGACGGCTCTCCAACGTTCGCCGCCGACGCTCGCTGCACGCTGCTCGCGTTACGGCATTTCCCCATGCACGAACGGTTGGCCGATTTCCCTACGCTGCACGGCGCGGTCGCCGATTACTTGATCCGCGCCGCCGGCTTACGCCTGGGAACGCGCGGCGGTGCGCGCCGGCTCGGAACGTTCCCCGACCTGCGCGACGATCCGCAGTTCGAACGCGTCCATGGGCTGCGCCTTCGCGACGTCCTCTCCGACGACGTTGCGCTGACCGAGCGCGCGCTGCGTTCGCGAGTGCCGCGCGCGCGGGGGCTCGTGTCGATCGTGATGCTGAGTTGGAACGCTCCCGAGTTCACAAAACTTGCGCTCGAATCGATACGCGCCTATACGAGTCATCCGTACGAAGTGATCGTGGTGGACAACGGCTCTGCGCGCGAAACGACCGATTGGCTTCGCACGCTCGAGGACGTACGGGTGATCTACAACGCGTCCAATCGCGGTTACGCAGGGGGTAACAACCAGGCGCTGGCCGCGGCGCGCGGCGAGTACGTCGTTCTGCTCAACAACGACGTGGTCGTCACGGAGGGATGGCTCGACGGGCTGCTTGGCGCTTTCGACCGTATCCCGGGGCTCGGCGTCTGCGCACCCCGGAGCAACCGCGTTGTCGGGCACCAACTGGTGGTCGACGTGGAGTATAAGGGTCTCGCGGAGATGCACCGCTATGCGGCCGAGCGCCGCGAACGCTACCGGCGCACCGGGTACGTTGCCGATCGGGCGATCGGCCTATGCCTTTGCGTCGACCGCCGGACGATCGACGAGATCGGCGGCATCGACGAGCGCTTCGGGGTCGGCAACTTCGAGGACGACGATTTTTGCATACGCGTGCGCGCGGCCGGTTATCGCATCTACGTCTGCAACGACGTCTTCATCCATCACTTCGGGAGCCGCACGTTTGCCGCGAATAAGGTCGACTATGCGGCGACCATGCGCGAGAACTGGCACCGCTTCACGTCAAAGTGGAATCTGCCCGCGGCCAACCCCGCGCACGGCTATTCGGCGCGGCGAGCGATATTGGGCGGATTCGACCGGCCGGCGCATTATTTCGCGCTGCCGGCCGACGCGAACGCGGCGGCCTACCGCATCGTCTTCCTCGCCGCGCCGTCGAGCGAAGCGGAGTGGGAGGAGATCGGTGCGTTCCTGCGCCGGTACGTTCGGGCGTATGCGGGCGTACGCGACGTGCTGTGCGCGATTGCGGCGCGCGGCGAATTGAGCGCCCAGGCGCTAGGATCTCGGGTGGAGCGAACGATCGCGCGGACCGGCATCCCCACGGAGCAGACGCCGGATATCGAGATCGGCGACGTCGACGATATCGAAGCCTGGCTCGCCTCGCTTCCTTCGGTACGGCGTATGCGCATCGGGGAGCCGGCGCAGGCCGCACTTCTCGCGCTCGAACCCGTCGCCGACGCAAGCCCAAGCGCGTTGCGCCGCCTGCTCGAACCGCTCGCGCCCGCATGAGATATCACTCCCGTCATCGCGTGCTGGATTGCTGGCGCGATGCCGGCCGCCTGCGCCGCGTCGTCTCGGCGCAGACGCTGGTGGCCGCTCGCTTCGAACCGCTCTACCAGGCAATCCGCTTGGAGAGCGCGCTCGACCTCGTCTTCGCCCGCGACGGCGAGCTCGCGGTCGTGCCGTTCGTCATCGTCGACGGCGCGATGCTGCAGGAGATCGAGTCTTCGCCGCTGGTCTGGCCGCTCTCCGTGCACGCTGCGCTCTCGGAGGAGACCGTCGATGCGCTCGAGGCGGAGTTGCTGCCGTGGCTGACGGCGCAGCTTCTGCACGCGTCGCTTTCAACCGAGCAGATTCGCCGCTACGATGCGCCGGATGAAGCGTTGGAGCAGTTCGAAGGCGCGCGCGATCTCGGCTTTCTCGGCGCGGCTTCGTACGCGCGGGTGCTGGAGGCTTCGGCGCCGTATGCGTTCGCGGCGCGCCTGGCGCGCGGTAAGGACGTGGCGGTTCGGGACGAGCCGGCTGCCGGGACGGGCCTCGCGATTCTTGCGCGCCACGCGCGGCGGCTGCAGGCCGATCTGGGCGACGCGTTCGCGGCCGTGCGTGCCTGGTACGGGCTCGATGCGTTAGGCGAACTCGACGAAAACGCGCCTCAGGATCTCTTCCTCGCGCGGGAGGCGCCGGACGCGGCTGCAGTCACGGCGGTGCTGCTCGATGCCGAAGTGGGCGGCGGCCGCGTCGTTCGCGTCGCACGGCCGGTGCCGATGGACGTGATGCTTTCGTTCGATCCGGCGGACTCGGAATGCGCGCGCGTCTTCAGCGTCGTGACGCGGCAGCGCGAGGAACTGCGGCGACCGTTGGGTGGTGCGACGCCGGCTCCGGTCGGCGGTTCGTCGGGGCGCGTCGTGGTCGCGTTACGCGACGACTGGCGCCAGCATCCGGACTCTGACGCCGACGAGGCTTGCGAGTTGGCGCGGCGCTTGAATGCGGAAGGGTTTAGCGTCGACGTTCGCGGCCTTTCGGAGTCCATCGTGCCGGGCTCCTACGACCTCGGGCACGCGATCGGTCTCTCGCACCCGTCGAAGACGGCCGCCTTTCTCAAGCGATTTGCCGAAGCGGGCGTGCCGGCGGTGCTGACGCCGCAGATCGAGAACGTCGAGCGCGAAGGCGTATGGGGTGCTGCCGTTACCGGCGTCTTTCTGCAGGTCTCGCGCGACGAAGTCGCGCTGAGGGATCATCTTCGGATGCTGGCACTGCGGCGGCTCGACGCCGAGGGCGTGAGCAAGCGCGAGAGCGAACCGTTTGAGGGATATGCCGCAGCGGTGCGCGAGGCGCTGGGCCACGCGCGCGCGGTCATCGTCTCCTCGGCGGCCGAGGGAGGCTTTCTCGCCGATCGTTTCGCGTGGGGTGGGACGCCTGTGACGGCCGCGCCGTGCGTTGCGACCGACGGCGAGGTCGAGCCGATAGCGGGCCTGGTCGGCACGGAGGATTTCATCTTGGCGCACGCGCCGATCGAGCGGCGCTGCAATCAGCTACTGCTGGCGCGCGCCGCCTCCGCAGCCGGCTTGCCGCTGGTTATCGTCGGCCCGGTCTCGGAGAAAGACTATTACACGTTTCTCCAGGAGCACGTAGACGAGCGGACGATCGTGCTGACGGATCTTTCGGAAGGGTGCGTGGCAGCGCTCTACCGGCGAGCACGCGTCTTTGCCAACGTTTCGTGGATGTCATTTGGGCTGAGCCGCACCGTGCGAGCGGCCCTGTGCGGATGCGCGCTGGTGCTTCCGGCGCAGGGTTTCGCCGCCGAGCAATGGCGACCGGGCCTTTGGGAGGTCGATCCGGCCTCGGTCGACGGGATCGCAGGCGGACTCGAGGACGCATGGCTTCGAGCCGCCGATGCGGGCGTCGCGCAGGCAGCCTCACGCATTGCCGCTGCCTGCGATCCGGTGCTGGCCCTCGTCAGCATCGTTGCGGCCTACGCCCGAGCCTAGCAGGTTGCGTTTCGCCCGAGCCTAAACTGCCCGAGCGTAAACGCCGAAAGAGGAAAGAAGAAGCACTATGGAGGCCTCCAACATGGACGTTCAGGCTGTTGCGCCTGCGCCTGCGCGGGCACCGCACCCGATCGTATCGGCAGCGGCGCACACCGCCGCGGATACGAACAACCCGGAGCCCGGTGCGCTGACGACGGCGATCTCGCGCTTGCTCGGCCAAGCGCACGGCCCGGAGCCCGCGTCCCTGAGCGTGTCGTACCGCGTGGAACATCGTGAGATCGTCACGATCTTCAGCGATCCGAAGACCGGCAAAGAGGTAGCGCAGTTTCCGCCCGAGCTGCTCATTCAGATGGCGGTATTCTTCGACAAGCACAACGGCGTTACGCTCGATCGGAACGCATAGCGGTGTCGAGCATCGTTCCCGGCACGAACGTACCGCCGATATCGTTCCCGGGGATCGCCTCCGGGATCGACTATAACTCCATCATTCAAAAACTCACCTCGCTCACGCTGGTGCAGAACGTCGCGCTCAACCAGCAGATCGCGACGCTCGACGCAGCGAATACCGAGCTCGTCGCGATCAACGCCATGCTTGCCTCCGTGCAGAGCGCGTTGACGGGACTCTCGCAGCCCGGCCTGTTTAACACCTACGATGCCCTCAGCAGCAACACCAACGTTGCTACCGCACAGGGGATAGCCGGGGTGGCCGCAACGCCCGGCACCTATGTTATCGACTCAACGCAGTTGGCCACGTCGTCGCAGACCACCAACAACCCCGCCGCCGGCCATTCGATGCTCGACACGCAGAACGGCGGCCCGAGTTGGCAGACGACCGTTCTCGACCAATCGTATGCGGCGATCGCCGCCACCAACGGTACGTCCGGCGGAACGGGGAAGGTCACGATCAACGGCGTCACGGTCTCCTACGATGCTACCACCCAAACGCTGCAGCAGATATTGAGCGAGATTCAGACGCAGGTGCAGGCGGCGACCGGTGACACGACGTTTACGATCGGCTTCGTCGCCGGTACCGACACCGTCCAGATCTCCGATACGAACAATCCCATAACGCTCGGATCTGCGGGCGATCAGGGGAATCTTCTCCAGGTCCTCAAGCTCGACCAAGCGCAGATCGTGAACGGCGGGGGATCGAACACCGTGACGGGCACCTCCGGTGTCGGCGGCATCAGTTTGACGAGCAGTTTCAATGCTGCCAACAGTGCCGGATTCGTGACCCCGGTGACCGCCGGTACGTTCACGATCAACGGCGTGCAGATCGCCGTCAACTCCGGCGATAATCTCGCCGACGTATTGTCGCGCATCAATGCAAGCGGCGCCGGCGTCACGGCGTCCTATAACGGTGCACTCAACAGCATCGTGCTTACGAATGCTTCCGCCGGGCCGCAGAGCATCGTCTTGGGCGCCTCGAGCGATACGAGCAATTTTCTAACCGCCGCCGGCCTGAAATCGGGGACCGTCGTCTACGGTAAGCAGGCGCAAGTCGTCTTCCAAGACGCCAGCGGCACCACGCAAACCGTATACAGCAATGGGAACCAGGTGACGACCGCGATCCCGGGCGTGCAGCTCAATCTCGTGGCAAACACCAGTACGCCGTTCACGGTCACGGTCTCGCAGAATACCTCGCAGTTGGTCACCGCGCTCAACACCTTCGTTTCCGCATACAACACCACGATCAACGAGATCGATCAGGCGACGGCCGCGCCGGTGGTCACGCCGATGCAGACCGGTTCGCTTCCGGGGCAAGGCGGGGCGCAATCGTTTGCTGGTGGAGTCCTCTATGGCAACGCGGACGTGGAATCGATCAAGGGCCAGCTCGAAAATATCGTTGCGGGCATCGTCAACAGCGGGAACGCTACCGGCTACAATTCGCTTTCGCGGATCGGGTTGACACTCGACAACTCCTTCACGGTCCTCACGACGGCGAACAACGGTTCGCCGTCTTCCGGCGGATCGAGTTCGACCTCGAGCAACCCGGTGCAGACGACGACCTATGCCGGAACCTCCGGCCAGCTTGCGCCGCTGAACCTCACGCAACTGCAGCAGGCACTGGCCTCCAACCCGGCGGCGGTGCAGAACCTCCTCAACGGTGCCGATGGCGTGGTCACGCAGCTCGGAACCTACCTGACCGGCGTAACGGGGCTGCCGACCTCGCTCGCCTCCGGCTTGGCCGGCACGATTCCACCGGTTTCGCTGATGCAGGGCTTCGAGAACGCCAATACGGCCGACATTCAATCGCTGCAGCAGCAGGTGGCTGCCATTACCGATAACGCGAACCAGCAGGCCAACACCCTGCGGCAAGAGTTCGTCAGCACGGAGACCGCGATTGCCGGATATCAGGCGCTCCAGTCGCAGCTCTCGAGCTTCTTCAATACCGGCGGCAGCAGCGGCGGCACGCTCTAAGGCCCGGGACGAATGGAACTTCGATGAAAAGCTCGCCGGACCAGAAGTATCTGGAAACCTCGATCGCTACGGCTTCGAAGGAAGATCTGATCCTGCGGATATTTGATTATTTGATCTTGTCGGCACAGCAAGCGCTCGAGAAGATGCAATCCGACGCGACCGACATCGAGGGCATTCACAGATTGCTGCTGCGCGCGCAACGTGCCTGCTGTTTGCTGATGGGATCGCTCGACATGGAGATCGGCGGCGACCTTTCCCGCAATCTCTTCCGGGTTTACGAGTTCTGGCATCACGAATTGGTGATGACCAACATGCAGAAGGACCTGCGCCGCCTGGAACGCACGCTGCCGTACTTCCGGGAGTACAGGACGACGTGGGCGCAAGCTATCGCGCAGTTCAAAATCGAGCGGCACCAGGCGGCCGGAGGTTCGGATGCGGTATCGAGTTTTGGCGCCGTCGGCTGACGCTCTGCCGCCAGTGCTCGCTGCGGCTACCGCGGAGCTCGAAACGCTCGAGGCGCTCGTTGCCGATATGGAGCGCTGCCTGCTCGCGCGGGACTGGGCGTCGCTCGAGATCGCCATGGCGGATTCGCGCCGCGTGACGCACGCATTGCAAAACGCCATGGAAGAGGCACGCGACGCGCGCGACGAGTCGTTCGATCTCGGGGTCTACGAGCGCTTGCTGTTCCTGCACGGGGCGCGGCAGAGCCAGATGGCTCGCATCCGGCAGTACCGCGATAGCGTCGGGGAGCGGCTGACGCTGATCGCGCGCTGGAAAGATGCGGCCCGCACGATCGGCGGCGAACGCCGCCGGTCGACGCTGGGCACGCTCGACCGCATGAGCTGACCCGCGACTAACCGGCGTCGTCGACGAAGATGTACTCGAGCGATGCCGTCACGTGGCGCTCGCGTACGGTCGCTACGCGTTGCTCCAGCGGAACCAGCTCGGCCGTGCCGTCCGGCAGGCGCACGGCCATTCGTTTGGCGTTGGTAACCTCCGGGGCCGGCCACTCTTCGGGAACGGTGCGGCCCGTCGCCCGATCGTAGTGCCCGCAGCGTACGCCTGGATGTAAGAGAATGCCGTAGCCGATGGCGCGCAGCGAAGCGCAGAAGAGATAGTCTTCGTTGCAGATGCGCACGCGAGCCGCGGCCTCTTCGACGTAGACCTGCGTGCGGAAGATCGGCCGCGGCAGGGAGGCCATGGCGGCCACGCGTATCGCGACGCAGCCGAAACCGACGCCGTCAACGCAAACCGGCGTGCGGTCGTCGAAGGCTGGGATCCAACCGGATGCCGTCGCCTCGCTTTTCCAGCCATCGACCGCCATCGGGCGGAAGCCGTCGCGCGAGTAGTAGAGGGCGCCGACCATCGCGCAGCGCGGATCGGCGATCAGCGTGGCGCAAAGCTCGACCAGAGCGCCGCTCGGCAGGATCATGTCGTCGTCGATCATCGCGAGGATGTCGGCGCCCCATGCCAGGGCTCGGTGCGCGATGAGTTCGCGCTGGGCCGGAACGAAATTGCCGGAGCAGGTGAGCCGCGCGACCTGCCTGATGCCATCGGGCACCTCCATTCGCGCGAGCGACTCGAGAAATCCGGCAGCCGGCGAGCCGGCCGTTGGAATGCCGAGGAAGAGTTTCATCCGCCGACGACGGCGGCGAACGCCGCGAGGACGTTAACCGCAGCTGCGTCGAGATCGTGGTCCGCCTGGAAGACGATGCTCGTGGTGCGATCGATCCGGATGCGGACGAAGAATCGTTGGAGCATGGTGATAGCCGATTGGGCATAGGCGCGAAGCGCCGACTCCGCGCGCTCCCGGGCGGCCGGATCGACCGGGCCGTCGAGGTGCTGGGCTACGAGCGCCAGCGTCAACTGGCGAGCCTTCACGAAGTCCCAGCGCTCGCGCTCGGAGCCGATCTTCTGCACGACCGCCAGGAGCGGTGGGGT
>JAKAPQ010000092.1 GCA_021806945.1 bacterium | reverse complement strand
TTCTTTCACACTTTCGCTCCCGCGCTGCAAGGTTTCGTCGCCGCAAACCTGCAGTCGTACATTTACGGCCGCGGCATATCGAGCATCGTGGCACTGCTCTTTATTATTTGGTCGGGGAAGAATCTCCTGATGGGCCTTGCCTTCGCCTTGGACCGGGCGCTTGGCGTGCCCAAAGGCCGCCCGCTGGTGCACGACATCGCCCTCGCGATCGTCATGCTCCCGCTGATCGGCGTCCTGCTCTTGGTTGCGATCGCTCTCCCGGTTCTGCTCGCGCTGGTCATCACCTACGCGAAGCTCCCCGACCGGCAGCACGTGACGCAGTTTGGCGGATACGCGATCTCGATGGCCTTGGTTTTTATCGTCATCATCGTGCTGTACACGTTTCTGCCAAACCGTCGCGTTCGATGGACGTTCGCACTTCCCGGAGCGATCTTCGCGGCTATCCTGTGGCCGCTGGTTCAGTTCGCCTTCGCTCAATACACGACTCACGTCAATTTTACGCGTATCTACGGTGCGCTCTCCGCTCCACTCGTGCTACTCCTCTGGTTTTACCTGATGGGATCGATCTTTCTCTTCGGTGCCGAACTCTGCGTCGGTTGGGCGCACTTGCGTGGCACGCTCCAGGTCGACGATCTGATCG
Source organism: bacterium (assembly GCA_021806945.1). Classification (GTDB taxonomy): domain Bacteria; phylum Vulcanimicrobiota; class Vulcanimicrobiia; order Vulcanimicrobiales; family Vulcanimicrobiaceae; genus JAJYFL01. The sequence continues at coordinate 7,731 of JAKAPQ010000092.1, read as the reverse complement.
ACCAGATTGAGATGCCGGCCGTCAGCGCCACAACGGCGACTCCTCCATGAAGCCGGCACTCGTCTTTCTCCACGGGTCCGGATTCACGGGGAATGCGTTCCGCGCGCAGGTCGACGCGTTCGCCGATTCTTACGCGCCCAATCTGCCGGGGCACTGCGCGCCGGGTTCGTGCGCGAGCGTTGCGGAGTTCGCGGCGTTCGTCGAAGCGTACGTCCGCGAGCGGCGACTACCACGGGTCGTGCTGGCCGGCAGTTCGCTCGGCGGGGCCATCGCACTCGAGTGCGCGTTACGCGGCATTCCGGGGCTGGCGGGGATCGTGCTCCTCGGCTCAGGTGCTCGCCTGCGCGTGGCGCCGGCCTTCTTGGACGGACTGCGAGACGATTTTGAGGCCACGGCAAGAACGATCGCGGGCTATCTCTACGCCGAGCCGACTCCCGAGCGCGTCGAGGATGCCGTCGCAAGCATGAGGCTCGTCGGGCAGGCGCAGACCCTGCGCGATTTCATCGCCTGCAACGCGTTCGACGCGGTCGACCGCCTGGCCGGCGTACGCCTGCCGCTACTCGCTATTACGGGAGCCTCCGACCGCATGACGCCGCCGAAGTTCGCGCAGCAGCTCGCCGACCGGGTCGAAGGCGGACAAGCGCGAATCGTGCCCGAAGCCGGACATCTCGTGATGATAGAACGGTCGGAGCAAACGAACGAACTGATCCGCCACTTCGTTCACGCACTGTAAGCACGCGCAGCGGGTTATAAGAAAGGGGTATCGTGCGTCGTATCGTCGGTCTTCTCGGTTTGTGCGTGGGCGTCGCCCTGCTGGGTGTGGCTGCCCCGAGCGTGGCGCCTCAAACCAACCTGCCGACCGTGGTAGTCTACCCGTTCGGCACGTCGGGAGAGTTGAAGCCGGCCGCCGGACTTCAAGCCGAGCAGATATTCGTAAACACGATGCGCTCGGCCGGCGGAATGAACGTCATCGCCGGCGGCGCCGGCGTCAAGCGCATGGACTATCCGCGCGATGCCGCGAATTACCATGCCGATTATTACGTCAGCGGGTATATGACCTCGCTCGGCGACTCGGTGGCCTTGGTCGAACAACTCGTGAGCGTATCCACCGGCATCATCGTCTTTGCCAAGACGGCGGAGATCGGCTCGTTCCAGGACGCGACGGCTCAGGCTCTCTCCATGCACGATGCCGTCTTAGCGCAGGAAGCCGCCTACAACGCGCAGATCGCGCAAGCCGCGACACCGAGCACGACGCCCTCGCCGAAGCCTATCGATCGGGCGAATCTCGGCAATCTCTTCGGGCACCATTCCAAACCGACACCCCGGCCGGCCCTCGCGCCCAGCGCGAAGCCGACGCGCGGCATCTACGTCGTGCGCATCGACGGCGAGCTTCCCGGGGGCGAGATTACCGAAGGCACCCAGGCGCTGCTCCGGGCTTTAAATGACCGGTTCGCGGCTCATTTGTCGAGCGCGCCTCACGCGAACCTCGCAGCGGAGGCCAACTCCATCTGCGGCACGCATCGCGACAACACCATCGCGAGCGGCCAGCTAGCGGTTGGATCGCAGCGCCACGGGCTCTTTACGCGAACGGAGTACGCGTTTGCGCTGCATATTTACACGTGCTTCGGAGCGGTGCTCGCAACCGAAAACGGTCGGGCCGGTTCGATCGACGCTGCCGTTGCAGCAGCCGCACGCCGGTACGCGCGCGCCCACCCACGAAATTTCTAGCGGGCCTCCCGCGACAGCCTACTCGTCGAAGAGCCCGGGCGGCACGTCCACCGTCACGCGCCGTGCAACGATATCGATCTCCCGGACGAACTCCTTGATCATCGGCACGAGGTGCCCGTCGACCAGGAGCATGTCCGAAGTCGGATAGTGCTCGATGCCGGTTACCACTCCCAGGCACGCGCCCCCCTGCTCGTAGACCGAACATCCTATCAGATCGCGATCGAGATATTCGTCATCCGCTAGTTGGATGAGCTCGCGCCGAGCGAAGAGCGTCGCTCCTACGTACGCGCTCGCGGCATTCGCGCCGGTTACGCCGTCCAAGCGGATCAGCAGACGCCCCTTGTGCTCGCGCACGCCGGCGACGCGAACCTCATGCGACGCGCCGCCGATCTCGCACCGCAGCGCGGCGCCAACCGAAAAAACGATGCGACCCGCGCTCGTCGGATCGCACTTGAGCTCGCCCTGGAGACCGAAGACTCCGGCTATGCGGCCGGCCGGAACCTCACGGCTCGGTGTCGTCGCCACCGGCCTCGACATCTCCGGTCTCGCCGTTCTCGCCGTCTTGCGTATCGTAGATATCGACCGCGATCTTGCCTTCGGCCGTCGCGCGCACGACCGTTCGCAACGCTTGAGCCACGCGGCCCCCGCGCCCGATCACCTTCCCCAAGTCGTCCGGGTCGACGACCAGCTCCAGGACGGGCTGTTCGTCGTCATCGCCGGGGAAGTATTCAACGGTGACGACGTCGGGCTTCGAGACGAGCCTCTTGGCCAGGAACTCGAGCAGCGTACCGGCACGTTCCCGCGACGCTGCCGGGTCCGCACTCTCGCGGCGCGGGCCGCGCTCGCGCCGGCCCTTCGCTACGAACGGTCGGCTTCCGCTCGCGGGCCGATTCGTTCCCGTTCGCCGCCGCGGCGGGCCGTCGTCTTCCGGTTCGATGTCGTCGATGATCGTTTCGCTCGTCGCGATCTTGCGCGCGCCGAGCGTCGAGCGTCGCTCGACCTCGACGTTTTCGTCGCCGAAAAGCCCGAACTCGTCATCGAAGGCGCTCATTACTTGGCGCTCGCTTCGGACTTGCGTTTACGCGTGCTCTCCGGAACCGGGCCCTGTTCGACGATGCCTTTCTCCGCGAACAAGCGGCGCACCGTATCCGACGGCTGCGCGCCTTTAGAGAGCCACGCCTTTGCCTTCTCCTCGTTTACGACGATGGTGCGGGGTTCGGTTCTCGGATTGTAGTGGCCCAGAATCTCGATGAACCGCCCGTCGCGCGGCGAGCGCGCGTCGGCAACGACAAAACGGTACGTTGGTTGTTTCTTGGCGCCCATGCGCCGCAGTCTGATCTTTACCATGATTTCCCCAAAATGCTTGTGAATCTAGTTACGAAAACATCCCCGTCGGTAGACGTGGACGCCTCTTGCCGCCGAGCCCCATCTGCTTCATCATCTGCCGCGATTGCTCGAACTGCTTGACCAGCCGGTTGACGTCGGCTACGTGCGTTCCGCTGCCCGTAGCGATGCGCTTGCGTCGCGATCCGTTCAAGAGATTCGGATTGCGGCGTTCGCGCAGCGTCATCGAACATATGATAGCTTCGACCCGGGTCAGGTCCTTTTCCGGTAGTTCGAAGTCTTTCGGCAGGGCGCGCGAAACGCCCGGGATCATCTTCAGCAGATCCTTCATCGAGCCCATTTTCTTGACCTGACGAAGCTGGTCCAAAAAGTCGTCGAGCGTAAACTGTTGCTTGAGGAACCTCTGCTCGAGCGCCTTTGCCTGCTCGGCGCTGTAGACGCTCTGCGTCTTTTCGATGAGCGTTAGTACGTCGCCCATGCCGAGGATGCGCGAAGCCAAGCGATCCGGATGAAACGGCTCGATCGCGGAGAGCTTCTCGCCGAGCCCGATAAATTTGATCGGAGCGCCGGTCACGTGATAGATAGAGAGCGCGGCCCCGCCGCGCGTGTCCCCGTCCATCTTCGTGAGAATAACTCCGGTAATGCCGAGGCGGTCGTGGAAGCCCTTGGCGACGTTGGTCGCTTCTTGACCGGTCATCGCGTCGGCTACGAGCAGAATCTCCTTCGGATCGACCGCGGCCCGCATCCGCTCGAGCTCCGTCATCAGCGCGTCGTCGATCTGCAGACGCCCGGCCGTATCGATGATGACGGTCGAGAGGCCCAGTCGCTTGGCTTCCGCGACGCCGTCGCGCGCGACCCGAACCGCGTCCCCTTGCCCTTGCTCGTAAACCGGGAGATCGATCTGCCGGCCCAGGATCTGCAGCTGCGCAACTGCCGCCGGGCGATAGACGTCGGCTGCGACCAAGAGCGCGCGCCGGCCCTGCTCCTTCAATCGCAGCGCCAACTTGGCGGCGTGCGTAGTCTTGCCCGAACCCTGAAGGCCGACGAGCATGATAACCGATGGAGGCGCGTCGGAAAACTGCAGCCGCGCCTGGGCGCCGCCCAGCAGATCGACGAGCTCGTCGCGAACGATCTTTACGATCGTCTGCGCCGGCGAAAGCGACTCCAGCACGTTGGCGCCGATCGCCTTCTCTCTGATCCGGTTCGCGAACTCTCTTGCCGCGGAAAGCGAGACGTCCGCTTCGAGCAACGCCATACGCACCTCGCGCATGACGTCGCCGACCTCGGACTCGCTCAAGCGGCCGCGCCCGGTCAGGCGCGAAAATATCGCACCGAGCCGGTCGGAGAGTGCTTCAAACACGGAGACCGCGCCCTGCCCGCACGACTACTCCTTCGCGTTTGCTTCGTCGATACGCGCGACGGCATCACCGACGGTCTTGATCTTTTCGGCCTCTTCGTCCGGAATGTCGATATTGAACTCGGTCTCGAACGCCATCACGAGCTCGACCTGGTCGAGCGAGTCGGCGCCCAAATCGTCCGTGATCGAAGCTTCCGGCGTTACCTCGGATTCATCGACGCCGAGCTGCTCGACGATGATCTTTTTTACTTTATCGAACGTGGTGGGCATAGGTCTCCTATTCTAAACATGTGACGCGGAAGGGTGCTTACATCACGACGCCGCCGTCGACTACGATCGTCTGACCCGTTATGTAGCCGGCGGCATCCGAACACAAAAAACTAACTACTCCGCTGACGTCTTCCGGCTTGCCCGGACGCCCGAGTGCCGTTTGCTTGACAACGTACTCGCGCATCGCGGCAGGCATCTTCTCCGTCATCGCCGTCTCGATGATGCCGGGCGCGACGGCGTTGACTCTTATGTTCCTCGACCCTAATTCCTTCGCAAGCGACTTGAGAAGGCCGAAAAGCCCGGCCTTAGAGGCCGCATACGCCGCCTGACCCGCGTTCCCCGTAATTCCGACGATGCTGCTGACGAGGACGATCGATCCGCCGCGCTGGCGCATCATGGGTTTGGCGACGGCTCCGCAGAGATAGAACGCAGATTTCAAGTTTACCGAAAGCATCTGCTCGAGTATCTCTGGTTTCATACGCAACAGGAGCGCGTCGACTGACTGCCCCGCATTCGCGATTGCAAAATGGATCCCGCCGAGCTTCTCCACGGTCTCATCGACCGCCCCCTCCACGGCCGCGCGGTCGGCCACGTCGGCCACGACCACGAGCGTACGGGCACCGGAACGGACCGCCCCGCATGCGAGCGCCGTCTCCGCGAGCGCGGCCGCATCCCGGCCGATCAAGGCGACGTCGGCACCCTTCCCGCAGAGATCGACCGCAACCGCCCGGCCGATACCCCGGCTCGCACCGGTGACGAGCGCGACCCTTCCGTCGAAGGTCATGCGCCGCTCCCGGCCTTCGTGGCCGCGCTCGCCGCCCACCCCGGCGAGGCGAGCATCGCCCGGAGCCGATCGACTCCTGCGAGATCCGAGACGTTCACGACCTCGGGAGCGCCTCCGAGGCGTTTCATCAGCGGCCCGAGCACAGGCGTAGCGCCAAATTCCACGACGACGTCGAGGTCGTATTCAAGCAGCCGCATGGCGGTATCGTGCCAGCGAACCTCCTGCGTGATGGAACGGATCAGATTGCGCCGGATCGTCGGTACGTCGCGGTATGCCTGCGCGTCGACGTTCGAGACGACGTCGATGCGTGGAACCGCGAACTCGCCGGCCGCTACGGCGCCGGAGAACCTCTCCACGGCGGGCTGCATCAGCGCGCTGTGCCACGCTCCCGAGACGTTCAAGGGGACGATCCGCTTGGCTCCCGCCGCGAGCATCGCTTCTCCGGCGGCTTGGAGGGCTGCACGATCGCCGCTGAGCACGATCTGCGTCGGGGAGTTGTAATTCGCCAATTGAACGCGCTGAGCGCTTTGCGCGTTGCGCCGCTCGACGATTTCGCGAATCTGTTCCGCCTGCAGCCCAAGAACCGCCGACATCCCGCCCGGCGCGAGCTCCGCGGCGAACTGCATCGCCTTGCCGCGTTCGTCCACCATCGCGAGCGCATCGTCGAAGCGAACCGCACCCGAGATGGTAAGACTGCAGAACTCGCCAAATGAGTGCCCGGCGCTCACGACCGGCTGCAAGATATCGCCGACCGCGTAGTAGTATGCCAAGTTCGTCGTATAGATCGCCGGCTGGCTGTACTGCGTCTCGCGCAAGCGTTCTTCCGGACCGCCCTCCTGCAAGGCGAGCAGATCGTATCCCAACAGCTTGCTCGCGCGCTCGAAGAGATCCGCGGCGGCAGCCGAATTGCGCGCGACGTCGGCTCCCATGCCCACCAGCTGCGAGCCCTGCCCCGGGAAGATCGCGGCAACGCGCACGCTCACGCCACCCATCGCCAAGTGACCGCGCCCCACGAGAGCCCGCCGCCGAAGCCCACGAAGACGATCACGTTGCCGGGTTGGATCTTTCCGCTCGCGAGCGCCTCCGAGAGCGCTATCGGTATCGATGCGGCCGACGTGTTGCCGTATTCGTGTATGTTCACGATGACCTTGTCGTTCGACATTCCCAGATACTTGGCCGCCGAATCGATGATGCGCTTGTTGGCTTGGTGCGGAATGAGCCAGTCGACGTCCGCGTGGGTCAGATTCGCCTTACGCAACGCGCTGTCGGTCACGGCGATCATCTTGGTCACCGCGAACTTGAAGACTTCACGGCCTTCCATGTAGATGTACTGCTCGCCGGCATCCCAGGCGGACGGCGTAAGCGGTTTCCGCGATCCGCCGGCCGGCACCCGCAATATCTCCGGTCTGCTGCCATCCGAACCCAACTCGCTGGAAAGAAACGAATCGGCGGCCGATGCTTCCAAAATCACCGCGCCGGCTCCGTCGCCGAAGAGGATCGCGGTTCCGCGGTCGTTTCTGTTCACGAGCTTGCTCAGCGTCTCGGCCCCGATGAGCATCACGCGCCGGAAGATGCCCGATCGCACCAAACTCGAGGCCACCGTCAGACCGTAGATGAAGCCGCTGCACGCGATCTCGATATCGAAGGCGGCCGTATCTTTCGCACCTAACTTCGCAGCGACGATGCAGGCGGTCGCCGGAAAGACGTAGTCGGGCGTCACCGTTGCGACGATAAAGCAGTCGATATCGGATGGTTTCAGCGACGCGTTCGCAAGAGCTCTGCGCGCGGCGGCCAATGCGAGATCGCTGGTCGCCTCATCCGCCGACGAAACGTGACGGCGCTTCATCCCGGTCCGTGAGGTGATCCACTGGTCGCTGGTATCTAGGACCTTCTCGAGATCCTCGTTCGTGAGGATCGCGGCCGGCGCGTAGTGCCCGGCGGCAACGATTCGTACTCCGGTTTGAGCCACCGATCTAGCCGTGCTGGTGCCCGGCGCGATCGTCCTTTATCTCGATGACTTGACGCCCATCGTACGAACCGCAGTGCCCGCAAGCAAAATGCGGCCGCTTGGATTCATGGCACTGCGGGCATTCGACCGTCGTCACCGCGCCGAGTTTCCAGTTGGCAGCGCGACGGCTGCGCGTCTTACTGCGCGGGGTCTTCCACTTTAAGTTCGCCACGTTCGTCTCCGTTTTCGGGCACGCAAGCACACGCACCTTGGTTTTTGTTCTCGCCGCAGACCTGGCAC
>JAKAPQ010000091.1 GCA_021806945.1 bacterium | reverse complement strand
CCTCGACGGTCGCGATCACCTCATGTGCCTTGAGCGAGATCACGATATCGGTGTGTCCGAGCTCTTCCAGAATCGTGACGTGCCGCAGAGCGGATTCGACCATCGCGGCGGCGGTATGGCCGAGCGTTTTCTCGAGATCGGGTGCGAGCGAACCCATGTTCACGCCGATGCGGATCGGGATTCCGCGCGCCTTCGCCGCCTCGACCACTTCCTTCGTTTTCGCGTAGTCGCGGATGTTGCCGGGGTTCAGGCGCAGCTTTGCCACGCCGGCATCGATCGCGGCCAGCGCCATGCGGTGATCGAAGTGGATGTCGGCGACGACCGGGACGGGCGACCGGTGTACGATCGCGGGCAGTCCGGCTGCGTCGGGCGCGTCCTTGACCGTCACGCGAACGATCTCACAGCCCTCCATCGCGAGGGCGTAGATCTGTTCGAGCGTCTTCTCGGCATCCGCCGTATCGGTCGTCGTCATCGACTGCACGGCCACCGGATGATCGCCGCCGATCCACACGCTCTTCGCATCGGCTTTACCGGTCTTGTTTTGCAGAAAGACCGGTTTACTTCTGCGCCGCAAACGGATCACGGGTTAAAACGGACCCTTCCCTTGGAAGATGCGCACGGCGTTGTAGAAGTTGATGACGAGCATGAGAGCGAGGAGCACGCCTAAGCCCGTGACGTGCACGAGCGCCTCCTTCTCCGGGTCGACGGGCTTCCCGCGGACGAGTTCGGCAACGATGAAGGCTCCTCGCCCGCCATCGAGCGCCGGCAGCGGTAAGAGATTGAACAGGCCGAGCGCGAACGAGATGAGTGCCGCAAAATAGAGGTACGGCCCCCATCCGAAGTCCTGAATCGTAACGGCCGCCTGGCCCATCCCGACGACGCCCGACACCTTGCCCGCGTAGACCTGCGGATGGCTGACGATCAGCGCGAGGCTCCCCACCGTGCCCTGCGCGATGGCCGAGAACTCCGACGCAGTCGTCCGGACCGCTTCCACGAGACCGACGCGCGCGTACTCCGGAACCGGCGAGAACCCGATGCAGCCGAGATTGCTCTCGGGAGGCGGGCAATGCACCGGGGTCACCGAGACGCTCGACGCTACGCCGTTACGCACGTACGCGATATGCAGCGGTTTGCCGTATGAAGCGTGGATGAGCCCGATGAGCTGGTCGCCGCCGTGAATCGCGGTGCCGTTCACCGCAACGATGCGGTCGCCGGTGCGCAGCCCCGCTTTTTGGGCCGGCATATTCGCCACCATGGGTCCGACCAGCGGCTGTAGTTTGTTGCTTTGGACGCCGAAGAAGATCGCTCCGAAAAACAGAATCGCCAGCGCCAGGATGAAGTTCGCCGCCGGACCGGCCGTTACGATCGCGAGGCGCTGCCACGGCGATTTTGCTTGAAAATTGTCGTCCGCCGGCGCGCCCGCCGAGCGAAATTCACGTTGCTGTTCGGCCTCGCTGCTCTTGCCGTCCTCGCCCTGCATCTGGCAGTAGCCGCCCAGCGGGAGCGCGCGAACGGAATACAGCGTGTGGCTGCGAGGACTTCTCCAACCGACGATCTTCGGTCCCATTCCGAGCGCAAATTCGAGAACCCGAACGCGGTTGAGGCGCGCAACGAGGAAGTGCCCGTACTCGTGCAAGACGACGAGCACTGAAAGTACGACCACGAAGGTTACGATCTTCTCGACTTGGTCGAGATTGATCAGCGCGAACACGGGCATCTATACCTCAATCCGGGAAGCAAGTTCCGCAGCGAACGCTGCGGCACGGTCGCGTGCTAGGTGGTCGGCCGCCAATACGGCACCCAATGATACCTCGGCCGGTTCCACTTCGTGCATGACGTTTTCGACCACGCGAGCGATCCGGCCGAAAGCGAGCTCCCCTCGTACGAACGCCTCCACGGCGATTTCGTTTGCGGCCGAGAGAATCGCCGGCATGGTGCCGCCCGTCGACAACGCCTCGTAGGCCAAGCGTAGGCAAGGGAATCGTTCGGGGTCCGCACGTTCGAAATCGTACCCAAGATACGCCGTCTCGATGGAGCCGCCCATCGCCGCCAGCGGATCGAGCGACGCCGGCCCGGTCTCCGTCAGCCGCTCCGGGTAGGCCAGCGCGTAGCCGATGGGCAAGCGCATATCCGGGGCCGCCAGTTGCACCTTCACGCTTCCGTCCGTGAAGATCACGAGGCCGTGAGCGATCGACTGCGGGTGCACCACGATCCGGATTCGATCCGCCGGTATCCCGAACAAGCGGCTCGCCTCGATGACCTCGAGACCCTTGTTCATCATCGTCGCCGAGTCGACGCTGTTCTTGACGCCCATCCTCCACGTCGGATGCGCGAGCGCCGCCTCCAGGGTCGCTGCCTCCATCTCTTCCTTGCTCTGCAGCCGGAACGGCCCCCCGGAAGCCGTGAGAACGATCGCCGCGACGCACGCCTGGTCCTCGCCTACCAAGCATTGGAAGATCGCCGAATGTTCGCTGTCGACCGGCAGGATGCGCGAGCCGCTTCGCCGCGCCGCCGCCTTCATCAACTCTCCGGCCGCCACGATCAGTTCTTTGTTGGCCACTGCGATATCCGTGCCGCGTTCGAGCGCGGCAAAGACCGCCTCGAACGCCACGAATCCGTCGGTCGCGGCGAGCAGGACGTCGGGCGCGGAGCCGACGGCGACGCGCAGCAGCCCTACCGGTCCATCGTCGGCGCAGGCCGTCACCGCGGGCCTAAACCGCTCGGTCTGCTCGCGTAGCCGCTCGACCCGGCGCCCTGCCGCCAGGCCGACGACTTCGAAGCGCTCGGGGTGGCGCGCTATGACGTCGAGCGCCTGCGTGCCGATCGAACCGGTCGAGCCGAGGATCGCCACGCGCCTACGCATCGCCGCCCTCCTTCCCACGAGCCCTCACCCCGGATACAAGAAGCCTAAGATATGCAGCGCTGCAAAGAACGCCATGCCACCGAACAAGTATGAATCGAACCGGTCCAGGACTCCACCGTGGCCGACGATTGCCGAGCCGGCATCCTTCACGCCGGCGTCGCGTTTGAACGCGGATTCCACCAGGTCGCCGGCTTGGGCCGCGAGGCACGTGAAGGCGCCGAGGCTCGCTCCCTGCCACCACGCCATGTGCAGAAAAGGCGTAATCGCAAGCCCGGCAGCGGCTGCGGTAACGATGGCGAGCGCGCCGAGGCTGCCCTCGACCGTCTTCTTCGGCGATACGCGGGTCAAGCGATGGCGCCCGAATAGCGAGCCGACAATCATCGCCGAGGTATCCGTGAGAGCGATCAGGACGATGGCGTAAAGAGCCCAGTAGAGCCCCGAATACGGTACTTCGCGAATGTAGACGAAGTACGTCAAGAGTTTCCCGATGTAGAGCACCGAGAGCAGCGTGTAGGCCGTGCGGGCAAAGTACCCCTTCTGATCGCCGTACATCCCAAGCCAGAAGGCGGCGAAGACGATGGCCGCGAGCAGCACCCCCTCCCACTTCTGCAGCATGTGGAAGACCGCCAGCGAGATATATCCAAAGACGCCGGCCACCGCCACCGGATACTGCAGAGGCTGCCCTTTGATCTCGCAGAGCTTCGCGAGCTCGTAGAGGCTGGCTAAGCCAACCACCATGATGGCAAGGTAGAACAGCCAGGGCACGAAGACGGTCCCGAACCCAATCACGGCCAGCAACAACCCGGCGAGCAGGCGGCGTCCGCCGATCGAGCGAGCCGGCGAGCTCGCAGAGGAGGCCGCGGGGCTGGTGGTCACGCTCCCCCGAAGCGCCACTGCCGCCCTTGAAAATCCATCAGCGCACGTCCGCCATCAACAACTCCGTATAGGCCACATAGGCCACCCGGTAGAGCGGGAAGTTCGAGAGGCGCCTCTCTCCGCCTGGTGGGCGAGCACGCGGCGTTCAATCGTACCGTTCGTACGACTCGTAGCCGCAGAGCAGCCCGACCACCTCTTCTTCGCCGCCGTCGGGCGAGCGCTGCAGGCTCGTAGCGGCACGCAGGACGCGCAGGGAACCACGCCCCACCCACGCGCCGACCGGTGCGAGTACCGAAAACCGCACGCAACGCCCGGCAAGAATCCGGCGAGCTTGCGTCTCCGGTAGGAGCACCAGATCGGCGGCGGCGGCGGACAAACTCCTATACCTCCATGATCTCTTTCTCTTTGGAGGCGACGATCTGATCGATCTCCTTCACGTACCGGTCGGTGATCTTCTGCAGCTGCTCCTGCAGGCGCTTGCCGTCGTCTTCGGTGATGTGATGGTCTTTGAGCTGCGCTTTCAAATCGTCGTGCGCTTTATGGCGCACGTTGCGAACTGCGATTCGGCCGTCTTCGGCTTTTTTCTTCACGACCTTGACGAGATCTCTGCGACGCTCCTCGCTAAGCGGTGGGATACCGAGGCGGATGGAGTTGCCGTCAACGTTCGGCGTCAGGCCGAGATCGCTTTTCTCGATGGCCTTCTTGATATCGCCCACCGTATTACGATCGAACGCGGCGATGACCAGCGTGCGAGGGTCGGGCGTGCTCACGCTAGCGATTTGCTTGAGCGGGACGGCTGCGCCGTACGCTTCCACGTGGAGACGATCGAGCAGCGCCGGGGTGGCGCGCCCCGTACGTATCGAGGAGAACTCCGCGCGCGTCGCGTCGACGCATTTGAGCATCTTGCTATCGGCATCTTTAAGTACGGTATCGGGCATCGATTTTCTCCAAGCGCTAGCGTGGCGCGACGAATGCGCTCGACGAGCTCCCGTCGCGCATGACCAGGGTTCCGATCGGTTCGCCCCAGACGACACGCCGAATGTTACCCGGAACGGTCATGTTGAAGACGACGATCGGCAGGCCGTTATCCATGCAGAGCGTGAGCGCGGTGTTGTCCAAGACTTCCAGCCCCCGCTGGAGCACCTCCAGGTAGTCGAGGCGGTCGAATCGGGTAGCCGTTGCGTCTTTCTGCGGATCGGCCGAGTAGATCCCGTCGACCTTCGTCGCCTTGAGTATGGCTTGCGCGTCGACTTCGACGGCCCGCAAAGCGGCCGTGGTATCGGTCGTAAAATACGGGTTCCCCGTGCCGGCCGCAAAGATGACGACGCGCCCCTTCTCCAGATGGCGGATGGCACGGCGGCGGATGTAGGGTTCGGCGATCTGATGCATGGCGATCGCGGTCTGAACGCGCGACGGCATGCCCATGCGTTCGAACGCATCCTGCAGCGCGAGCGCGTTGATAACCGTCGCGAGCATTCCCATGTAATCGGCCGTCGCCCGATCCATACCGGCCTGCTCGTGGACTTTGCCGCGCCAGATATTCCCGCCGCCGACCACCACCGCCACCGAGACGCCGTCGCGGCTCACCTCGGCTATCTGGGCGGCCATGGCGCGAGTCGTCTCGACGTCGACGCCGCTTTGCGGCCCGGCGAAGGCTTCGCCAGATATCTTTAGGAGAATGCGCGAGAATCTCGGCTGCGCTGTGCTCACGGCCGTTCAGTTGTCCCCAAGTGCGAACTTCGCGAAGCGCCGAACCCGGATGTTCTCGCCGAGAACCCCAACGGCGCTTTTGATCAGGTCGTCGACGGTCATCGAGTCGTCCTTCACGAACGGCTGGTCGAGCAGGCAGCGCTCCTCGTACCACTTGTTGAGTTTCCCATCGACGATCTTCTGCGCGACCTCCGCCGATTTCCCCGGCGGAACGCTCGCGGCAAGCTCCGCGCGGACGCGTTCGACGATCTCCGGCGGAACGCCGGAACGATCGACGTATTGCGGGGACATCGCAGCGACGTGCATGGCAATATCGCGAGCCAGATCCCCAAACTTCTGGCTCTTGGCTACGAAATCGGTTTCGCTGTTCACCTCGACCAGGACCCCGATCTTGCCACCCGCGTGGACGTAACTGGCAACGAGCCCTTCGTTGGCGGCGCGCTCGGCCTTCTTCCGCGCCTGCACCGCACCCCGTTCGTGCAGGAGCGCCTTGGCCCGCTCGAAGTCACCGCCCGCTTCAAGGAGTGCCGTGCGGCAATCCATCATCGGCGCGCTGGTCGCTTCGCGCAGCTTCTTGACATCCTCGGCTTTGGGTTGATACGGCGTGGCAGACACGGGTGAACTCCAGTTTTTAGCGTGGTTTTTCGCAAAAAGCGAGGCCGGTTCGGCCTCTAGACGGCGGCCTGCTCGGCCTCGGCCAGGGTCATCACGGGTTCGGCCGGCTCGGCATAGGCGCTGTAATCGACCGCCTCCTCGTCGCCGTCCGATTCATGGGCCGACTCCGTCTCGGTTCTCCCTTCGATTATTGCGTCGGCGACCTTGCCGACCATCAGCCTCACCGCCCGAATGGCATCGTCGTTGCCGGGGATTGGGTAATCGATCTCGTCCGGATCGCAGTTGGTATCGATGACGGCGATGATCGGAATCTTCAGTTTGCGGGCCTCCAGGACGGCGATCCGCTCTTTCTTCGGATCGACGATGAATACCGCATCCGGGAGCCGGTGCATATCTTTGATGCCGCCCAGAAACCGCTCGAGCTTGCTCATCTCTTCCTGCAGCTTCGCAACTTCCTTCTTGGGAAGGCGGTCGAAATCGCCCTGGAGCTTCATGTTTTCGAGTTCGCGTAGGCGCGCGATGCGCTTTTGAATGGTCGAGAAGTTTGTCAGCGTCCCGCCCAGCCAGCGCTGGTTCACGAAGAAAGTCCCGGCGCGCTCCGCTTCTTCTTTGACGACATCCTGCGCTTGCTTTTTGGTGCCTACGAAGAGTACGACTTTGCCCGCCCGCGACATCTGCTTGACCACTTCGTAGGTCTCGCGGAGCTTTTGAACCGTCAGCGCGAGGTCGATGATGTAGATGCCGTTGCGCTCTTGAAAGATGTACGGCTTCATCTTGGGGTTCCACCGGCGGGTCTGGTGGCCGAAGTGGACGCCGGCTTCGAGCAGCGCCCGCATGGATATGACCGACACGTGTCGTTCCTTTCTGATCTCGGGCCGGCATCCGTCCTGGCGCCTAACCGCACTTGGAGACCATCGCGCCCCCCATCCGTGCGGGGCGAAGTGATGCGTTGCCCCGCGAAGGGCAACCGCGCGATTATAGCACGGGGCTGCGGCCGCCAGCAATGGCTCGCTCCAGATCTGCGGCATCGGCGACGGCTCGCGCCGGTAAAAAAGGGCGGCGCTCGATGAGCGCCGCCCTTGGTAACGGAGCATCCTCGAGGACGCCCGCTGCTAAATCATAGCAGAACTTTGGCTATGAGAATGCCGAGGATTAGCGCGACAAAAAACCACATGGCCGACGATCTCCTATTCGTTTCAACGTGAACGGTGTTCCGCACCTAGATACCCGCTCGTGGCACCGGGCAAACCGCGCCCGTACCGGCTGGCCACGCGTACCCGTCGCGGGCACGTAGCGGCCCGGGCGGGCTCCAGGGCCTTAGCCCGCGGGCTCTGCGCACGAGCTAAGGGCTTTGCCCTCGCATGGCGAATCGCCCGCAGTGATGCGGTGGCTAGTTACCGGTGGGCTCGGTTTCATCGGCTCGAATTTCATCCGCTTGGTGCTGCGCGAGCGGCCCGGCGTCCGCCTCGTGAACCTCGACGCGATGACCTATGCCGGGAACCCCGCGAATCTCCGCGATGTCGAGGGAGATCCGCGTTACGCCTTCGTGCGCGGCGACGTCTGCGACCCGCAAGCCGTACGCAATGCCATCGGCAGCGGCGTGGACGCGATCGTCAACTTTGCGGCGGAGACCCACGTCGACCGTTCGATCCTCGGCCCCGAGGCGTTTCTGCGCACCGACATTCTCGGCACGCATACGCTCCTGGAAGCGGTCCGCGAGCTGCACATCCCGCGCTTCCTACAGGTCTCGACCGACGAGGTCTACGGCGACGTGCCAGACGGCGAGTCCGCGGAGACCGACCCGCTCTGCCCGCGCAGCCCCTACAGCGCGAGCAAAGCCGGCGGCGATCTCCAGGTGCTTGCGTACCGCGCGACCTTCGGCGCGCCCGTTCTCGTCACGCGCGGCAGCAACACCTACGGGCCCTATCAGTATCCCGAGAAGTTGATCCCTCTCTTCGTTACCAACCTGATCGAGGATCGCCCCGTACCGGTCTACGGCGACGGACGGCAGATTCGCGATTGGCTGCACGTCGAGGACCACGCCCGTGGGATCCTGCACGTGCTCGAACGCGGCGAACTCGGCAACGTCTACAACATCGGCGGCGGAAACCCGCGCCATAACCTCGAGATCACGCAGCGGCTGGTCGAAGGCTGCGGACGATCGATGACCACGCACGTCCGCCACGTCGAGGACCGCCCCGGCCACGACCGGCGTTACGCGATCGCTACCGCGAAGGCGCGCGCGCTCGGATGGGAGCCTCGCGTCGATTTCGAGAGCGGCTTACGCGCAACCATCGACTGGTACAAAGCCAACGGCGACTGGTGGCGCCCGCTCAAGAGCGGAGAGTTTCTCG
>JAKAPQ010000090.1 GCA_021806945.1 bacterium | reverse complement strand
GCGCTGGCGCCGCGGCGACTCGCTCACCTATCGAGCCAACCCGTCGTACTGGCGCGGTAAGCCGAAGGTCGAGTACCTGCACGTTGCGGTGGTTCCGGACCCGAACACGAATCTCGTGATGCTGGAAGCCGGCCGGCTCGACTGGAACTTGATCGCACCCGTGCAAGAGGCCGCGTTGCGCGGCAAGCGCGGGATACGCTATCGCGTCGTCCCGACGGCTGTGGTCGCGGGCATTGCGCTGAATACCGCACGCGCGCCGCTTGGCGACGTGCGCGTTCGCCGGGCGCTCGCGATGTCGATCGATCGCGGCGGCATCAGCCGGAAAATAACGCTGGGCGCCTATCCCGTTACCAACATGCTGCAGCCGCAGTTCTCGTGGGCGTACGATCCATCGGTAAAGGAGCCGGGCTACGACCCGAAGGCGGCCGATGCGCTGTTCGATGCGGCCGGTTGGCGGCGCGGCCGCAACGGCATGCGCTATAAGGATGGAAGAGAACTCTCGCTCGAGTACGTGCAGTTCCCCGAATCCGCAACGGGCGTCCGCGTCGCGACCGTCGTGCAGGCCGAGCTGCGGCTGCGTGGCGTGAACGTAACGCTGAAATCCGTGAGCAACGCGCAGATGTACGCGCCGGCGTCCCTAGGCGGCATCCTGCGCAGCGGCAAGTTCGATATGGCCTACGTCGTATGGACGATGGGCGCCGATCCGGACGACTCTTCGATCGTCGGCTGCCACGGCGCTTCGAATTACATGCGCTTCTGCAGCGTGCGGGTGGACGCGCTCGAGCGGCGCGCCCTCGCATCGACGTCGCAGAACGAGCGCAAACGGCTCTACGCGCGCATCGCGACGATCGTGGCGCGCCGGGTTCCCGCGATCTTTCTCTTCAACGCCGATTATATCTACGCGTACCGCACGCGGCTGCACGGATTCGATCCCAACGCCTTTCTTCCAACCTGGAACGCATACGACTGGACCGTCAAAGAGTGAGGATGCCATGAGGATCGCGCACGTCGTTTCTACAATTCTGAATAACTTCGGTATCGTGACGTTCGCGGTGGCGGTCGTCGTTGCAATCGCCAAGAGTCGCCGAGCCGGCCGGCAACACGTCGTCGTCACGACCGCGTACGTGCTCTGGGGCGAGATCTTGTTCTACAGCGTCGGCTTGACGCTCGCGTGGGCGGGCGTCTCGCACGCGTTCTTTCAACCGATTGCGGCGGCCTCGACCGGCTGGAACCCCAGCCCCTTCGAATCGGAGCTCGCGTGGGCCGAGATCGGAACGGCTCTGATTGCAATGGCCTCGCTCTGGCGTGGCTACGAGATGCGTTTAGCCGCGACGCTGGTCTTCGTCGTTTTCAGCGCCGGCGCGGCCGTGGCGCACCTCGATCGGATCGCGTGGCTCGGCGTCTGGTTCGACTACGTGCTGCTGCCGGTCGCCGTCCTCGTTCTCGCATTCCTCTCGCGCGACGCATACGAACGCACGCGCCGCTGACAATCGGTCGTCATACCGCCTTTACCGCAGCCGTTAAGGCGCTCACGCTTGCCTTTGCGTCGCCGAAGAGCATCGAGCAGTTCGGTAACTCGTAGAGCGGATTTTCAATGCCGGCAAAGCCCGAACGCATCGAGCGCTTCAGTACGACGACGTTTTGCGCTTTGTCGACGTCGAGGATCGGCATGCCGTAGATCGGCGAGCTGGCAACGTTGCGCGCGGCTGGGTTGGTGACGTCGTTGGCTCCGATTACGAGCGCGACGTCGGTGCGCGGAAACTCGGGATTGATGTCGTCCATGTCGTAGAGCTGATTGTACGGGACGTTGGCCTCGGCTAGCAGAACGTTCATGTGCCCGGGCATGCGTCCGGCCACGGGGTGGATTGCGTACTTCACGGCGACGCCGCGTTTCTCCAACTGATCCGCGAGCTCTCGCACGCTGTGCTGCGCCTGCGCGACGGCCATGCCGTAACCGGGGACCACGACCACTTGCTGCGCGTAGGCAAGCATTACCGCAACGTCCTCGACGCTGGTCGCGCGGACGTTCTGCTGGCCGCCGGAACTCGTGCTCGTCTCCATGCCGCCGCCCGAGCCGAAGGCGCCGAAAAGCACGTTGGTGAGCGGCCGGTTCATCGCCTTCCCCATGAGAATCGTAAGCAGCGTACCGCTCGCGCCGACGAGCGATCCGCTGATGATCAGCAGGTTGCTGTTCAGTTCGAAACCGGTGATCGCAACCGCGACGCCCGTGAACGAGTTGAGCAGCGAGATGACGACCGGCATATCGGCGCCGCCGATCGGCAGCACGAAGAAGACGCCGAGCAGCAGCGCCGCTGCGAGCATCGCGAGGAAGACCCACGCAGGATCGACGCCCTGCGTTGCGATCAGCATCACACCCAGAACGACGATGCCGAGCGCGACGATCCCGTTGACGACCTGCTGGCCCTTGTAGGTGATGGGGCGCCCGGTCATCAGCTCTTGGAGCTTGAGAAACGCGACGATCGACCCGGCGGCGCTCAAACAGCCGATGATCGCGCTCAAAACGAGCGAAACCGAGATGGTCCATCCATAGGGATGCACCGAGACGAAGAACTCCACCGACGAGATGAGGCCGGCCGCGCCGCCGCCGGCACCGTTGAACAGCGCGACCATCTGCGGCATCGCCGTCATCTTGACTTTGAGCGCGGAGAAGAAGCCGATAGCCGCGCCGATCGCGATGCCGGCGAGGATCGCCCACCAGCCGAGCGCGTGCGTCGAGTAGAGCACCGCGACCAGAGCTATCAGCATACCGACCGCCGCGAGCCTGTTGCCCAGTCGCGCGGTAGCGGGCGAGCTCAGGAAACGCAGCCCAAGGATGAAGAGCACGATCGCAGCGAGCTCCGCCGCGTCGAGCAATAGGGATTGTAGGTCGAACGTCATTTCTTGGCCGGCTCCCGCTTCTTGAACATCTGCAGCATTCGTTCGGTGACGGCGAAGCCCCCGACCACGTTGATCGTTCCGAGGGCCACCGCGCAGATGCCGAGGACCGTCAGTGCCGTCGACGGCGTTCCCCCACCGAAGAGCTGGGCCACGATGACGATCGCGCCGACCAGCACGACGCCGTGGATGGCGTTGGTAGCCGACATCAAGGGCGTGTGGAGCGTCGTCGGCACCTTCGAAATGACTTCGAAACCGACGAAGATCGCTAAAATGAAAACCGTCAGGAGTTGAAAGAGGTCGGGCCCGTGATTCACGATGCTGCTCCGGTTTCTCCGAGTGCGTCGAGCGTTGGTTTGTGGACGATCTTGCCGCCGTGCGCGATGGTCGTACCGCGAGCGATCTCGTCGTCGAAATCCAGGTGAAGCGCGTTGTCTTTGACGATGACGCCCAAGAGCGCGAACACGTTGCGCGAGTAGAGTTGGCTCGCGTGGTGGGGCATGGTCGAGGGTAAGTTCATCTCCCCGAGAATCTGCACTCCGCCGCCCGTGACGAAGATCTCGCCCGGCTTCGTGAGCGCGCAGTTGCCGCCAGCTTCGGCAGCGAGGTCGACGATGACCGATCCTGGTTTCATCGCCGCGACCGCCTCTTCGGTGATGAGCCGCGGTGCCGGCCGGCCGGGCACGAGCGCGGTGGTTACGACGACATCGGATTTTCCGATGGCATCCACCATGAAGCGGCGCTGCTTGTCGATCTGCTCGGGCGTCAGCTCTTTGGCATAGCCGCCCGCGCCCTCCGCGTCGACGCCGAGATCGACCTCCAGGAACGTAGCGCCCAAACTCTGCACTTGCTCTTTGACCGCCGCTCGTACGTCGTACGCGCTGACGACCGCGCCCAGCCGCCGGGCGGTGGCGATCGCCTGCAGGCCGGCAACGCCGGCGCCGAGCACCAGCACCTTCGCCGGAGGAATCGTTCCGGCTGCGGTCGTGAGCATCGGGAAGAACTTGGGAAGCGCGACGGCGGCCAGCAGGACCGCTTTATATCCGGCAATGTTGCTCTGCGAACTGAGCGCGTCCATACTTTGAGCGCGGGTGATGCGGGGGATCGCATCCATGGAGAGCGCGGTTACCCCGGCCTCTGCGAGGTGTTTGACGTACTGTGGGTCCCCAAGCGGCGCCAGCAGGCCGAGTACTGCGGCGCCGCGCCGCATCGCGCCGAGCGTGGCATCGGCGGGGCGCCCGACGCACGCGACCAGATCGGCGTTACCAAAGAGTGCGGCCGGATCGTCCTGGATCGACGCTCCGGCCTGCACGTACGAGTCGTCTGGAAAGGCGGCGCGCGTACCGGCGCCACGCTCGATAGTTACCGTGGCGCCGGCTTTGACGAGCCGACCGACGGTCTCGGGCACGAGTGCAACTCGCGCCTCGTTAAAGGCGGTTTCACGGGGGACGGCGACGTTCATGAGCGTGCGAATTCCGCACGACGCCAACGAAACCTCCGGCCTCACCGGTAACCGGTTAAACGAGCCGGATCGTGTTGCGCAGCGTCCCGACCTTCTCGATCGTGACTTCGACCACGTCGCCATCCTTGAAGAACTCTGGTGGCGTTCGGGCGGAACCGACGCCCTCGGGCGTTCCCGTTGCGATGACGTCCCCCGGCTCGAGGGTCATGCCGCGGCTCAGCTCCGCGATGATGCGCCGCACGTTGAAGATCATCTCGGCCGTATTGCCGTGCTGTTTAACCGTACCGTTGAGCGTCAGCGCGATCTCGAGCGTCTGCACGTCGCCGATCTCGTCGGGCGAAACGATCCACGGCCCGATCGGGCAGCTGCCGTCGAGGCTTTTTCCCTTGAACCACTGCCCGTGCGCGCGTTGCAGGTCGCGTGCCGTAACGTCGTTCAAACACGTGTAGCCGAAAACGGCATCGAGCGCTTGTGCCGGAGCGGCGTCTTTGACGCGCGTGCCGATGACGATCGCGAGTTCGGCCTCCCAATCGTACTCCTGCGAGATCCGAGCCTGCAGCGCGAGCGTGGCGCCGGGGTCGGCGATCGCCGTCGGCGCTTTGGAGAAGAACGTCGGCACGTCGGGAAGTTTCAACTCGCGGCCGGCCGCGCGCGCGCGCTCTCTGGCGTGCTCCAAATAGTTGCGCCCGACGCAGAAGACGTTCTTGCGCGGGCGCACCGGCGCTACGAGCCGCACGCCGGCGAGCGGAAAGCGTTCCTGCGTGTGGGCGAGCATGCGCCGGGCGGCGGGCAGCGCGATGTAGTCGAGCAGCGTTTCGGATGCGATCGCAACGACGTCGTCACCATCGATCGCTCCGGGGCGCACGCGGCCTTCGCGTTCGAAACTTACGTATCGCATCGTTGCTCCCGGCGCCGCGTTAAGTGCCATTGCTCGCAGTACCTGCAGCGATAGGTAAAGAGGGCGCCGGAGAGGCCGTTCATCGCAGCGACGGCGCGAGCGTGGGCTTCGCTCGGGTAGGCGTCCTTGCGATCGCAGCTACGAGTTCGATCGTCGCGAAGCAGGCTCTCGAACGGGATCGGAGCGAGATCTTTGCGGGTGCGGCGCCTGCGCATCGGCGCGCCTACGGCTGCGGCGTAGCGGAAGGAGTCGGCAGGGCTAGCGCTTTGCGGATCGCGGCGTTGATATCGGGAAGGTTCCGCTCTTCCTTGCGCCGCGCGGCTTCCTGCCGGCGCTTCATGACGTCGAGCATTTGGTTGGCGGCGCCCTCTTGGCTGCCCCAGTCTCCTCCGGCCCACAGCAGCTTCACGCTGCGGGTGATACCGTGGGTCTTCGGGTTGTAGTCGTAGTTGACGCGGTACATGCCCACCACCGCCGTTCCGTCCTGGCGGCGGATCCACATCTGCAGCACGTTGCCGTAGGTTTGGGCGTTGAAGGTCAAATTCTTCGACGACGTCCCGGATTTCACCAGCACGACCTGGCCGAGCTGGTTGACCTCGACGTT
Organism: bacterium; assembly: GCA_021806945.1. Lineage (GTDB taxonomy): Bacteria > Vulcanimicrobiota > Vulcanimicrobiia > Vulcanimicrobiales > Vulcanimicrobiaceae > JAJYFL01. Next base: position 2,650 of record JAKAPQ010000090.1, on the reverse strand, counting down.
GAAGGCCGTGTGGAGCGGAACCGTCGGCTGCGGCGGTGTCGGAAGGGCGGACGGTGCCGGCACCCTCGCTGCAGCCGGCGCGGCCGAGGCCAAGGCAACTGCCGCGGAGAGCACGATCGCACGTATCCAGTAGCGGTTCATCGATCCTGCGTTCTAATTTTTCGAAAGGACGGCGAAGGCGTGTCCGCACGACGCGCATGCGACGATGACTTGATAGTGCGCGGTCGTCTCGCTTCGCGATCCTGGCTCCGGTAGCGCATTGCCGCAGTAACGGCAACGATCGGTCGTTGAGTTCCCGCTGGGCGCTTGCTCGTCCACGCGAAGTTCCTTCGACGGCATGACATTGGCGTCCCGGCTGTCGAAGGGCGACTGCCCATGCTGCGCTGGTTTAGACCCTTTCTCTCCGGCCTGCTCGCCGCCGGGCTGCTCGCGCCGATTCCGGCCGCGGCGGGCCGGCAGATCGTCGATTTTCACAAGCTCGACGCGTACTTTGCCTTGTTTGCGCGGGATTCGAACGTCCCATGGAAGCCGACGACCGTCCGCCTGGACACCTACTCGAACGCGCCCGTGGCGTTCGCGGTCTACCAGGTCGATCCGGCCGACGTGCTGACGGCCGGATCCAACACGCGCCCCCGCGCGATCGATACCCGCCGCTACAAACCGCTTGCCACATGGAGTTTCACGCCTCCCGGAGGGTATCAGTTCCAGTCTAACGAGGTTCCGGTGCCGCTCGGGCGCCGTGAGGGCTTCTTCGTGGTTGAGGCGCGGCGCGGCGACGTGGGCGAGCAAGTCTGGATCAACCGCACGCGGGTCGGCCTCTTGGCGAAGGAGACTCCAGGCGGCATCCTCCTCTACGGCGCCGATCTCGGAACGGGACGCCCCTTCCAGCACATGCGCGTCCTGTTTGTCGTTAACAGCCGCTTCGTTACTCGCTACACCGACGCGCACGGAGTCATCCGCTGGTCGGGTCGTCCCGCGCCGGTCTTCGCGCTCGCGCAGTGGGGCGACGGCAGCGCCTTCGTCTCGTTTTTGCCGCAAGCGCCGCTTCCGGCGACGATCGTCGGCGTCAAGCTCGATTCCGCCGTGGTGCACGCGGGTGACGAGGTGCACGTGGTCGGCTTCGCCCGCACGCGCGACGGGGCTCTTTTGAGGCCGTCGCGCGGAACCGCGCGCGTCGTCATCCTGCAGCGCGGCGAGCCGATCGCGCAATCGAACGCGCATCTCGATCCCGCCGGCGCATTTGCGACGACGGTGCGCATTCCGCCGCGCAGCCGCGCCGGCGACTACGCGGTGCTCGCGACCGTGGACGGCGCGACGGCCGGCACGACGCTGCACGTGGACGCCGACGCGGGCGGTTTGTCGCTCGAAGTCGCCTCCCGGTGCCGGTTTGCCTGCGATCCGAACGACGACGTCCCATTGGTGGTGCGCGCGCTGCGCGAAGGCAGAGCCGCGCCCGACGTAACCGTGAGCATCGGCGTCATTCGCTCGCCGCACGTCTTTATCGGAACGCAACCTGGCGGGACACCCTGGGGAACGACCAAGTGGTACGAAACCAGCGTGCGAACCGGCGCGGACGGTACGGCGTTCGTTGCCATTCCCCACCCGACCGACGGGCTTGCCTCCACCTACGGCGTGCGGGTCGAATCCGGCGGCGCGACCGCGGTGACGCGCGTCGTCGTGCCCACGGCGCCCGTCGCCCTGCGGCTCGTGCTGGACAGGGATCGCATGAGTTTGGGAACGCCGCTGGGCTTCGACGTGTCGGCGGACTCGGTAGCGACGGGCAAGCCCGTCGGGCATCTGGCGGTGCGCGTGCAGTTGCTCCACGGCGCTTCGATTGCCGAGCAGACGGTCACGTTGGATGGAGGCGGCTACGCGCGCGGCAGTTTTAGCGCGCCGCAGCTCGGTTCGAACCTCGCGATCGCCAGCACCGTCGTGGACGGCGCTACGGCGATGGACGCACAGCAAGTACAGATCGTTCCGCAAGCGATGCAAGACCCGCAGCAGACCGATAGCGGAGACGTGCGCATCGAGCTCAACGAGAAGCGTTACGTTGCGAACGAGGAGGTCCGGGTCACGGCCGTTGCGCGCGGCGCACAGGGCGACGCGCTCCTCACCTACGAGAGCGCAGACGGTTCGCAGGCCCACGTCGTTCCGGTGCGCGACGGGCGGGCGTACGCAACGTTTCGAGCGGTGGACGCTCCGGGCACACTGCAGATCGGCGCGGCATTCGTGCGCGGCGGCGGGCTCGTGTGGAGCAGTACGCCGCTGCACGTCGACGCGGCGGGGCGCCCGATCTCCGCGCCGCTTCTTTTGAACGAGGGCTCGTATGCGCCGGGCGCGCTCGCAACACTTCGGCTCGCGGACCTCAAACGCGGCGCGGGCACGCTGGTCGTGCGCCTCACGCGCGGAGAGCCGAGCGGCTCCGCTTTGTTCGATACCGCCCCAGATCTCCTTGCGATCGGAAGCACGACGTCGCAGGATACGGCGCCGCCGGTTCCGTCGTGGCATCCGTGGGTCGACTCCACCGGCCAGCACGCACAGGTCATGACCTTCGCACGGCGCACGGCGCCGCCCCAAGACCTCACGCTGGCCGAAGCGGCCACGCAAAGCGTCTACTGGCGCGTCGAACGGCACGACGGCGATCGCATCG
>JAKAPQ010000089.1 GCA_021806945.1 bacterium | reverse complement strand
CGCGAGCAGGCCGCGATTCACGCCGCGCTGGTCGCGGCGGGCGAAGCCGGCGCCGGCGCGCAATCGGCGCGCTCCATGCAGACGGTTACCGCGCAGCAGGCGGGCGAGGTAACCGCGCAAGCCAATCGAGACTTCGAGGCCTACCAGCAGAGCGTCATCGCCCAGGACCAATCGGCGGTAACGGCGATCGGGCATCAGCTTTCCGTAGAGGCGGACCGTAAGTATCGATTGCGCGCACAGCAACTACAGGAAAAAGAATCGCAGCTCTCTCTCGAGCTCTCGCAACGCGACGCCGCCGAGCGGCTGGATTTACGGACGAAGCTCTCGAATCTCGTGCTCGACAGTGCCACGCGCAAGAAATACCAGTCGGAACTGGCTGCGCTCGACCGCAAGGAATCCGCCGTTCTCGATGCGCAGCGCGGCCGCGACCAGCGAGCGCTGGCGGCGTACCGGCAGCGGTTGCAGGGAGAAACGCAGGCCGCCATCGCCCGGCAGGCCGCCGCGATCCACGCACAGACTCGAGCCAAGATCGCCGCCCGCCGCAGCGAAGTCGGCGCGAAGATAGCCTCGCGGATTCAAGGGCTGGCGCCGCAGCCTCTGCCGTCAGATCTTCCGGCGGCGACGCGCGCGAAGATCGCGCAGATCGACCAGCTGTTCAAAACGAAGTTTCAGGCCGACGCGCAAAAAACGATCGCGGATTACGAAACCACCAAAGCGGATCTCGACGCGCGCTACGCGGCGCTGCACGGCGTCGCCGGCGGCATCAGCGGCGCGGCGGCCGCGCAAATCTATCAACTGAACCAACAGCGGGCAAAACTCTACGCGCAAATCGTCGCGCAGGTCCGGCGCGAGGCCGCGCGCGTCGCCGCCGAGCGTGGCCTGAAAATCGTCTTCGTCAACGTCGAGGCGGCGCCGGGCGGCGTCGATCTAACCGACGCCGTCAAAAAGGATATAGAGAGCGTACACCAGTGAAATTACGAACGATACTTCTTGCGGCCGCGGCAGCGGCCGTGCTCGCCGGATGCTCCGGCGGCTCGCGTAGCCCCATCGGACTCGTCGACGTTCAACGCCTGACCTCCAACTGGCCCAAATACATCAACTATCAAAACCAGTTGGTTGCCGACGAGCAGGCTATCTCCTCGAGCAAGGCATCGATCTCGCAGAAACGCCTGCAAGCAATGCAGTTAGAGAAACGTTATGCGGGAATACAGAACGAACTCGTCAAGGAAGTGCGCGATGCGGCCACGCAAGTCGCCCGCGAAAAAAACATGAAACTCGTCGTCACGCGCGAGTTCGTCGGCTACGGCGGGACCGATATAACGCCGGAGGTTGAGAAAATCCTCGGGATTACCGAGAAGGCGACGCCGTCGCCGTAGCGCCGTGCTAGCGTACTGCGGCCCAAGTCCAGTGCCTCTTGGCGACGGAGCTTTTCCGCCGGCTCTTCGTTGCTGCGTCGGTCACGAAGCTACGGCTTCGCTCCCTCCTCGCGCCTCAATCCGACGAAAAATCCCTCGCGCCATAAGGCACCGGACTTGGGCCGCAGCACGCTAGGGACGCTGCAGGATCTCGCGGCTCTCGTCGACGGTCGCGTCGTCGGCGACGGCGCTACGCCGGTCTCGCGCATCGGCGCCGTGGACGACGCGGACGCCGATACGCTGACCTTCGCGACCAGCGAGGCCTACCTCGGCGCGGCGCTGGCGTCGAGGGCCGCTGCGGTGCTCGTCGACGAAGCGCTGCTCACCGGCGAGCCGCGGGAGAAACCGCTGCTAGCCGTTCGCTCCGCCCGCGCCGCGCTCGCCCGGCTTCTTCGGGCGTTCGACCGGCCGCGCTCGAGCGGTCCCTTTCGTCACCCTAGCGCCGTTGTGGATCCCAGCGCCGTTATCGGCGACGAAGTGTACATCGGCGCGAACGTCTACGTCGGACCAGGCGCTCGTGTGGGAGCGCGCACCGTTCTGGAGGCCGGTGCGCACGTCGGCGCTGCAGCGAGCCTCGGCGAAGCGGCGCTGTTGTACCCGCGCGCCATGCTGCTCGACGGCTGCACGGCGGGCGACCGCGTGATCCTTCACCCGGGTGCCGTGATCGGCAGCGACGGGTTCGGGTACGTCTTTCTCGACGGACACTTCGAACGGATTCCACAGGTCGGCAACGTCGTGCTGGAAGACGACGTGGAGATCGGCGCGAATAGTTGCGTCGACCGCGCGCAGACCGGCAGCACGCGCATCGGGCGAGGAACGAAGGTCGACAATCTCTGCCAGATCGGCCACAACTGCCGGATCGGCTCGCACAGCGCCTTTGCCGCGCTGGTCGGCCTCGCCGGGAGCACGATCGTTGGTGATTTCGTACAGGTCGGCGGCCAAGCCGGCTTCAAAGGGCATATCACCATCGGATCGCGTGCGAAAATCGCCGGCCAGAGCGCCGTCTGGGGCGACGTGCCCGACGACGCTTTTGTCGGCGGCCACCCCGCGCGCCCGCAGCGCGAGACGCTGCGGCGAGAGGTCATGGTCAGAAACCTGCCTAAGCTGGTTGCCCGTGTGGATGCTCTCGAAGCCGACAAAAAAAAGCCCGGCTAGCCAGGCGCCTCGGGCCGGCGCGTGATACGCTACCAGTCGACGCTTCGCGACGCCATCGTCATCGAGGGCGTTGGGCTCCACACCGGAGTGCCGTGCCGCGTCGAGATGCGGCCGGCGCCTCCCGATACGGGCTTGCTCTTTCGGTTGGACGGAGGCACCCGCTTCCCGGCCACCGCTGAGTACGTTGTCGAAACGGCGCGCGCAACCGTTCTCGGCTACGACGGCTCGACGGTATCGACGGTCGAACACCTGCTGGCGGCCCTCTTCGGCATGGGCGTTTCGAACGCGTATCTCGACGTATCCGGGCCGGAGATCCCGGTCGCCGACGGCAGCGCCAAGACGTTTGCCGACGCCATCGCGCAAACCGGCATCGCCTCGCAACGCGAGCCGCGCGAGCGCTTCACCATCGCCGAGCCCACGTTCGTTCGCGACGGCGACCGCGCGATCGTCATCCTCCCCGCCTCGAAGTTCCGCGTAAAGTTCGTCGCCGATTTCGCGCCGCCGGTAGGCACGCAATATTTCGATTCCGAGATTACCCCCGAGATCTTTCATAGAGAAGTCGCCGCGGCGCGCACTTTCGGTTACCTCCACGAAGTGGAGGCGCTTCGCCGGCGCGGCCTGGCGCGCGGCGGAACCATGGAGAACGCCGTCGTCTTCGACGCCGCCGGGCCGATGCAGCCGCTGCGCTGGCCCAACGAAATCGTGCGGCATAAGGTGCTCGATCTTCTCGGTGACTTTGCGCTGCTTGGTGCCTTTCCGCAGTTCGAGGTTATCGCGATCAAGAGCGGGCACAAATTGCACTGCATCGCTACCCGCGAACTGCGCAAACGGATCGGGAGCGCGCTGCTCTCCACGAAGGTACGCTGATGCCTCAGCTCGACATCCGGCAGATCATGGAGATCCTGCCCCACCGCTATCCGATTCTGCTGGTGGACCGCATCGTCGAGCTCGAGCCCGGCGTGCGGGCGCTCGGATACAAGAACGTTACGAACAACGAGCCCGTCTTTACGGGACATTTCCCCGGGAATCCGCTCTTGCCCGGCGTCTACATGATCGAGGCGCTCGCGCAGCTGGGCGGCTGCGTCGTACTGGAACCGGGCGAATTCTCGCGGAAGACGCCGTATCTGGCCGGTATCGAGCGCGCGAAGTTTCGCCGCCCCGTCGTGCCCGGCGACAAACTCATGATGGAAGTGACGCTGGTCAAACACAAACGCAACATCGGCTGGGTGAACGCCGAGGCGCGAGTCGACGGTCAGCTCGTATGCTCGGCCGACCTGATGTTCTCGATCGCCTCCGACCCGCGTATGTTCGGCGCGGACAGCACCGTCTTGCACGCCTGATGATCCATCCGACCGCCATCGTTCATCCAAACGCCAGGATCGACCGCGGCGTCGAGATCGGCCCGTACTGCATCGTGGGCGAACACGTGAGCGTGGGTACGGGGACGGTCCTGCAGGCGCACGTCGTCATCAACGGATGGACCGAGATCGGCGAGGGCTGCGAGATCTATCCGTTCGCCTCTATCGGAGCCGCCTCGCAGGACCGCAAATACGAGGGTGAGCGTGCCTGCACCAGCATCGGAAACCGCACCACCGTGCGCGAGTACGTGAGCATCCAGCGTGCGACCGGCGAAAATCAAGTCACCGCCGTAGGCGACGATTGCCTGCTGCTCGCCTACGTGCATATCGCGCATAACTGTCTGGTCGGCAACGGCGTCACGATGAGCAATCTCGCACAACTCGCCGGGCACTGCGTCATAGGCGACAACGCGACCGTCGGCGGCATGGCGGGGCTGCATCAGTTCACGCGGATCGGCCGGCATGCGTTCGTCGGCGGCGACAGCAAGCTGACGCGCGACCTGCCGCCGTTTTTCCTGTGCGACGGCAATCCGGCGCAGACGCGCGGAGTCAATACCGTGGGCCTGCGCCGCGCCGGCTTCCCCGCCGAAGACCGCGCCGAGATCAAGAGATTCTACAAACTCTTGTATCGATCGAACCTAAACTTGTCCCAAGCCGTCGAGGCGATGAAGGCCGAGGTCCAAACGGATTCGGGGCGCGAGATCGTTGCGTTTCTGGAGGCGGAGTCGCAACTAGGCGTTTTACTGAAGTAGCCGCCGATGCGCTATTTTCTCTCGACCGGCGAGACGTCCGGCGAGCTCGCCGCAACGCTTCTCGTACGGGCGATCGCGGCGATCGACGGCGACGCGGCGTTCGAAGGTATCGGGTCGAACCGCATGCGGGAAGCGGGCGTCGAACTGTGGCGCGATAATGCGGGCTGGGCAAGTATGGGACCGCTGGCCGCGATCCCGCGCATTCCGGCGCTCCTTGCTACGATGTACCGGACGGCAGCGCACGTCCGGCGCACGCAGCCCGATGCGGTCGTGCTGGTCGACTTCGGGGCGTTCAACCTGCGATTGGCCAAGCGGCTGCGCCGCCTCGGGTACGCCAAGCCGATCCTGGACCTCTATCCGCCTGCAACGTGGCTGGACGACCCGAAGCGCGCCCGCGAGGTTGCCGGCGTTGCCACGGCGATAACCGCCTTCGAACACCAGCGAGATTTTTACCGGTCGCTCGGACTGCCGGTCCAGTACTTCGGGCATCCGCTTGCCGGGCGTTACGAGCTGCGACCGCCGCGGGTGGCACCGCCCGCCGATGGCGGCACCGTAGCGCTGCTCCCGGGGAGCCGTTCGGGGGAACTTCGCTATCACGTGCCGGTCCTGCTCGAGGCGTTCGCTCGCCTGAAAGTCCGGCGCCCGGCGCTGCGCGGAGTCGTCGGCGCCGCCGACGATCGCAGCGAGCGCTCGCTGCGATCTTCGCTCGCGCGCTTCGGGTCCGCCGACATCGAACTCGTGCGTGGAGCCATCGCGGCGCTGCGCGATGCCGACGCGGCCTGGGTCGCTTCAGGCACGGCGGTTCTGGAGACCGCGCTCAGCGGGGTGCCGGCCGCCGTGCTCTACGTTATCTCGCCCCTGTTGGCCGGCCATGCGCGCCGCGTCTACCCCGGGAGGCATATCGCGCTGCCCAACCTGGTGCTCGGACGCGAGGTTGTGCCGGAGTTTTTGCAGGAGCGCGCCACGGCGGAGAACCTAGAGCGCGTGATGGACGGACTGCTGCGCGACCCGTTCGGGCAATACGCCGGACTCGTGGATCTGCGAACGGCGCTGGGCCCGCCCGACGCGCTCGCGCGCTGCGCGGCATACGCAGTCGCTCTGGCGAAGAGCCATCGCGCGTGATTCGCATATACCACACTTCGGATCTACACGACCATCGCGGCATCGCACCGCGCCTGGGAGCGCTGCGGGCGGAACGCCCCGGCCTCCTCGTAGACTGCGGCGATTCCTTGCGCGGCAGCCAAACGGTCTACCATCGCGACGAGCCGATCGTAGCCGAAATCGATCGCGCGGGTTACGACGCGCAAGCGATCGGCAACCGCGAGTTCCATTATCTCTTCGGGTGTCTGCGGGCGCGGGCGGCAACGATGAGCCATCCGCTCGTCTGCACGAACCTCGTCGACGTCAAGAAGCGTCCGCTGCCCTTCGCACGCGCGCTCGTTCTCGAGCGTGGCGCTGCCGGCGAAGCGAGCTCGGTGCGCGTGCATTTGCTTGGGCTGCTGGTGGTTCAGTACGCTTCGGGCAGCCTGTGGGAACGCGCGTTCGGCTGGCGGTTTCTCGATCCGCTCGACGTCGCGGCGGAGTACGTGCGGACCGTTGAGGACGGCGATCTCGTCGTTGCGCTCTCGCATCTTGGCCTTTCGCGAGACCGCGAGCTTGCCGCCCGCGTGCCGCGCATCGATCTGCTCCTGGGCGGCCATAGCCACGATACGCTGCACGATCCAGAGTACGCTGGCGAGGTGCCGATCGTCCATACGGGGGCATACGGGCGCTACGTCTCGCGGACCGAGCTGCGCTACGATGCGGGCCGCGGCCGTTTCGTCATCGACGATTTTGCGCTGCTTCCCCTGCTCGAAGCCGGCGGTGCCGAGAGGCGCGGAACGTGAAGCGCGTGCTGTTCGTGAGCAACGGGCACGGAGAGGAGGCGATCGCCGCGTGCATCGCCGAGGAGGTGCGCGAGTTCGCCGTGGTGGACTGCGATCATCTCGCGCTCGTCGGCGACTTCGCGCACGATCGTTCGATGCTGGAGGTTGGGCCGCGGCGCCGGATGCCCAGCGGCGGTCTCATCGCGATGGGCAACCTGCACAATATTCTGCGTGACGCTGCGGCGGGGCTGATCGGTCTCACGCTGGCGCAGCGGCGTTTCCTGCGAAGCGCCCGCGGGCAGTATGGCGCGGCCGTAGCGGTCGGAGACACGTACGCGTTACTGATGACGCTGCAGGCGCGTGCGGCGACGGTCTATGTCGGAACGGCGAAGAGCGTTTACGTGGCGCCGTACGGGCGCGGTGAGGAACGGGTGCTGAGGCGCGCGGCCGCAATCTTCGTGCGCGATGCTGCGACCGCACGGCGGCTACGCGAACGTGGCGTCGCTGCGGAGGCGCCCGGCAACGCAATCGTCGATCTTTACGCGCGCCAAACGCACGACGAGCGCGTCGATGCCGCGGCGGGCCTCTTCGCGCCGTTGCTCGCGCTCTTTCCGGGCAGCCGCGAATCGGCGTACGAGAACGGCGCGTTCCTCTGCCGCGTCCTGCGCGAGACCGCGCGCTCGTATCCGGGGCTCGGCGGCATCATGTCGATCGCGCCGTCGATCGACGAAGCGCGCTTCGTCCCGCTGCTCGTTGCGGACGGCTGGCGCGTCGCCGAGACCGGCGACGCGGCGGCGCCGCTGTCGTTGCGCGACGGAGAACGCGAGTTGATTCGTGCGATGCGCGTGCCCGTCGGCGCGATGATCGCGCGTGCGGTCATGGTCCTCGGCCAAGCAGGAACCGCCAACGAAGCTGCCGCCGCGGGCGGCGTCCCGGTTATGGCTTTCGAGCGAACGCACGACCGAAAGACCTCGTGGTATCGCATGCGCCAAACCGGCCTGCTCGGCGAAGCCGCCATCGTCGGGAGCGGCGATCCGGTACGCGCCGCCGGGGAGGTGCGCGCGCTGCTCGAAGATCCGCAGCGGCGCGCGCGCATGGGAGAGATCGGACGCGCGCGTATGGGTCCCGCGGGCGGGGCGCGCGCGATCGCCCAGCGGATCGTAGAAGTGTGCGGGGCCGCCGGCTGATGCGGCGCTGGCTGCCGGCGGCGTTTGCGTTTACGTATTTCGTGATACCGCTCTTCCCGCCGTTCATCACGCTGACGGCCGTGACGATCCCCGGCGTTTCGCTGCTGCCGCGCGCCGCGGCGCTGGCCTTGCTCGCCATCGTCGGTGCGATCGCGGTCTATGCATTGCTGCTGCTGCTCCAGCCTCCGCGCGAGAAGCCGGCGACGCTCGTGCCGCTGCTGCTGTGGCTGGGGACGGCGCTGCTGGCCGCGATGCTGGGTTTCGATCCGGCCGGCGGCCTGCTGTTCGTCGCTATCTTCGGGCTGGCCGTGATCTGGCATTTGACCCTGCTCCGCTACTACCGCGATCCCGGAGTCAGCCGGGCTATCGTCTGGAGCTACTTGAGTTCGGGGGCTCTGGCATCGCTGGCTGCGATCGTCATGGTGCTCGCCCGCGTGCCGGCCGCGCAGTACACGATCGGGCATGGCCGCGCGATCGGCACCTTCATCTTGCCGGGCGAGCTGGCCGGCTACCTGATCGTCTTTCTGCCGATCGCCGGCGCGATCGCCGCCTGTTCGCGCGTGGGCGCGGTGCGCGCGCTCGCGGGTGCGGGCATCGCGCTCGGGGGTGCGGCACTGCTGCTTTCGTTCTCGCGAGCGGGCTGGGTGGGCTTGGCCGCCGGCATCGCATTCTATGTTTTTGCGCGCCGAAAAGCTCGACGCCGGTACGCTGCGGCGATCCTCTTCGCGGGTTTCGCAGCCGTGCTGCTGGTCTTCAACGCGCATCACAACCCTTCGGAAAACTACACGCGCCTCTCGATCTGGCAAGCGGGCCTCGAGATCGTGCGCCGCTTCCCGCTGAC
>JAKAPQ010000088.1 GCA_021806945.1 bacterium | reverse complement strand
TGGAGGATCTGCAGGTCGTCGTCGCCGGCAGCGGTGCGGCGGGAACGGCGACGATCAAGATGCTGCTGGGAGCCGGGGTCCGCGACGTGATCCCCGTCGATCGCGCCGGCGCGCTCAACCGCGACGAGCGCTACGACAACTCCCACTGGCGCTGGCTCGCCGAAAACACCAACCGTGAGAACCGGCGCGGCTCGCTGCACGAAGTCTTGCGAGGGGCGGACGTCTTCATCGGGGTCTCGGCGCCGGGGATCCTGCAACCCGAGGATGTGCGGGCGATGGGCAAAGATCCGATCGTCTTCGCCATGGCGAACCCCACGCCGGAGATCATGCCCGACGCGGCCGCTCCTTACGTCGCGGTCATCGCGACCGGCCGGTCGGATTTCCCGAATCAAGTGAACAACCTGCTCTCCTTTCCGGGAATCTTTCGAGGCGCCCTCGACTGCCGCGCTCGCCGGATCACCGAGAACATGAAGCTGGCGGCGGCCAAGGCGATCGCCTCGATGGTGGGCGACGACGAACGTAGTTCCGAATACATCATACCGAGTGTCTTCGATACGAGGGTGGTCGAGGCCGTAGCCAAAGCCGTCGCGCAGGCGGCCGTCGACGAGGGAGTATCTCGGCGGCAGTTCGTGTTGACCGAAGGTGAAGATATCACCGCATCTGCATAATTGCATAACAAGGAGAAGAGCATGGCGCTGGCACGGGTTCTCGTCATCGAAGATGACGATGACGTGGCGAGACTCGAGCAGACGGTGCTCGAGCGCGCGGGGTACGAAGTCCGCGCCGTTCGCACCGGCGCCGACGGGCTCGAACAGGCTGACGTTTACAAGCCGGACGTCGTTATTTTGGATATCGGGCTCCCCGACATCTCGGGACTCGATGTCTGCACCTCGGTCTCAAACTCGAGCAATGCGTTCATTCTCATGGTGAGCGGGCATTCGCGCGAGCAGGACGTGCTGCTTGGGCTCGGTCTGGGCGCCGACGACTACATTACCAAGCCGTTCTCGGGCAACGAGCTCGTCGCGCGTATCGCGTCGTTCTTGCGGCGGCGCGAAAAGAGCGCAAAGAAAAAAGACGAGCCCGGCATCCTGCAGATCGGCTCGGCTAGACTGGTTCGCGATTTTCATACGCTCAGCATCGATGCGAAGACGGTGACGCTCACGGCCCTCGAGTTTCGCCTGATGTGGTACCTGGCCGAAGCCGAGGGGCGCTTGCTCACGCGCGGGCAGATTCTCGAACACGTATGGAACGATACCTCCGGGGTGCCGACGCGTGTCGTCGACGTGCATATAGCGTCGCTGCGCAAGAAACTGATCGAGGTAGAGGCGCCCCTCGAAATCGCAAGCGTGCGAGGGATCGGATACCGGCTCGACCGACAATAGCGGCTGCCGCCGACACCGAGCCCGGGAGGTAACGCGCGCCGGGCGCCCGTAACCCTGGCCGGTGATGTCGCGACGTATCCTGGCGGCACTTTGCACCGTCGCGCTCCTCGGTGCGAATGCTCCGCAACTTACCGTTTACAGCGCCCCGGCAGCGAAGCGGCCCGCCGGTGCGCCGAATCCGCGAAGACCCTTCGATCTCATCCTACCCAATGGGCGCACCGTCGCGCCGGTCGGCGCGAGTACCGTCGTCGGCACGAATGCGCTGGGGCTGACGCTTACGCCGGATGGCGCCTTTGCGATCGTGAGCAACGACGACGAGCTCCGCTACGGCGTACGCAGCCGCCTCGCTCGGGCCGCGCGCGGCGGCTACTCGCTGGCGGTCGTGAATGCGCGCACGATGCGGCTGGTTTCGACGTATCAAGCCCCCAAGAGGACGTTTTTCGCGGGTGTCGTGGCCTCTAAGGATCCGGCGGATCCGTCGCGGACCATCGTGCTGGCCTCTGGGGGGCCTTCGAACGGCGTCGATGTCTTCGACCTCTCGCGCTACGGGCGGCTGACCTTCGAACGCGCCATCGCCATTCCGGGGCCGGCCGATGCGCGTTTCGCGAACGACGGGCACAGCTTCCCGGCGAGCCTCGCGCTCTCCGACGATCATCGTACGGCCTACGCGGTCAACCTCTTGGGCGGCACCGTGACCGCGATCGACGTCAAGACGCGCACCGTGGAGAGCACGGCGCCCGTGGGATTCTTCCCATCGGGCATCGCGGTAGCCCACGCGCGCCTCTACGTGACCGACGGTGGCCTCATGCGCTACGCAAGGCTGCCGCAAAGGACCCTCCTGCCGCCCTTCGCAAACGTCTCCCGCGCGCCGCGCCACGCGTCGGCGCTCTCGCTGCTTGGATTGGATGCGCGCGGCAACGTGCATGGCGGCCTTGCGCCGCTTCGTATGGACCGGACGCCCGACGGCGTGGAGAACGTCGGCGGGGCCGAGCCGAGCGCGATCGTGCTTTCGCGGAACGGCCGGTACGCGTATGTGACGATGACGAACGTCGATCGCGTCGCAATCGTCGACCTGCGCGCTCGGCGCGTGATCGGCGGCCTCGACCTGCGGCTGTTCGACGAAGCGCCGTACGGAACGCAGCCCGATGCGATCGTACGCAGCCCCGACGGAACGCGCGTCTATGTCGCACTTGCGGGAATGAACGCGGTTGCGGTTCTGGACTCGCGCAACCCCGCGAAACTCCACCGCTTGGGGCTGATTCCGACCGGCTGGTACCCGTCGGCGCTGGCGGTCTCCAAGAATGGGCGTTATCTCTACGTTGCCAACGCCAAGGGCCTCGGCACGGAGCCAGGGCCGGCGGGCGAGAGCGACACGATGTGGGCGACGCTGCAGCGGATCGACCTGAAATCCGTGCCGCTGGTCAAGACCACGCTCTCGAGCTTGCGCTACTTGCGCGTGGCGCGCTTAGCCGTCAGCGATCCGATCGTTCCCCCGCTGCGTTCGCTGCAGCGATCGAGCGTGATCCGGCACGTCGTCTTCATTCTCGAGGGGAGCCAGACGTTCGACTCGGCCTTGGGCGACCTGCAGGACGCCCAAGGCCATCCCTACGCGAACGGCGATCCAGCCCTGGTATCGTGGCCCCAAAGCCTGACGCCGAATCTGCATGCCCTGGCAAGCGAGTTTGCCCTGGCCGAAAACGTCTATACCGGCGGCACAGCGACGGCATTTGAGGAGCGCACCGAACGGCTCAAGGACGCGAGCGGCTCGTTCTTCGGTTCCGGAGAAGATCCGGAGGATTACCCGCGCAGCGGATATATCTTCAACGCCGTGCAGCGCGCGCACCTAACCTACCGCGACTATGGCGAGCTCCTGCGCGTCTCGGGCTACGAGACGGGCGGCGCCGCGACGCCGGGAGTGGGCGGCTACTACACGTGGAACGTCCCGGCTCTGGCGGCGCTCGCCGGCCACGTCGATCTTCGTTACCCTGGGTGGAACCCAAGGATCGGCAACCTGAAGCGGGCGCTGGAGTTCGAGCGAGATTACGGCCGCTACGTGAAGGCAGGAACGGTACCCGACTTCACCTACGTCTGGCTGCCCGGCGACCACGGGGAGAGCGCTCCGGGGCTGCCATCTAGGGGGGTGCAAGCTGCCGAAAACGACCGGGCGGTCGGTGAGATCGTTCAGTATATCAGCCATCTTCCGACGTGGGCGTCGACGGCTATCTTCATCATGCCGGCCGATACCCGGGGCGGGCGCGATCACGTATACGCCCGCCGAACCTATGCGATCGTCGTATCTCCATACGCTAAGCGCCACTACATCGGTGCCGATCACCTCTCGACGGCCAGCATCCTCAAGACCGAGGAGGAGATCCTTGGTCTGCCGGCACTCTCCTTGAACGACCTCTTGGCGACCGATATGGCCGACTTCTTTACGCCGATGGCCGATTTGGCGCCGTTCGAAGTGCTCGGCGCCCCGACGTCGAACTCTTCGCACACCGATACGACGAGATGATGACAAAGGAAAACGTTCGCTCCGGGCCACGCCTAGCGGCTAGCCCGACCGGCGCTTTGCGCGCCGCACTCCTGGTTGCACCGCCGGCGAATATCGCCGACGCACGCCCGCTGCAGGGCGAACCGTCGGCAGTTTTCGCGCGCGCTACGTTGCAGTTCGAGACGCTTTGCGCGACCCTGCGCTATTTCGGCTGCTCGCCGGCGGTCGCGCAGGCTGGGGACGGGGCCGGACCAAACGCCTCCGCCGTCGCGGATTGCGCGCTGGTCTTTGACGACGGTGCGGCGATCCTGCGCCCCTCGGTGCTTTCGCGGCGGCCCGAGACCGAGCCGGTCGCGCGGGAGTTGGCTCGGCTCGGCCTCCCGATCGCCTGGCGCACGGCACCGCCCGGTCTCATAGACGGCGGCGATGTGCTGCTGGTCGGACGTACGGCGTTCGTGGGCGTTGGTGCCGGCAGCAATGCGTTCGGCCGAGCCGGATTCGCCGAGCTGGCGTCTGCCCACGGGTTCGAAGTCGTCGAAGTTTCGGTAGCGGGCGGCTCCGCCCTACGCACCGTCGCCGGTGTTATCGCGCACGATACCGTTGCGTATGCAAAGGGCCGCGTGGACGCGGCGGCATTTTCGCGGTTACGCGCGATCGAGATCGACAGCGACGAGGCCCTCGGCGCGGGCGTCCTCAATATCGGCGAGCGCCACGTTATCGCCGATCTGCGCTACCCGAAGGCGGTCGACGCGTTGCGCAAGGCGAGAGTCGTGGTCGAAGCGATCGATCTCTATGAGTTCGGCAAGATCGGCATAACGCCGTCGATGCTGGCCATAGCGCTCAGACGCAGCTGACGTGCGCATCGCGATCGTCTCCGACATTCATGGGAACCTCGTGGGCTTGGATGCTTGCTTGGCGGATCTGCAGAGCCAAGGCGGCGCGGATCTCATCGTCGCGGCGGGCGATCTCTGCATGGACGGTCCCAAGCCAAAGAAGGTTCTGCAGCGTTTGGCCGAGGTGGGCGCGCGCTGCATCCGCGGAAACACCGACCGCTACATCGCGGCGACCGACGATGCGGCGCTCGCGGAACTGAGCGAAAGCGATCGCCAGCAGATACCGTGGCAGCGTACGGATGTGGGCGAAAAGTGGATTGCGTGGCTCCGCGATCTGCCGTTTTCGCTGCGTTTCGGTGAGGAAGACGCGCAACTGCTGGTCGTGCACGCCAATCCGACGACCGACGACGAGCACCTGTGGCCGGATGCCGAAGACGCGTTACTCGAGCGGTTGATCGGTGACGAACGCGCCCAAACGATCGCCTTCGGCCATCTGCACCTTCCTTACGTTCGGGCCTGGCGCGGCCGCCTTCTGGTCAACGTCGCCTCGGCGGGATTGCCCAAGGACGGCGATCCTCGCGCGGGGTATGCGATCTTGACGGCGCGGTCGGCCGGATGGGAGGTCCGCCACCGGCGCGTCGCCTTCGACGTCAAGAAAGTTGCAACCCAACTGGCCGACTGCGGTATTCCGGATAGTACCAACCTCATCAACGTTCTTCGCCGCCACCGGTACAGAAAATTAAAGACGCTCATTCCTTAGCAGACCGGGGCAGCCCGGCCATCGATATCTCGCATATGGTCAAGCGCTACGGTGATTTCACCGCGGTCGACGACGTGTCGTTGCGCGTGGAGGCCGGAGACTTCTTCGGGTTTCTCGGCCCCAACGGGGCCGGGAAAACGACGACGATCAGCGCGATCGTCGGTCTTGCGCGGATCACGTCGGGCAGCATCGAGGTCTTCGGATACGACAACGTCACGCAGTGGCGTGAAGCGCGGCGGTTTATCGGCTTGGCGCCTCAGGAGTATAATTTCGACCGCTACCTCTCGATTCGCGACGTCTTGATCTTTCAGGCGGGTTACTATGGCCTCGCGCCGCGCCTCGTGCGCGAACGGGCCGACGAGCTGCTCGAGCAGTTTGGCTTGCAGCGGCATGCGAAGCTCGAGTACACGAAACTTTCGGGCGGCATGAAACGACGGTTGACCTTGGCGCGCGCGCTCGTGCACGATCCGAAAATCCTAATCCTCGACGAGCCGACCGCGGGTGTCGACGTCGAGTTACGGCTCGAATTATGGGCTCTGCTGCGCCGCCTGAACGCCGAAGGGATGACGATTTTCCTCACGACGCACTATCTGGAAGAAGCCGAGGCCTTGTGTCGCAACATCGGCATCATACGAGCGGGGCGCCTGGTCGCGCTCGAACCGACGCGAGATCTCCTGGCGCGTGCGGGCCGCGGTTTGCAGGATATCTTCTTGGAGCTGACGCGAGCGTGATCGCACGCATCAACCACGTCGCCATGCTGACGCTCATTCGGCGCGAGATGGTTCGCAGCATCAAGATCATCAATCAAGTTATCTGGCCGCCGATCATTACGACGTTGCTCTACGTCTTCGTCTTCGGCATGGCGCTGGGAAGCCGCATCAAGCAGGTACAGGGAGTTTCGTACTCGGAGTTCTTGATACCCGGGCTGATCATGCTGCAAGTCATAGATTCTTCTTACGGCGAGTGCAGTAGTTCCGTCTTTCAAGGGCGCTTCATGAATTCGATTCAGGAGATGCTGATCGCGCCGATGTCGGCCGGCGAGATCGTCTTCGGCTATGTTTTGGGGAGCCTCGTTCGCGCGCTCGTCATCGCGAATATTATCATGGTGCTCGGTGTGATTTTCGTGCACACCTTACCGCGCGACTGGGTGCTGTACTTCGGCGTCATGATGCTGGTGGCGGTGCTGTTTTCGGCACTCGGCGTGATCTTCGGCTTATTGGCGGAGAAATTCGACCATATTGCGGTGCTTACGACGTTCGCGATAACGCCGCTGGTCTTCGTCGGCGGCGTCTTCACCTCGGCGCAGCTGCTCCCGCCGTTTCTGCGAAACTTCGAATTATTCAATCCGATGTTTTACACGATCGACGCGTTCCGGTACAGCTATACGGGGCAGAGCTATCTGCCGCTGTGGCTCTCCTTGACGGTCATCGGCGGGCTGGCGTGCGTGTCGCTCGGCACCGCGCTGCGAATGGCCGCCGTCGGCTATAAACTGCGCACCTGAGCGCAACCCGCCTCCTAGCCCGGGAAGAAAGGGTTGTGCGCCTTCTCCCAGCCGACGCGACTGGGTGGTCCGTGCCCCGGCATCAGGACGGTGTCGTCGGGGAGTGTAAATATCCGCGTTCTAATGCTGCGTAGAATATCGTCGTAGGTCGTGCGGTCCCCGTACGCGCCGCCGACGCTGCCGGCGAAGAGCGTATCGCCGGTAAAGACGGTGGAGCGAAAGAGGTACGACGACGAGCCGTCGGTGTGCCCCGGGGTATGCAGCATACGGATGCTCGCATCGTCGCCAAATGGGAGTTCGTCGCCGTCGCGCACGAGCGTCGCTCCGGCGGCTAGCGGCCCGAGCGCGTGGGAGTCGGCGCGATGCACGACGATGCGCGCGTCTGGGAAAGCGGCGGCGACGTCGGCGGCCGCATCGCAATGGTCGGCATGTTTGTGCGTGACGAGCACATACTGCAGGTGATAGGCGCCCTCGCGTAAGATGCGCAGCAAGTTTGCGGGAACGCCCGCCGGATCGACGAGCGCTGCCCGCTTGTCCCCATCGAGAAAAAAGACGTATCCATTGCTCGGATGCGGGCGCTGCGGATGGTGCCGCACGTCGGATAGGACGATAGGCTCGGGGTGCCAGCGCGACGCGGCCGCCTCCGCGAAGGCGCTCGGATCGAGCCGGAGCGCGTGGGCCAGCGCGCGCGCTTCCTCGCCGGTGGGTGCGCTCTGCCCGGCCGACCACGAGGCGATCGCCGCCACGGAGAGGCCGGTCGCCCGCGCAAGCCCTCGCTTATCCAAGCCGGTGCCGCGCATGGCTTTCCCGAGAACGTCCGAGAAGTCGTCTTCCAGTGCCATTTGCCGGCGATTCGACGCCGCGGTGCAACCGGACTGCCGCATCGAGCGGTCGAAAAATGCGCTATGGAACGCCTCATCGTCATCGGTTCCGGTCCGGCCGGACTCACCGCCGCCATCTACGCCGCCCGGGCGAATCTGCGCCCGCTGGTGCTGGCCGGCGGCATGTACGGCGGCCAGCTCATGCTCACCACGGAGGTCGAGAACTATCCGGGCTTCCCGGACGGTATCCAGGGGCCCGACCTCATGCTCAAGTTTCGCGAGCAGGCGGAGCGTTTCGGCGCGCGCATCGAGGATGTCGACGTGACGGCCGTCGATTTTGCTCGGCGCCCGCTCGTCGTGCGCACGGCCGACGGCGACCGCGAGGCGCGCACCGTTATCGTTGCGACCGGAGCCGCAGCGCGTTGGCTAGGCATCCCCGGCGAGGAGCGCCTACGCGGCCGTGGCGTGTCGACCTGCGCGACGTGTGACGGAGCGTTCTTCCGAGACAAGCATATCGTCGTGGTCGGCGGCGGGGACTCGGCGATGGAGGAGGCGCTATTTCTAACGCGCTTCGGCCGTAAAGTAACGGTCGTCCACCGCCGGCCGGGCCTGCGCGCGAGCAAGATCATGAGCGATCGCGTCCTGGCGAACGAAAAGATCGAGTTTGTTTGGAATGCGGTCGTGGAGGAGGCCGTCGGCGAGAGTCATTTGACCGGATTGAAACTGCGCGACGTGGAGAACGGCAGCCGCAGCGAGCTCGCGGCCGACGCGCTCTTTATCGCGATCGGCCACGACCCCAACACGGCGATCTTCGCCGGTCAACTCGAACTCGACCGAGCCGGATATATCGTCTCGCCCGACGGTACCTCGACCAACGCCGAAGGGGT
>JAKAPQ010000007.1 GCA_021806945.1 bacterium | reverse complement strand
ACGACCTCGACGCTTCAGCAGGAAGCCTCGCGCAAGTTGCACCTGCGCGTTCGCCGCGCCATGCAGATCGCCCAGGCGCTCTACGAGGGCGTCGATCTCGGCGGCGAAGGCACGGTCGGGCTCATCACGTACATGCGTACCGACTCCACGCGGATCTCGGATCAAGCGCGCGAATCGGCACGCGAGTATATCGCGCAGGCCTTTGGGCCGGCATACCACGGCGGCCGCGAGCATAAGATTCGCGAAGGAGCGCAGGACGCGCACGAGGCGATTCGTCCGACCTCGCTCCATCGAACGCCGGCGAGCCTGAGCGGCGTGCTCAAGCGCGACGAGATGCGCCTCTACACGCTCGTGTGGGAGCGGTTCGTGGCCTCGCAGATGTCTGCGGCCGTCTTCGATCAGACGACGGTCGACGTCAAGGCCGCAAACTATACCTTCCGCGCGACGGGCAGCACGGTCAAGTTCCCGGGTTTCACGAGGGTCTACGAGGAAGGCAAAGACGATTCGGCAGCGCTCTCCAAAGTGCGGTTGCCGCAGCTGCAGGACGGCGAGCCTCTGGTCTCCCGTGGGCTTGAGGCCAAACAGCATTTCACCGAGCCGCCGCCGCGCTTCACCGAGGCTACGCTGGTGAAAGCGCTCGAAGAGAACCGCGTCGGCCGCCCGTCCACCTACAGCACGATCGTGGATACGATTCAAGCGCGCGGATACGTGACGCAGGTCGATCGGCGCTTTCAGCCGACGGATATCGGCTTTGCGGTCAACGATCTGCTCGTGGAGCACTTTCCCGATATCGTCGATCTCCGCTTCACCGCGCAGATGGAGGGCGGCCTCGACAGGGTGGCGGTCGGCGACCAAGACTGGGTCGAGTTGTTGCGGACGTTTTATATGCCGTTCTTGGCCGAGCTCGAACTAGCCGAGCGGAAGTTACCGCGTTTGGAGATCAAGGACGAGCCGACCGACGAGTTCTGCCCGAACTGCAATCGGCCGATGGTCGTGAAGACGGGGCGCTTCGGAAAGTTTATCTCGTGCACCGGCTACCCCGAATGTAAGACGACGCGGCCGATACTCAAAGATACCGGCGCCAAGTGTCCGCGGGACGGCGGCGCGGTCGTCGAACGCAGATCGCGCAAGGGCCGCACGTTCTTCGGTTGCGCGAATTACCCGAAATGCGATTTCGTTTCGTGGGATCGCCTCGTTCCCGAGCCGTGCCCGGCCTGCGGAGCGCACGTCGTGGCCAAGTCACGACGCGGCGCCGCCGCCCTGGAATGCAGCGCCGCCAAAGAGCACGACGTTTCGGCGATCGCAGCGGATGCGGGCGAGCCGCAAGGGCGCCAAGCCGCGGAAGCATGACGCGCATCGCCGTTATCGGCGGCGGCCTCGCGGGATGCGAAGCTGCGTGGCAAGCCGCGCTGCAGGGTGCGGAGGTCGATCTGTACGAGATGCGCCCGTATAAGAGCGGCCCGGCTCACAAGACCGGCCTTCTCGCCGAACTCGTGTGCAGTAACTCGCTGCGCGGGGCCGCGCTCGAAAATGCCGTCGGCTTGCTCAAGGAAGAACTCGCGCGCCTGGACTCGGCGATCGTCGAGTCGGCACGCGAATCGGCGGTGCCGGCAGGTGGCGCGCTCGCCGTCGACCGCGAGCGCTTCGCTCGGGCCGTGGAAGCGCGTTTGCTGGGGCATCCGCGCATAGCGATCCATCGCGAGGAGGTCTGCGCGATCGATCGCACGCGGCCGGCGATCGTCGCCTGCGGCCCGCTGCCGAGCGCTGCGCTGCTCTCCGAGATCGATAGCCTCATCGCCGCCGCGCCGGGCGGGCGCCTGCATTACTATGATGCGGCATCGCCGATCGTAGCGGCCGATTCGATCGACGAATCGCCGATGTATCGCAAATCGCGCTACGACAAAGGCGGCGGTGACGACTACCTCAACATTCCGCTGGACGCCGAGCAGTACGCGGAGCTGCTCCACGACCTGCGGACGCTGGAGCGCCATCGTCCTGCACCCTTCGAGCGCGACGCGGAGATGGAGCCTGCCTCCCCTCGCGTGCCCTACTTTGAAGGGTGCCTGCCGATCGAAGAGATGGCCGACCGCGGCGACGACGTGTTGCGCTTCGGCCCGCTCAAACCGGTCGGTCTGCGCGACCCGCGGACCGGCAAGACTCCCTATGCCGTCGTGCAGTTACGCAAGGAGAACGCCGAGGCTACCGCGTTCAATCTGGTCGGTTTCCAGACGCGGCTCTCGTGGCCCGCGCAGCGCCAAGCCTTCGGAAAGTTGCCGGGGCTGCAGAAGGCCGAGTGGCTACGCCTAGGCGTGATGCACCGCAATACGTTCGTCGATTCACCGCGCCTGCTCGACCCGCAACTGCGGCTGCGCGGAACGCCGAACGTGTGGCTAGCCGGGCAGATCACCGGTGCCGAGGGCTACGTCGAGGCTGCGGCCTGTGGAGCCATGGCGGGCATACACGCGGCGCGCGCCGTCCTTGGCCTTGCGCCGCTTCAGTTTCCGCGTGGGAGCGCGTTTGGCGCGGTAGTCGCGCACCTGCAAAATACGCAGACGCCGGATTTCCAGCCGTCCAACGTTACCTGGGGCGCGTTCCCGGTGCCGGATGCGGGGGGATTCCCGGCCGCAGCCAAACGGGACAAGCGCGAGCGCCGGCGGCAGATGGCCGAGCGAGCGCTGGCGGCGATCGATCGGCTGAGGAGCGAACTGCGGCCCGCGGCGGCCTGCGGGGCAGGCGTCGCTTGAAACCCCGGGCTGCCGCGCCGGGTACACAGCCGTTGTCATGAAGATTCGATCCACGACGATACTCGCGGTGCGCCGCGATGGCAAGCTCGCGGTCGCCGGCGACGGCCAGGTGACCTTCGACAAGACCGTGATGAAACACGGGGCTCGCAAAGTGCGACGGATCGCCGGCGGCAAAGTGATCGCCGGTTTCGCCGGTTCTGCCGCCGACGGGATTACGTTGCTGGAAAAGTTTGAGGCCAAGTTCAACGAGTACAAGGACCTGACGCGGGCCGCAGTCGAGCTCGCGAAGGACTGGCGCCAGGACCGCGCGCTGCGCCGGCTCGAGGCCCTGCTGATCGTCGGGACTCCGGAACACCTGCTGGTCGTGAGCGGCAACGGCGACGTCATCGAGCCCGACGAAGGCATCGCCGCGATCGGCAGCGGCGGCCCGTACGCGCAGGCTGCGGCCGCCGCGCTCGTGCGCAACACCCCGCTGCCGGCCGAGGAGATAGCGCGCAAGTCGCTTGAAATCGCGGGTGAGATCTGCATCTACACCAACGATCAGATCGTGGTGGAGTCGCTATGAACGCCGCTGCCGAACCGGCCGCACCCGGAGGCGAACTCGCCGAACTGACTCCGCGCGCCATCGTCGCGGCCTTGGACAAGTACATCGTCGGCCAGGCCAAGGCCAAGCGCGCCGTCGCCATCGCGATGCGAAACCGCTACCGCCGCTCGCGCGTAAGGCCCGAGATGCGCGAGGATATCGTGCCGAAGAACATCCTGATGATCGGACCGACCGGGGTCGGAAAGACCGAGATCGCGCGGCGGCTGGCGACGCTGGCCGGGGCGCCGTTCGTCAAGGTCGAGGCGACCAAGTACACCGAGGTCGGCTATGTCGGGCGCGACGTCGAATCGATGGTTCGCGATCTCGTCGAGCAGGCCGTTCGCACGGTGATGGAAGAGCGCCGCGAGGACGTCAAGGAGTTGGCCGCGCGCATGGCGGTCGAACGCGTGATCGACCTGCTCCATCCAGAGACCCGCCCGCCCGCCGCCCAGACGCCGGGCAATCCGTTTGCGGCAACGCTCGGATCGATCTTCGGCAACAATTTCGCGGGGGCCCAGCCGCAGCCGCCGGCGCCGCCGCCCGGGGCTCCAACGGCCGACGCGCAGCGTGTGCGCGACCAGGCGCGCGCGGACGTCGAGCGCGGATTCTACGACGTTCGCCTCGTCGAGATCGAAGTCGAGGAGTCGCCGAGCATTCCCATGGGCGTGGTGGGCGGCAACTTCGACGGCGGGGCTGGCGGAGACTTAGGTGAGATGCTCGGCGGGATACTTCCCAAGAAGCGCGTGAGCAAGCGGGTGACGGTCTCGGAGGCGCGCCGCATCTTCGCGCAGGAGGAGGCCGGCAAGCTCATCGACGCGGACGCGGTCAAGCGCGAAGCGTTGCGGCGGGCGGGCGAACACGGCATCGTCTTCATCGACGAGATCGACAAAGTCGCGGGCCGCGAAGGATCGCGCGGACCCGACGTTTCGCGCGAGGGCGTGCAGCGCGACATCCTTCCGATCGTCGAAGGCTGTACGGTGAATACGAAACACGGCGCGATAAAAACCGATCACGTGCTGTTCATTGCCGCCGGCGCGTTTCATATCAGCAAACCCTCGGATTTAATTCCCGAACTGCAGGGCCGCTTCCCCATCCGCGTCGAGCTCGACTCGCTGACGGCCGAGGATTTCAAGACGATACTCACCCAGCCCCAAAACGCGCTGATCGAACAGTATAAGGCGCTGCTCGCTACCGAAAACGTGACGCTCGACTTTCGGCCCGACGCGGTGGACCAGATCGCTGAATTCGCAATGCAGGTGAACGAACAGAGCGAGAACATCGGGGCTCGCCGGCTGCATACCGTCCTCGAGCGCCTGCTCGAGGATGTCAGCTACGAAGCGCCCGAGAAAGGCGGGAGCGTCACCATCGACGGCGACTACGTGCGCGCGAAACTGCAGGACGTCGTCCGCGATGCCGAACTCACGAACTACATCTTATGAACTACTCCACCTGAGGCTACGCGTACAGGATGGAGTTTCGTGTTGCACACGCGGCTTGCGCGAGGCACCCGGCGAGCGGTTCCCGGCCGGTGTGGGCCAGTGCCCAGAAGAGATTGACACGCGCGGCGTTTTGATCGCGTGAGAGAACCAACCCGCAGGAGCAGACGTGTTGCCGCTCGGAGAGCCTCTTCTTGCGCTGTTTCCAGCAACCGGAGCACGTCTGGCTTGGTTTGACCTTCCGCGATGGAACCTCGACGAACTCGACACCAGCTTCTGCCGCTTTGTATCGGAGCATATCGAGAAATGCGCGTGGAGCGGTGGCGAGAATCTCGCGATTCAAGCCCGCCTTTCGGGCGACGTTGCGCCCCGGTTGTGCGACCGTTCCTTTCGCCGAGCGGGTCAAGTTCTTCACCGTGAGGGACTCGGTGGCGATGAGCCACGACCGCGCGACGAGATTCGCCGTCGTCTGGTGCAAAAAATCCAAACGCTTGGCGGCGGTCGTCCGATGGATGGCGGCCACGGCGCGCTTTGCCCGACGACGATTCGCGGAGCCACGCCGCTTGCGAGCCAGCTTCTGTTGTGCTTCTTCCAACGTCGCTTTAGCGGTACGAACGAAGCGCGGGTTGCCAGTCTCGCCCAACGAGCCGTCTTCGTGCGCGAGCGTGGCGAAGGTTTTAACGCCCCAATCCAGGCCGATCGGCCGCGTTCCCCCCTCGCGCTGCGGCTTGCAGGCCACGGTGAGCGATGCGTACCAGCGCCCAGCCTTATGTTGGATTTCGCAGGTCTTCGCGTCGCCCGACGTACGGGCGTGACCGCGCGCTGGGATTGTGCCGACGCCCGAGAGACGCAGTTGTCCGTGCCGGTTACCGTCTCCGGGCGCGAAGCGAAAGCCGTCGCCGTGCGTCTTGTATCCCCAGCCCGAGAAGCGGTCGAAGGCTTTGAAGCGGGGGAATCCCGGCGTCTCGCCCTTCTTGCAACGCCGGAAGAAGGCCGCAAATGCCAGGTGGAGCCGTTGCAGCGTTACCTGGGCCGATTGCGCGTTCAGCGCGGCATAGCGCTCGTCGTCGGCACGCAACTCGGTGAGATCGCGGCTCTGATCGTATGCCGAGAGGCTCTTGTGTCGCAATCGCCACGCACTCACCCGCTGTTCGAGCGCGGCATTATAGAGGCGCTGGTGCAGACCGAGCATATCGAGCAGCGCCGCCTCTTGTGAGCGCGACGGATAGAGGCGGTAAACGACCTTGCGCGCGACAGGCTCCATACGCTGTACGCTACCGCGGCGGTGTGCCATATGGGTGGCCGAGTGAGCGCCCTGCCGGGCGCTACGGCGCTTCATCACCAGCCAACGGCGGGGGACGCCCTATGGTTGGAGCACTGCGCCGCAATATGGTAGCCTGACGGCAATTTGATCTGTGGGGTAGAAGAGTACGGCCATGGCCTACGTGCGAAGCATCATTACCGACGGGCATCCAACGCTGCGCAAAGTAGCGAAGAAGGTCGATGCCAAGGAGATCCACGATCCGCTGTTTCAGCAGCTGATCGACGATATGTTCGTAACGATGTACGACGCGCCGGGCATCGGTCTGGCGGCGCCGCAGGTCAACGTCTCGAAGCGCCTTTTCACGGTGGACCTTCACGATGACGACCCCGCACACGGCCCTTTCGTGGTCATCAACCCGAAGTTCGAACGGACCGAAGGTGAGATCGAGTCGCTGGAAGGGTGTCTCTCGGTGCCGGGCTACGTCGGCGAGATAACGCGCTTCGAGAGCGTCGTCGTGACGGGTCTGGATCGAGACGGTGCAAAGATCCAACTCGAAGGTACCGGTCTTTTCGCAACCTGTCTGCAGCACGAAATCGACCACCTCAACGGAGTCTTGTACGTCGACCGCGCGAAGGACGTGCGCAAGGCGCGGACGGAAGAAGAAGTCGCGGCGGCCGAATCGGCCGGCTCGCTTTAGTGATTTCGTGCAGACGCTTTTTTTTGGAACGAGCGCGTTCGCCGTCCCGAGCCTGCGCGCCGTTGCGGAGCGCACGCAGCTCGCCGGCGTGGTGACGCAGCCCGATCGTCCGGCCGGCCGCGGACGGCGGCTCCGCCCGACGCCTGTCAAGTTGGCGGCGCTGGATCTCGGGGCTCCGGTGTACGAGCCGCTCTCCCTCCGCGAGTTTGCGACGTCGCTCGCGGGCGAGCGTTACGATCTTTTCGCGTTGGCCGCATACGGGCGAATTCTTCCGCAGTCGCTCCTCGATCTGCCGAGACTCGGCGCTTTGAACGTCCATCCGAGCCTGCTGCCGCGCTATCGCGGCGCGACGCCCATACAGAGCGCGCTCCGCGACGGTGCGACGCAGACCGGTGTAAGTATCATGCTCATGGATGCAGGCACGGATACGGGGGATATCGTGCTTGCGGAGTCTACGGCGATCGGTGCGGAGGAGACCTACGGCGAACTGCACGACCGGCTCGCGGCGCTGGGCGCGCGGCTGCTCGGGCGCGCGATCGATGCCGCCGGAGGCGAAGGGTTCGCGGCGGTCCCGCAGACGGGCGAGCCCACCGTGACGCGGCTGCCGGCGAAAGAGGACCTGACCATCGATTGGTCGTGGCCCGCGCAGCGTATCGCGAACCTAACGCGGGCGTTCTCTCCGCAGCCGGCGGCCCGCGCGCGGCTTGCCGGAATGACGGTCAAACTGCTGCGCGCAGCGTGCGCCGACGGGCACGCCGGCGCGCCGCCGGGGACGATCCTGGGGACGCGCGACGACGCGTTGCTCGTAGCCTGCGGGGATGGCGCCGTTGCGGTTACCGCGCTCGTCGCGCCCAACCGCGGGCCCGCGACGGGGCGCGCCTTCGCGCAAAGCCTGGCCGCCGCGCGATGAACGCTCGTGAAACGGCGCTCGCAGTGGTGCGCGACGTCTTTCCCGCCGAAGCGGCGCCTATCGAGCGAAGCGCTCAAGAAGCGCTCGACTATCGCTTGCGGAAGGGGGCTCTCGATGCACGCGACCGCGCGTTCGCAACGCAGTTGGCGTACGGTGCGATCAAGATGCGCCGGACGCTCGACTGGTACGTGCGCCCGTACGTCGGAGCCCGCGGAAAGCCGCTCCCGCCGGTCATCGCCGAGATCCTGCGGCTGGCCGTCTACGAGCTGGCCTTTACGGACGCGCGCGAACATGCGACCGTGAGCGAGTTTGTGGGCCTGGCAAAGCGATACGGCCATCGCGGAACCGCCGGACTCGTCAACGCCGTGCTGCGGACCTTCCTGCGCGACCGGCCGCCTCCGCCGCGGCGCGAACTCTTCGACGATGAAAGCGACTTTCTCGGTACCGCGTACTCGTTCCCAACGTGGCTGGTTCGCCAATTGCGGGAGACCTTCGGCGCGGAACGCCTCGAAGCGGTTCTCGACGGGTGCAATAAGCCCGCGCAGAGTGCCGTCGCCGTCAACCGCACGCGCGATACGCGCGATACCGTGCGCGCGTGGTTTGCGCAGCGCGGCAGCAGCGCGGAATCTTCGCCGTTGGCCGAGGACGCCGTGCTCGTCGGGGACGCGGCGCTCGCCCGCGCGAGCGAACGCACCGCTGCGGGGCGGTGGTGGGTGCAGAGTGAAGCGTCGGCGATACCGGTCGACGTCTTGAACCCGCAGCCCGGCGACTGGGTTCTGGACGCGTGCAGCGGCCGCGGGAACAAGGCACTGCAGATCGCCGCGCGCCTCGGCGGCGAAGGTTCGCTGGTTTGCGTCGACCATGATGCGCGCAAGGCGGCCATTCTCGCCGAGCGCTTGCCGGCGGCGGGCGTGGCCGCGTCGGTCGTCACGGGCGATGTGGCGCGGTTCTCGGCCGAGCGAACCTTCGACCGCGTGTTGCTGGACGCCCCATGTTCGGGCGTCGGCGTCGTAGGGCGCCATCCCGAGGCGAGGTGGCGTAAACGGCACGACGATGGAGAACGTTTGGCCGGCGCGCAGCGCGAGCTCCTGAGCGCCTTGGCCGAGCGCGTGGCCGAAGGCGGAACGCTCGTCTATGCCGTCTGTTCGACCGATCCTCGCGAAACCACGGAGGTCGTCCAAGC
Organism: bacterium; assembly: GCA_021806945.1. Taxonomy (GTDB): domain Bacteria; phylum Vulcanimicrobiota; class Vulcanimicrobiia; order Vulcanimicrobiales; family Vulcanimicrobiaceae; genus JAJYFL01. The sequence goes on along the minus strand of JAKAPQ010000007.1, from coordinate 29,164 downwards.
GTTCTTGTCGCGGCCGGATTTCTCGCGCGGTACGACCCCGGCGCGGTGTGCGTTCCTCCGGAACTCCGAGGGTGACCTCGTCGTAGCGCCCGGCTTGGATGGGCGCGACGGATTCTTTATCGCCTGCTTGGAGAGGACGGCGCGGTGAGTTGGTTCGCGCGGATCGAGGAGTCGTGCGCCGCGTTCATCGAGCGCGCGTTCGCGAAGACCTTTCCGAGCGACCTGGAACCCTCGCAGATCGCGCGGAAGCTCGTCTCCACGATGGAAGCGCGAACCGACGGCGACGACCGGCAGATGCGCGCTCCGGACACCTACGAAGTCTACGTCAATCCGGCCGATTTTGAGCGCCTCGCGCCTCATCGCGATTACCTGCAGCGCGAATGGAGCGCGCTGCTCTCCGATATGGCCGGACGGGTCGGAATCGGGCTGCGGCGCGAACCGCAGGTGGCGCTCTTTGCGGACGACGAGATCGTGGCCGGCGCAATGGAGATCGACGTCGTTCAAAGCGAGCCGGAGCGAGCTCGGCGCAAAGCGCCGGCTCCGGCGCGGTACGTCCTGCGCATGGTCAAAGGCGTCCCCCCCGACGCGGTCTTCGCGCTGGGGACCTCGACGCGCGTCGGACGCAGCCGCGACCGTGAGATCTTTTTGGTCGACCCCAGCGTCTCGCGCAACCACGCGGTCGTCGAGACGGACGCCGAGGGCCCCGTCGTGCGCGACCTCGGTTCGACGAACGGCACGTTTGTGAACGGGGAGCGCGTCGCCGACCGGCGCCTGCTGCCGGGAGACTTGGTGGCGTTTGGGAACACGCAACTGCGATGCGAGACGTCGCAAACGTAAGCCGAAGCGCGGCGCGATGACCTTTGTTGCGCAGATGCGGCTGGGATCGCTCGAGATCTTGAGCGTGCTAGCCGCGTTCGTCCTGTTCGCAGGGCGCGTGCGCGTGCACCCACCCGAGGATTGCGGCGGCATCGGGCCGGTCCGCATCGAACTCGAGGTGCGCCGGGGCGCGCAGGCGCGCAGCGTCGAAGGGCTTTGCCCCATGGTGGTCGGTCGCTCGAATCAAGCCGATCTGATCCTCTCCGATCCCGAAGTGAGCCGGCGGCACGCGCGTTTCGAATGCGAGAAGGACGTGGTCTATATCGCGGACTTGCACAGCAGCAACGGTACGTTCTTGAACGGCGAACGAATCTCCGAGAGCATCGAGGTGCTGCCGGGCGACGTCATCGACGTAGGGACTACGCGTTTGACGTTCGTGCGCGCGGCGCGGGCGCCGTGGCCGGCGTGAGGGCATGGCTGCGATAGGCGGGAGGCTGCGCCTCCTTCTGCCGACCGCGCTCGCGCTGGCCGTCGCGGCGTTCGTGCTTTCGTTCGCTCCTGCGAAGACGATCGGGCCGCCGTGGTTCTTGGCGCTGCTCGCCGCGTGTGCGCTGGCCTGGGTCGCGCTCGCGCCGGCGGGCACGCGGCGCGACGACGTCCTCCCGGCGCTCGCGATCGTGCTCTCGGCGATGGGGCTGCTGCTGGTCGCGCGCATCTCCCCGGCGCTCGCGCGCAAGCAGCAGGATTGGCTGCTGGTCTCGCTGCTTATCGTCATAGCCCTGGGACCGGCCTTCACGCGGTTTCGGCGTATGGCATCGATCAAATACCTCTGGGTACTCGCGTCGCTTGCGCTCTTCTTGCTGTTGGTAGCCTTCGGTCAGGAGGTCAACGGCGCGCGGTTGTGGATCAAGGTCGGCTCGGTCCAGTTCGAGCCGGTGGAACTGATCAAACTGTTCATCGTATTCTTTCTCGCCGCGTACTTGGCCGAGACCGCCGACGTCATTGCGCGCACGCGGCCGTGGTCGATACGCGCGAACCTCAAGTACTTGGGACCGCTCTTCATCGGCTGGGGCGCGTCGGTCTCGATTCTGGCACTGCAGCACGACCTCGGCATGGCGACGCTGCTGCTGGCCTCGTTCGCCGCCCTGTTGTACGTAGCGACGCGGCGCGTCGATCTGGTTGCCGGCGGCCTGGCCGTCTTCGGGCTCGTTGCCTTCTGGGCCATGCACCACTTTTCGTACGTTGCAACGCGGATCGCCGTGTGGCGCAACCCTTTCGCGGATCCGCTCGGCATGGGCTACCAAGCCTCCCAAGGATACTATGCGCTGGCGGCCGGCGGCATCTTCGGTACGGGGTACCGGCTCGGGCACCCCGGTTTCATCCCGGATGTCGGCACCGATTACATCTATGCGGCGCTGAGCGAAGAGTTCGGGCTGATCGGTGCGGTGGTAGTGCTGTTGCTCTACCTCGCCATCGTGCGCCGGATTCTGGCCGCGGCGCAGACGCAGCCGGATATCTACGCCAAGCTGCTCGCCGTGGGTCTAGCGGTCACGCTGGGATTCCAAGTGTTCATCATCGTCGGCGGCGTCATCGGGCTCTTCCCGTTGACCGGCATCACGCTGCCGTTCGTTTCGTACGGCGGGAGCTCGCTGGTCGCGAACTTTATGCTCGTCGCTCTTGCCTGGTCGATCGGTTCGGTGCGAGGCCATCCGAATTTGGAGCCGGCGGCGCAGGCGCCGGAGCATCCGAAGGAGTAAGCACCGGGGGTACAGCGGCAGACGCCTGAAAACGCGGGTGGAGCGCAGCGCGGATGCGCCTTGTTCGATGCAGTTAGAGAAAGGAACGGTTGAATGCAGCGTACCCTAACCGTGGTTCTAGCAGGGGTGGCACTCGCGTTCGGAGTGGCGGCGTGTTCGGGCGGCACGAGTGGATCGTCCAGCTCGACGACGACGGCCTCCGAGCAGGCATCGCCGACCGCAACGTCTACCGGTGCGGTAAAGTCGGCCTCGGCAACGAAGAAGTCGACGGCGGCAGTGAAGAAATCAACATCGGCAGCGAAGAAATCAACATCGGCAGCGAAGAAATCGTCGGCGGTGGCAGTAAAGAAGTCGAAGTCGGCCGTGAAGCCGAAGACCGTCGCGATGGCCGGCAGCGCGACCCTTGCAGCCGGTGCGAAGGTCTTCTCCACCAACTGCTCGAGCTGTCACCAGGCGCAAGGCACCGGACAGCCCGGCGTCTTCCCGCCGCTTGCGAAGAATCCGACCGTGAACGGAGACGCGACACGGCTCATCCACATCGTAAAGTATGGCCTCAGCGGGAGTGTCGCCGTTCTGGGAACGACCTATAACGGCATGATGCCGGCCTGGCACAGCACGCTCAGCGACGCGGATATCGCCGCGGTGCTATCGTACGTTCGCTCGTCATGGGGCAACAAAGCCGGTCCGATCAGCGCATCCCAAGTCGCAGCCGTCAAGCAATAACATCTCGCCTCGACGGAGTGCGGGTGCGGCCGGTGCCGCCCTTTAGGCGGCGCCGGCCGCGAAGCCGCCGGCGAAGAGAGCCTCTATATAGGCATACATTGCGGGATCGAGTCGCCGTAACCGTTCGCGGGTCGCGCGCGGCCAGAACGAGGCCGGGTCGTTGACGCCGACGTAAGAGCGGACGCACTCGGCGAAATACTCGTCGAGACCGGTCGCAGCGTACGGTGTGACGAAATTGCGTGACGCCGCGAAAGCGGCTCGAACGTGCGGATCGATGCCGGAACGGTAGACGCCGGCCCCGAGAGCACAATCCAGCGCATGGCCGAACTCGTGCGCCACGGTCATGGGGCTGCGCGAGCGTAGGTAGACGCGGCGCTCCTCCACCACAAAGAGACCGGCCGGGGGAGCCGGCCATGCATCGACGTCGACCCCAAGCCGCGAGAGGGCTGCCGATGCCTCGGCATAGCGCTCGTGGCGCCGTAGCGGAACGACGCGGATGCCATGGTCGTAGGCAAAGGTGAGGACGGGGCGGCCAAAGCGGACGAGCGTGCGCACGATCGCTACGGCGGTTTCGGGCGCAGCGTGAGCGCGCAGGTCCACGAGTGCGTGCGCGCTGGATTCGGTCGTTTCGATCATCGGCCATCATCATTGCGCCCGCGGGTTGCCGCAGTATGACGCTGCCGTTACGCGGTGCGCCGTAAAGCCCGGTCGTTCAGGGCGGGGATATAAGGCGCTAGGCGCGTAGCGCCTACAAGAAGGCCATACGTCTGGAATGAACTGCTCGCGCAGCCTGTCCCGTTCCGGGACGGCACGGGGAACGAACTTCGGCATGAATGCGGCGAGAAGCGCCTTGGCTACACGGCGATGTGCGAGTACCTGGCCTACCTCAAAGACAAGCACCCATTCTTGCGCGAGGTCCATTCCCAGCCGTTGCAGCAGACGCTCAAAGACCTCGCGGTAGCCTAGCGGCGGGCGTTCGATCCCAAACTCCCTGCGCGGTTCCCGCGCTTGCAAGAAGCGGGGCCGACGGCAGGGCATCCGGTTTCCCCAGGGTTTCGCCATCGACGGCAGCGGCGTCTCTCTGCCGAAGATCGGGTGGATCGGTTTTCGCAAGAGCCGCGAGATCGAGGGCACACCCAAGAACGTTACGGTGTCGTGCGAGGGCGACCATTGGTACGTCACCATCCAGAGCGAGCGGGAGGTGGGTGAGCCCGTTCACGCATCGGCGTCGGCGGTCGGGATCGACCTGGGCGTGGCGCGGTTCGCCGCGCTATCGGGCGGCACGTTCGTCGAAGGCGCGAACGCCTTCAAGACGTACGAGAAGCGCGTGGCCTTCTTTCAGCGCCGGATGGCGCGTAAAGTGAAGTTCTCGGCCAATTGGCACAAAGCGAAAACGAAGGTCACACGTATCCAACGAAAGATCGCGAATCTTCGCAACGATATGCTCCATAAAGCCAGCACGGCGATCGGCAAGAACCACGCGGTCGTCGTGGTGGAAGACCTGCGAATCACCAACATGACGGCTTCGGCCAAAGGGACGGTTGAGGAGCCGGGGAGCAACGTACGCGCCAAGAGCGGGCTCAACCGGCGCATTCTCGATCAGGGCTGGGGCGAGTTCCGCCGCCAACTCGGCTACAAGCTGGCTTGGAGCGGCGGAAGGCTGCTGCTTGGTCGATCCGCGCAACACGAGCCGAACGTGCGCGAACTGTGGCCACGTCGGCCGCGAGAACCGGCAGACACAAGCGGCGTTTCGATACGTTGCCTGCGGGCACGCGGCCAATGCGGATACGAACGCCGCAATCAACATCCTCCGAAGGGCCGGATCGGCCCGGATCGCCTGTGGAGCTTCGCCGTCGCCTGCTGGGTCGCAGACGCAGCCTGCTGGGTCGCAGACGCAGCCTGCTGGGTCGCAGACGCAGCCTGCTGGGTCGCAGACGCAGCCTGCTGGGTCGCAGACGCAGGGCAAGTCGGCGAAGCAGGAAACTCAGCGTGTCGCGTGAGCGATACGTGGAAGAATCCTCGGCCTTTAGGCCGGGGAGTAGTTCAAGCGAGAATCGCGGTCTGCTTTCCCGGCGTCTTCACGAGGCCGCGCTATGCTCTAGGCCTATGGCTACCCGCGCCCCCAAGGAGACCCTCGTCGAGCTGCTCACCCGGCATGGGGTTGTCGCGCACCCGCAGGCACGCCCGCCGCGGACGTACGCACGTGCCGATGCCTCCATTATTTGCGCCGCGGATTGGGTGCAGGGGGCCGGCATCGCGCTCGAGGTCCACGGCCGCCGTGCGTTTCGCCTCGTTCCGCTCTCCGCATATGAGGCCGGGACCATGGTGATCGAGCTGCAGCGCGCGGGCATACTCCCCCACAACGAGCATCTCGAGAAGACGCTGGCCCATCTGCTCGTACGGGCGGCCGAAATCTTCGCCGAGCGATGCCTAGACAGGCTAGAGCTTCGGCCGATCCGTCTCTGGGACGGCGGCTACTCCGTCGAAGGCGCCGACGCACACGCCGGGCACCCGATTCATCTCCGCCCGCGGCGTCACCCCGACGCGAACGACCGCGCTCCCGGCAACGAGCAGCGTTTCGAGCCGTTGCGCCGGCGCTAGGCCCGCACGACCAATACAGGCGCCTCGCTCCGGCGCAGGACGCCTTCGGCCGTGCTGCCCAAGAATAGGCGCTCGAGGCCGCGGCGTCCGTGCGTGCCGATCACGATGAGCTCCGCCGTGCTCTCCTTCGCTGCCTGGAGGATCTCGTCGACCGGCGAACCGTCGCGTGCGGAGGTCACCGCGTCGACGCCGGCGGCATCCGCGACGGCTTTCGCTCGGGCCAGGAGCGCCGAGGCGTCTTCCCGCATCGTGCTTACGAGATCGACGGGGACGGCGCTAGTCGAGCCGGAGAGCGCGATGACCTTGGCATAATCGACCGCGTGGCAGAAGGTCAATCGCGCTCTGAACTGCTTGGCAACGCCGACCGCCAGCTCGACGGCCTTGTCGGATGGATCCGAATCGTCGATGGCAGCGAGAATCGATGCGAACATGGGACTACCTCCTGGACTGCCATCGTACGAGCCCACGAGGAAGCGCCAGGACCCGGCACGATAGTTGATGCATAAAATCGAGCAGAGATGGTGAAGGAATCTTGGTCTAGACCTTCGCCACCTACTGATTTTCCGTCCTTTACGATACGAGTGGGTCCACCCGGGCCCCTACCGAGGGAACGATGATGCATAGCGAATTGAAAACGACGCTGCGCTTCATGCTGACCATGCTGGCCGCCTTTATCGTCGGCTGGCTTGCGATGCTCGCGCTGCTGCGGTCGCGGTGGTGACGCATGAACATCCACCGTGCCGAAACATCCTTTATCCGAGTCAGTGCCGCCACGATGCTCGCGTTTTTCGGGATCCTGGTGTACTTGGCCGTCGCCGATCGCTTCGTCCCGCCGAGCCACCAGCAGACCATCGACCCCGCGACGGTAACCTCGACCGCCCCGTTCGACCATCCGGGACTCGTGCGAACCGGTTCCAATACCTACGATGCATACTACGTCGCGCGCGTCTTCTCATGGTCGCCGCAGAACCTGACGATTCCGCTCGGTTCTACCGTGACGTTCTACGTCACGAGCCTCGACGTCGTCCACGGGTTTACGATCCCCGATGAAGACGTAAACGTAGAGGTCGTGCCCGGGTGGGTGAGTACGGTGAAGCACACGTTCCGCAAACCCGGGAAACTTCTGCTGCTCTGCAATCAATATTGCGGGATCGACCACTCAGCCATGTACGCAAGCGTTACGGTGAAATGATATGAAGATGGCGATCGATACCTCCGGAAACCATACGACGACGCCCGCTGAAAACCGGTTGGTCCTCTCCCATCTCTACGTCGCCTTTGGCGCGCTATTCGTCGGTACGACATTCGGCCTCTTTCAAACGCTGGCCCGCGCGAACCTCATGCAGCTTCCGCCGTGGTTCGACTACTATCGCATGCTGACGGCGCACGGCGTGCTGCTGGCGCTGGTCTTTACGACGTTCTTCATTACCGGCCTCGCGACGTTCTCCGTCTATCAGACGATCGCGCGCGAACGGCGCCCCTTGAACGTGGGCTGGATCGCCTGGATCGTGATGCTCGTCGGTACGCTGATGGCCGCATTCGAGATACTGACCGGCGGTGCGAGCGTGCTTTACACGTTCTACGCACCGCTCAAGGCCAGTCCGTGGTTCTATATCGGCGCAACGCTGTTGATCGTCGGTACGTGGATCGTGTTCTTGGACATCCTTCTCAATCTCAAAGCCTTCCGCAAGGCCAATCGCGGCGCGGCGATCCCGCTTCCGGCGTTCATGGCGGCCGCGACGTTTGTCATGTGGTTTCTCGCCACGCTGGGCGTTGCGGTCGAGATGCTGCTGCTGATCCCGTGGGCTTTTGGCTGGACCTCCGGCATCGACGTCCTGCTCACGCGTATGCTGTTCTGGTATTTCGGGCATCCGCTGGTCTACTTCTGGATCCTGGGTGCGTACATCATTTGGTACGCGGTCGTACCGGCGCTGCTCAAGGTGCCGGTCTTCAGCGATGCCCTCACACGACTGGCCTTCGTGCTCTTCCTCGTACTTTCGCTGCCGATCGGTTTGCATCACGAATTCGTCGATCCGGGGATAGCCGCGCGTTGGAAACTGCTGCAAACCTTTCTAACGCTGATGGTCATCGTTCCGTCGTTGATGACGGCCTTTGCGATATTCGCGACCTTCGAGGAGTCGGCTGCTGCCAAAGGGCAGCGCGGCTTCGTCAACATCGTTCGCTCGCTGCCGTGGAGCGATCCGGTCTTCGCCGGCATCGTACTCGCCATGATCCTTTTCATCTTCGGTGGTTTCGGAGGCATCGTCAACGCATCGTACGCGATGGATATCTTGGTTCACAACACGATGTGGATCGTCGGACACTTCCACGTCACCGTGGGCGGCCCGGTAGCCCTGACGTTTCTGGCAGTGAGTTATCTCTTGGTGCCGGCCCTGACGGGCCGTAAGCTCTGGTCGCGTTCGTTGGCGCTGGTTCAAGTCTGGCTATGGTTCGTTGGGATGTCGATCATGTCGATTGCCATGCACACGCAAGGGCTTCTCGGCGCGCCGCGCCGCAGCGCCGACATCGCCTATGCGGGGGCCGCGGTGGCGGCACAGTGGCACCCTTGGGCGCTCGTTACTGCGGCCGGGGGCGTCGTTATCCTCACCAGCGTGGTCGCATTCGCCATCAACCTCTTTGCCACGATCTTCGCGGGTGAAGAGGGTGAGACGCCGTTCGTCTTCGCGGCGGCCCGGGCGGACGAGCCACCCGCGCCAAAGTGGGTGGGGAACCTTGGCATGTGGACGGTCGTGGCCGTGCTCTTGGTCGTCGTGGCATACGGCGGCGCCTTCTACGACCACTTCCGCGAGCACGTCTATCTGATACCGGGACTTCGAACCTGGTGACCGAACTCAACACCGTGGGCAAGCGCATCCTCGTCGTCGACGACGAACCCCAGATCGGCAGCGTGCTCCGCGCGTACTTGGAGCGCGAGGGTTTCGAGATCGAGGTTGCGGCCACGGTGGAGGGGGCTATGAACTCGCTCGAGAGCCTGCCCCCGGATATGATGATTCTAGACATCACGTTACCCGACGGCAGCGGGCTCGACATCCTGCGCGCCGCGGCCGGCGGCGCGCGTATTCCGACGATCATGCTTACGGCTCGCACTGACGAGATCGACCGGATCGTAGGCCTAGAGTTGGGAGCCGACGATTACGTCACCAAACCGTTCTCCCCGCGCGAGATCGTCGCCCGGGTGCGTGCGGTCCTACGCCGAAGCGGCGGCGCTTCGAACGGCCAGGAGGAACACGGACCCGTGCACCATCTGCGCGTCGCCGATCTCGACATCGACGTTGGTGCTCATGAGGTGCGCGTTGGCGGGAGGCTTGCCAGCTTGACGCCGTCCGAATTTCGGATTCTCAACGTGCTGGCGGAGAGCCCCGGCCAGGTCTTTACTCGAAGCCAACTCCTCGACCGAATCGAGGACGACGGCTCGATATACGAGCGGACGCTCGACCGGCACATCAATAATCTGCGCAAGAAGATCGAGCCCGATCCGGAGAATCCAACGTACGTGCTGACCGTTTACGGCGTCGGCTACAAAATGAAAAAGGCCTAAGACCGCATGGCGCTGCACGGCACCACGGTCGGCGAGTCGATTCTGCACGCACTCGACCTCACGATGCTGGGCGACTCCGAGGGAGCCAAAGCGCTGCTCGAACCGCTCGACGACCCGTTCGCCGGACGGCTCTTCCTGTTGATCTGCGAGTTCGAGCAGCACGAACAGGCTCGCAAGCGGTCGCTCGCGCTCATCCGCCACGAGATCGGGAATGCGCTATCGATCGCGCAGGCAAACATCGAAGGGATCATGGACGGCGTTTTGCCGCAGACACCGGAGCGACTTGACGGTATACACGAAGCACTCACGACCGCCGGGCGCCTGCTCGACGATCTGAAGCGCTCCCCCGAGGGGCTGCCGAGCCATGCGATTCGGATCGAGACCTTTAATATATGCGCGATGATCGCCGCGCAGTATGCTACCATCACGGGGCTGGCAGAAGCTAAGAACGTGCGCGTGATCTTCGATCCATGCGGCCAGAAGCACTCTGCGTGCACGCAGTTCCGGGGCGACCCGACGCGCATCGGTCAGATCCTGCGCAACGTCCTCATCAACGCCGTGCGTTTTACCCCGCCGGGCGGTACCGTGCACCTCATCTGCGATCGTCCCGACGGCGAGCTGACGGTGACGGTCCGGGACACCGGGCCCGGGATCGACCCCGGCGATCTGCCGCGCATCTTCGAAGAAGGGTACCGCGGCAGCAACAGCGTGGGCAGCGGTCTCGGGCTGAACGTCGTATCGAACCTGCTCAAGGCCCTCGGCGGCAACGCGCACGTCGTCTCCGAGCGCAACGGAGGCGCGACGTTCACGCTCAGCCTGCCGGCGCTCCCGCTCGCGTAGGTGGCGCTCGGCGTTGAGCCGTTTCCCGAGTCGAACGCTATTCGCGAAAGCGCATGGCCGCCCGGGCGCGTTCCCGTTCGCGCTCCTGCACGCGTTTGGTCGCCTCGTCGGCAAGCCAGTCGACAAACCGGCGCAGGCTTGCCGACGCCGCACCGCGCAGGATCGTCATATCGATATTTGCGCCGAGCTTGCCCAGCGGCGGCTCGTACGCCCCTTGCAGCCAGATCTCCGACTTATCGGCGCCTACCGGCGTTATCGTCACCGTTCCGGCGAACCGCGGGAAGAACCGCTCGTTGTCGGCCGCGCCGATCTCGAGCTCACACTCCCAACGCATCGGCCGCGGCACGGCATGGGCTTCAACGGGAACCGAGAGGGTCGCGTCGACCGGAAACCGCAGTTCGCGCAGGCCGAGTACGAACGCCACGCGGTCGTAGGGCGGCCGGCGCTCGGTCATCGCGCGCAGAATCTCGATGGCGGCGTCGCGGGCCGGTTCGCCGGGTACGCTCAGCGATGCATAGATCTCAACCGTGTGTGCTGTCATGGCTCACCTGTTTGGCGGACTCTTCGTCGGCATATTGCCGTTCCAGCTGTTCCCCGATCTGGCGCAGAAGTTCGCGTGCGGTCGCCGAGGCGATCCGCGTGCCCACGACCGCGTCGAAGAGTAGGCCGGCAGCGCCCAGCGGCGGCTCGTACTCGCCGTGCAGTTCGAGGATCGATCCGTTGTAATCTTCGTCCGCTCGCACGGTTAGCGTTCCGTCGAACGAGGGGTAGGGCCCGCTATCGTGGGGGACCCACCGAATGCGCCATGGCTGATCGAAGTGCAGGGGATCCAGCGCGCCGTTATAGGTGACGACGACGTCCTTGTGAAGCCCGCCGGCCTCGCCGAGTTGGCGAATCGGCACCCGCAGCTGCATGATCTCGGAGAGGCCACTGTCGGCTAGAACCTCGAGCGATCGCGCTAGGAAAGCCTTGGCCCGGTGGTACGGGCACTTCAGGAAGTATCGCTGGTAGAGCTCTGTCATGGTTTTATCGTAGCCGCCGCCAAAGAACCGCCGGAGAATGAACCGTTCGCAGGACCTTCACACAGGAACGGTGCGACCCAAGCCGGGGCTGGGAGGGCCTTTCGCCCCAAGCGACCGGTCATGCTCAACCCTTCCGCGAACCGCCCTTGCGGCCGTATCGTCAGGGTGTGATCTTCTGCGACCAGGTCGGCAAGATGTTCCCGCCCGTGCGGCGCCTCGGAGCGCGCCTGCGCCTGGGGGCGCCACCGGTTGGCCGGACGGTCCTGCACGACGTCTCTTTCTCGGTGGCGCGCGGCGAGATCTTCGGCTTGCTGGGCGCAAACGGTGCCGGGAAGACGACCCTCTTGAAACTCATGGCGACGCTGGTCGCTCCAAGCGCGGGGCGCATCGAGATCGCCGGCTGCGATACCGTCCGCGATCCCGACGGCGTGCGCCGGCGTATAGGTCTGGGCCTGGCGGAAGACCGCTCGTTCTACTACCGGATGAGCGCATACGACAACCTCTCGTTTTTTGGAACGCTTGCGGGGCTGCGCGGGACGGTGCTACGCGGCCGCATTTGCACGACCGCCGAACGGCTCGGGCTCGAGAACGACCTGCACCGCCGATACGCTGAATTTTCGACGGGGATGCGGCACCGGCTGGGGCTTGCGCGCGCGATGCTGAACGATCCCGACGTGTTGCTGCTCGACGAACCGACGCGTGCCGTCGACCCGTTGCATACGCGAGAGATACGCAGGATCGTGCGCCGGGAGATAGCGCAACGAGACGGCAAGACCGTCGTGGTCGCCACCAACTCGCTCGACGAAGCGTGGGAGATCTGCGACCGCGTTGCAATCCTCGATTGCGGGCGGATCGCTGCGATGGGAACCCCGGGCGAGTTGCGCGACCGCCTGCGGCGCCCTGCGCACTTGCGCATCGCCGTCGATGCGGCCGACTCGCAGCCGGTCATCGACCGGGTGCGCCGAGTGCGCGGTCTCGTCGACTGCGACGCGACGATCGAGGCCGGCGGCATGCTGTTGGACGTCAAGATCCTCGACGAAGGCGGGGCGATCGACGACGTCTTGCGCGCGGTCAGCGCCGACGGCGTCCGGGTGCGCCATTTCGAATCGCTGCATCCGCAGCCGGCCGACGTCTTTTCCGAGCTTATGTCAGGTGGAGGCGTAGCGTGAGCCGCGCGGCAGCCTTCTTCGTGCGCGACCTGCGCCTCGCGCTCGCCTACCCGCTGGATTTTTGGATGCAGTGGGTCGGCGTCGCAACCGCCGTCCTGACCGCCTGGGGCGTATCGAGGCTCGTGCCGCCGTCCGTCGCGCTAGGGTTCGGTGGCGCGCACGGTTCCTACTTCGGCTACGTCGTGATCAACATGGCGTTCTTCACGGTAATGGCGACGGCCATGGGGTGCTTCCAGCGCGCGATCCGCGGCGACCAGATGCTCGGCACGCTCGAAGCCATGCTCGTAACGCCGACGCGCTTGGCGACCGTCGTCCTCGCAACCTCACTCTGGCCTTTCGCGCAAACGCTGCTGCGCGTTGCGTGTTACGTGGGGCTCGGTGCGCTGCTCTTTGGCCTGCAGATCGGTCATGCCGACGTTCCCGCGGTCCTGCTCTTTCTGCTGCTGATCGTGGCTTCCAGCGCTCCCATCGGCGTACTAAGCGCCGCCGCAATCGTGCGTTACAAGCAGGTTGCGCCCTCGGACTTTTTGGTCGGCGGTGCCGCCTCGCTGCTCGGCGGCGTCATGTTTCCGGTCGCCCTGCTGCCGGGACCGCTGCGCGACATCTCGTGGATGCTGCCGGTCACTCACGGCCTGAACGGCATGCGCGCGGCGATTGCAGGCGCGACGCTGCCTCAGTTGCGCGGCGACGCGACCTGGCTGCTCGCTGCGAGCGCCATCTTGATGCCGATCGCGCTCGTGGTATTCAAACGCAGCGTCGAAGCGGCGCGACGTGATGGAACGCTTGGCCATTACTGATGCCTGGCGCCTGGGGGTGAGAATGAGCCTGCCCGATCTTCCTAAAGCCGTCGACTGGCTCGAGGTCCGCGAAGTCGGTGACGAGGTCGTGGTGCACGATCGGCATACCGAAAAGATCCACGTCCTGAACGCAACCGCCGGCCGCGTGCTCGGCACGTGCGACGGTAGGCATTCGCTAGCCCAGATCGCTCTGGAGCTTGCCCGTGGGACCGACGTGGAGCCGGCGCGCGTGCGCGAGGACGTCGAGCAGATTGTGGCGACGTTCGTGCAGCTCGGCGTTATAGAGCCGGCCTAGGAGGCGCCTAGCCGCTTTTGCGCATCGCCGCCGCGTAGAGAAAGGCGGCGACGCCGCTTGCGGCTCGAGCCAGAAGACGCGCGAGGCGCTGGCGCTGCGTGACGGCATCGGCTTTGGCCGGGTTGCCGGCTATGCCGGTACCCCAGACCCGAACGAAGTCCCGTGCGCGCCTTGCCGCGTGCGCCGCCTCGGCGAAGTACGCACGACGCCGCAGGTTCTCGGGAAGATCCTCGCGGCGCTCGAGCCAGCTGAGGTAGCGCCGCTCGGCCGGCGCGGTGGGCCACGCGACTCGCGCGATGCGTGCCGCCAGCGCGAACAGGGCATTTAGACGGACGGGCTCCGCAGGATCGCCGGCACCGATCGTGCCGAGATCGGCGCTGGAGGACCATCCGGCCGTTCGCAAGATACGTGCCATCAGGTAGACGTCCCGCAGGTGCAACTCGTCGAGGCTGTGGATCGCAAGATGAGCGAACGTCGCGCGCTCGTCCAGGCAGCGAACCGGTCCGGCGAATCCATGGCACGGCTGGAAGTAGGGTTCGAGCGCGCGCCAATCGAGCGCGCGCTCGAGCGTCTTCGGCCGTGCGATGGCGGTGTGAAACTCGACTGCGATGCTGCCGCTCGCGGGAAGCATAGGAGCGGCGTGGTGGTGCCGGCGGCGGTAAGCCTCGGCGGCGGAACGATCGAAGGGTGTCGTATAGCCGTATCTCGACAGCGCTGCGATCGCCGCGTCCAGGCGTTCCTCGGGCACGAGCACGTCGATGTCCGAAGATGGGTGCACGGCATCTTTCGGGTCGCCGCGGTAGGCGCGTGCAGCGCCCTTCAAGAGCGCGAACGGGATGCCCGCTATGCTCAGTGCCGTCACGCAGGTGTCGACGTCACGCTGGAGATCCGCGTTGCTGGCGGCGGTCCCCCAGGCGTCCTTGCGCAGCGCCTCGACGAGCGGCGCACAGGCCGGGTCGTCATGCAGGCCGTAGCGGTAGAGGGCGTGCGCGAGCAAGGCCCCGCAGCGATGCTGCTTCGTTGCGCGTACGATCGCATCGGCGGGCGCGGCGCGAAGCGCTGAGACGAACCCTTCGCGGTCGTCGGCGAGATCGGCGGCTAGCAGGTCGCAGAGCGCCGAGAAGACGCGCGTGCGTCCCCGCGGAAGGATGCGTGCAGCACCCGCTGCGGTCGCCCGCAGCGGGTGCGTGTGCGCCAAGAACGAACCGGAGAGGCGATGGGCGAATCCGTCGACGCGATAAGCCTGCGATCCGTCGTGCGACCAAACGCGCTCGACACGGCCAAGTACGGCATCGGCCGAGACGATCTCCACGCACTCGGGGTGCGCGTCTCCAGCGGTGCGGAACGTACCGTCGCCGGCGAGGACGACGCGGTGGGCGACGATCTTCAACCCGTCCCAGAACGCGATGACGTCGCCGACGCGAACGGCTTCCGGTGGGCCAAGTTCCAGCACCATCGGCGCGTGCAGCAACGGCAGCATGCTCGTTCCGGTCATCGCCACGCGCGCAAGGCTCGCACGCGCGCGCAATCCGACCGCCTTCGCCCGAGCTTCGTATCCGACCCTCACGATGCGGCCACCAGTCTCGCAACGAGTTGCGCCGTGGCATCGGGGCTTCCTAAACGCAGCTCGTAACATGCGGTCGGTTGGAGCGCCGCCAGGAGCGCGCGGACGCCTTCCAAGCCGCGCGGTTTCATTTTCGACCACGGCTTCGCGTAGCGGAGCATCGCAGCCGGAGGTATGCGTGCGGCCGAAGGAGCGGCCTCGGTGCCGACGATCGCGCAGACCACGCGCAGCGGCGTGGGCTCGGGAACGTGTAGCGTGCCG
This sequence comes from bacterium, assembly GCA_021806945.1. Classification (GTDB taxonomy): domain Bacteria; phylum Vulcanimicrobiota; class Vulcanimicrobiia; order Vulcanimicrobiales; family Vulcanimicrobiaceae; genus JAJYFL01. The sequence continues at coordinate 13,760 of JAKAPQ010000007.1, read as the reverse complement.
AACAACTCATCGAAACCGGCGTCCTCCCAGTCGCCGCCGCAGCGAGCCGCCGCGACCGCCGTAATACCGGTCGGGAGACCGGGTTCGCGCGCGAGCATCTCCAAGCCGCTGCGCCGCAAGTTGAGCGCTCGGGGGAAGGGCGCCACACCGTTCGGCGTGATCGCGCAATACTCGTCGGAGTAGAGTCGTAGACCACGGCGAACGCATGCGACCGCCGTCGTGCTCTTGCCCGCAGTCGATGCTCCTACGATCGCGACTGCGCCGTACCCATCGGTGAGCGCGGCGGCGTGCAAGGCGATCGTGTCGTCGAGCGCGCGAAAGAAGCCCGTCATCGCGACCGCATCGGCCAGAAAAGCGATCTCGGCGTCGCTTAGCGCCTGGCGCCCCCAACGGTAGACCGGCCCGGCGTCCCCGGTCCAAAAGAACGGCGTGCCCGTTTCGTCGGTGACGGCGTAGGCCACCATTTGGGCGCGGCGAGCCGTAAGCATATGGCGATAGCGGCGCCGGAAGAGCGCCGCCGCCGCGGCCCCGGAGAACCGGAGTTCGCCGACGGCGCCCGCCATCTCCAGGGCGACGCGATGCCGGCCGCGGCGCCGCAGCAGCCGTAACTCAAGCGGAGGCAGCGCGATCGCTTCTAAGCTGCCGGCATCGACGCGCATCTGCAACTCTCTATGGCCTCTAGGAGCGCGGCTGCGGCCTCTCCCGGATCGCCGATCTCCAACCGGTAACACGTGGTGCGCGCGTACCGCTCGAGCAACCCCCAGATATCGGCAGGCTGCAGGCACGCGAAGAACGTCCGCGGCAGTACCTCGAGCATGCACTCGGCTGCCGAAATCTTGGCTAGGCGGCCGGCGCGGCCCGCGCCGCGCGTCAAGAGCACGATGTGGCGCAGCGGTAGAGGCTCGGCCAAGACGTGCTCTCCGAAGGCATCGTGCGCGCCGATCAGGCGCCACGCGTTCTTGTCGGCCGTGGTCGCATGCAGCGCGGAGCGATCGAGCAGCGCTTGGAGCGCCGCGTCGCCGATCAGGCCGTGCGCTTCTTCGCGGACCATCAAGGTGCGAGAAAAGCCGTGGACGCGTGCGGTCGAGCGTTCGACGAAGACGAACTCGTCGGCGTAGAATCGCGCACCGCGGCGCAGGCACTCGAGTGCGAGCGTGGTCTTGCCGGTGCCGCTGGGAGCGCTCAAGAGGATCGCGCCGTCGCCGATGGCGAGGCCGGCTCCATAAAAAGTGTCGTGTCCGGGCAGGTGCCGGAAAGACGCTGCGAAGAGCTCCGCCGCACCGTAAAACGCCGCTGCCAGCGGGTCGTCGTTTCCGTGAAGTGCGGGAATCGCTATCCGCCGGCCGTTGAAGAGCACGTGCGTCTCCGAGCCGGCGGGACAAACGATCTCGCCGCAATCGACGTGGCCTCGCACCGGCGCGCTCGCACGGAGATCCGCGTAGGCGTGCTCGAGATACGCGCCGACCTCGGAACGATCGTATCGCACGCACAGCGAGCGGTTGAGGAAGGTAAAGATCAGCGCCGCAGGTTTGCGCTTCTGCATATGGTGATGCGAGCGGTCGGCGCACCGCCAAAGCGGTGCGCCTTCGCTGCCGCCGTTAATGGCGGCTGTTGCCCGGCGAACCGGCAGTAACGCAGCTACCCGAGCCGACCGCTTCACCGAGTAGATCCGCAGCTTCGAAGGTTGCGATGACTGCGGGTGATTGGTACATAGGATCCTCCTGTCCGGCAGGTGCGTTCAATGGCCGTGGCCGTGGTGCGTGCTGCCCGATCCAACCGCCTCGGCTAGCAAGGCGCCTGCATCGAACGCCACGATGACGGCCGGTTTCTCGTACATCATTCCTCCAGACGTCGTCCGATGATCCGGGGACGCTGCCCCGGGCCGGCGTTCCGGCTACTAACGATTTTATGGATTACGAGGGTGGGGCCGGTAGTGGCGAACGACCCAATCCGCCCGAACATTGGTCCGCTATGTATGAAGTGTGTAAACTCGCCGCTCCTTCGTGCGGAGCGGGTACGATGCTGCCGAAACGTATCAGTGGGTACCGCGAATAGGGAGGGTCAATCGGTGTACTCCTCGATAGAGTGGATCGGCCGTTGCCACGGATGTGGCCGTTCCGCGAGCGTAAACGACGGCGAGATGCTTGCGCGCTCGCGAGTTGTGACCGCGCGTGCCACGCAGTGCGCGCGCTGCGGCGCCCACATCGAGCTGAACGTCAGCATCGCGCGGCTTCAGCGAGCGGGATTCTCCAATAATTAGGTAACCATCGGCACCAGAAGGTCCGGCGCCTTGGGCCGTTAGACCCAATGCACCGGCCTCGTTCCCCTAAGGTCGAGCCCACCGAGCACCAAGGTCCCAACGTTCAGGGGTAACGGACTCTGCCGTGCGGCGAGCGTTGGAAATACAATCGAGGAATCATCGTAAGCGTTGCCCGCGAGGTTTCCTTGAGTCTCACTTCCGCAACCCTCGAACTCGTTGCCGGCCGGCGCGCGACCGGCGCGGGATCGCGCGGCGCACCGACGGAGTTTTCGCGCGTGTGGGTCGCGGCTCTCGTCTTCGGCGATCTCTGCATGTTCGCCCTTTCGGCGGTGCTCGCTACCGCGATCGTCTTCCACCGTTGGGACGCGCTCTTCGCCGCGCGCGGCGAGCTGCTCTCGGCCAGCGTCTTCGTCGCATTATGGGTGGCGATCTTTGCCCGGCTCGGATTGTACGAGCGCGAATTTGCGCTCTCGGCAAAAGACGAACTCTATTTTACCGTCGCCGCACTTTCGCTTGGGATCGTTCCGCAGGCCGTGCTCTTCACCATCGTTCCTTCGATTTCGACGTCACGCGCGGTGCTACTCTTCTCGGCGGCGATATCGGTCGTGACGGTCGGCGGTCTCCGCGCGCTGCAGCACGCGCTGCGGGGTGAGTTCGCGCGGCGCCGTCCGCTGCGGATTGCGCTCGTGGGGCGCTCCGACCGGATCGCCGGCGCAGGAGCGCGTATCGGCAAGCGTCATCATGGCGCGGAGATCATGTACGTGGCGGTCGACGACCTGGACGCGAGCATGGACGGAGATCTCTTGAATATATTCGGCGAGGCGAGCGGCATCGAATGGCTCGACCGTGCGCTGCAGTGGCGATGCGACGAGCTGATCCTCACGGAGATTCCGCCCCCGCAGATCATCCCGTCGCTGTTGGCGCGGACAGAGGACCACGGCGTTCGCGTCGCTTTTGCTCCCCCTCGGATCCTCGCTCATGCCTACTCGCTGAAGCTGCAGCAGAACGGGCAGCAGGCGCTCATCGTCCCGTCGCAGTTGAGTGCGGCTCGTCCCTCCGCGCGGCTCCTCAAACGGCTCTTCGATTTCGGCCTCGCTCTGGTGGCCTCGATCGTCGTCTCCCCGGTGCTGCTGATCGCGGCGCTGGCCGTATGGATCGACTCCGGCCGGCCGATATTTTACGGTCAAGAACGCATCGGCCGGTACGGGCAGCCCTTCACGATCTTCAAGTTTCGGTCGATGCGGCTCGATGCGGAGGCCCAGAGCGGAGCCGTCTGGGCACGCACCGACGACGCCCGCGTGACACGCGTGGGACGATGGCTGCGCCGCTTGAGCATCGACGAGCTGCCGCAGTTGCTCAACGTTCTGCGCGGCGAGATGTCCATCGTCGGGCCGCGCCCCGAGCGCCCGGAATTCGCCGGCGCGTTTCGGGCCAAGGTCCCGCGCTACGACGAACGTCACCTGGTGCGTCCCGGCATTACGGGCTGGTCGCATGTGAACATGGAACGCATTCTGGATGCGTCCCAGATAGCCGATCGTCTGAGCTACGATCTGGCCTATGTAGAGAACTGGAGCCTCTTCCTCGACGTGTCGATCGTCCTCAAGACCGGCTTCGAGTTTCTGTTCCACCGCGCGGCCTAGAATAGAAGGCTATGAACGTCGCGCTCGTCTGCGTCTGCTTCCCGTACGGCGATAAGGAGCCGTACTTGGAGAGCGAGCTGGCCGGCCTACGCCCGCATTTTGGGCGCATGGTGGTGATGCCCGTCGCTCCAGCCGCCCGGGCGCGCGGTTATCGAACCGCCGGCGCAGACCTCGTCGCACGGCCGCTGTTTTCGCTAGGCGTGCTGGTCGCAGCGTTGCGGGAAGTACGCCGCAACCCGGTCGCCGTAGCGCGCACGATCCTAACGCTCCTCGGCGCGAGCGGGCGGCCGGTCACCAAGCTCAAGAATCTGGCGGTGCTGCCGAAGGCGCTGGCACTCTGCCGGGAGGTCCGCGACCGCGGCGTCGATCACATCCACGCCTATTGGCTCTCGACGCCGGCCACGGTTGCCTACGTCATCTCGCGTTTGACCGGCATTTCCTGGAGTGCCAGCGCCCATCGCTGGGACATCTACGAAGAGAACGCTCTCGACATCAAAGTGGCCAGCGCTCGTTTCGTTCGCGCGATCTCGCTGCGAGGGCGCGACGATCTGCGCTCGCGCGTGCCGGCGGCCATCGCCGATCGGATCTCGTGCGTTCCCCTGGGGATCCAGATACCCGTCGCCGGCGTGTGGCCGCATCCGAAACGCGGTTTTCTTTCGCTGCTGTGCGCGGCGGCGCTCGTCCCCGTCAAGGGGCACGCTACGCTGATCGGGGCGCTCGCGACCGCACGCGAATCCGGAGTCGACGTGCGCTGCACCTTCGCGGGCGACGGTCCGCTGAGGACGGCCCTGCAGCGCGCCGTCAACGCGGCGGCGCTGGGCGGCGCCATACGATTCGACGGTCACGTTCCGCGCGCGCAGTTGCACCGGCGCATGCTCGACGGCGAGTTCGACGCAGTCGTTCTCGCGAGCACGGAGCGGCCGGGCGGACTCATGGAAGGCATTCCCGCGGCTCTGATCGAGGCTATGGCGTTCGGGATCCCGGTGATCGCGACCGATTCCGGGAGCGTGCCCGAGTTGGTTGACGCGAGCACCGGCTGGTTGGTTAAAGCCGGCGATTCGTACGCGCTGGCGGCCGCGATCGTTGCGTTGGCTCGAGACGGCGAACTCGCGGCTTCTCGTTCGGCAGCCGCTCGCCGGCGCGTCGAGTGCAGGCACGACGTCCGCGCGTCGGCACGCTCCATCGCCGCTCGCATCGACGAAGCGCAATTCGCTCACGAGAGGGTCCCCGCATGAAGATCTCCGTCGTCGGCCTGGGATACATCGGTTTACCAACGGGTGCGATGCTTGCCGAGGCCGGGCACGAAGTGTGCGGCTTCGACGTCAACGCGCAACTGCGCTCCAGGCTGCGCGCGGGTGATATCCCGGGCACGGAGAAGCCGGTCCGGGATCTGGCGGCCAAGGCCATTGCGGAAGGGCGGATGCGCGTAAGCGAGCGGATCGAAAGCGCCGATGCCTACGTCATCTGCACGCCGACCCCGACGATCGACAACCGCCCCGACCTACGCTTCGTCGAGGCTGCGACCGCCGCAGTGGCGGCCGTGGCAAGCCCCGGCGACCTGATCGTCCTCGAATCGACCGTTCCGCCGGGCACGACGGAGCGCATCGTCGGTAACGCGTTGCGGTGCGCCGGCAAGAAGCCCGACGAGTTTCGCATCGCGCACTGCCCCGAGCGCGTGATTCCCGGAAACATCGTCTACGAACTTCGCCATAACGCGCGCGTGATCGGTGGCCGAACCGCCGGCGACGCGCGATACGCGCGCGACCTCTACGCCTCTTTCGCCGACGGCGAGTTGATGCTTACCGACTGCACGACGGCCGAGCTCGTGAAGGTGGTCGAAAACACCTATCGCGACGTCAACATTGCGTTCGCCAACGAGTTGGCGCTGCTGGCCGAAGAGCTCGGCGTCGACGTGTGGGAGACGATCGAACTCGCCAACAAGCATCCGCGCGTCAACATCCTGCGCCCGGGCCCCGGCGTCGGCGGCCACTGCATCCCTGTCGACCCGCATTTCCTTTCGAACGCCAACCCGTTCTCGACCGAGCTCATCCAGACCGCTCGCCGCGTGAACGAGCGCATGCCGCATCGCATCGTGCGCCGGGTCGTGGAGTACGTTCCCGGCGAGCCGCCCGAGAAGAAGATCGTGCTGCTGGGGGCCGCCTATAAGGCCGACGTCGACGATGCGCGCGAGAGCCCGACTCAACGCGTCGAGGAGTTGCTGCGCGAGCGCGGTTACCGAACGTGCGTCTACGATCCGCTCGTAACGTCGTTCAGCCGTCCGCTCTGCGCCAGCCTCGAGGAGGCGGTCACGGGAGCCGATGCGCTGGTCCTGATGACCGGCCATGCTGCGTTCCGGGCCGTTGAGCCGGGGATGACCGGCGGACTCATGCGCGGGCGCGTGCTGATCGACGCGCGGCGCTTCTTCGATGCCGAGTCCTGGCGCGCGGCCGGCTTCACGACCTACGTGCTCGGCGCTCGCGCGAGCAGCTCGCTCGCAGACCTGGCGATGGCCTGAAGGTCATGCTGCGCGTCCTTGCCATCGTGGATTCCAGCGTGGTTCGCTCGCTCCACGCACACCTCATCGAGGTCTTGCGCGGTTGCGAGAACGTCTGCGTTACGACGGTTGCGGCGAGCGTTCCGCCGTACGAACGCACCTGGGTCGAGCGGCTGGCCTGCGCCGTCTTCGCAAAGGGCGCCCTCAAACGCGTCGCGCTCGATGGGGTTCGGACGGCAACCGACGTCGTTCCGGATGAATTGCCCGAGGCGGATCTCATCGTCGACTTGCGCGAGGTGGCGAGCATGCAGCGGCCGCTGACCGCCAAATACGGAACGTGGTATCTGTACAAGGGTCCGCTTCGCGAGCTTCCGTTCTTCGAGGGCATCCGCTCCGGCGGGCGTACCGTCGCGCTCGAACTTCGTTCGCGCGATTGCGATGGGCGCGTCCTGACCCTGCGGAGCGGTCGCTTCCCCCTCTCCTATTCGTATTGCCGGACGCTGCACTCGGCGTGCGCGACGGCCGCAGCCTGGCTTCGGGCCGACGTCGCCGCGCTCGTCGAACGACCCGACGCTCGGCCGCGCGGGCGAATCGTGCGAAGCGTCGCGGAGGTCCGCCCTGTAGCGCTGCACGAGCTTCCGCTCTTCGCATGGCGCCTGGCGGGAGCGTTTACGCGCTTTGCATGGGAGTACTTTTTTACCGAGACGTCGTGGAACGTCGGCATCGCGCGGGGCGGTCCGAGCGATGCGGTCGATGCCGGTTACACTCCGGCGATTCGCTGGCTGCGCACCGGTCGGCGCCGGCCGTTCTACGCCGATCCGTTCTACCTGCGCGAGGGCGGCCGCGAGTACGTGCTCTGCGAAACGGTTGCGAAGGGTTCGCGCGACGGTAAGATCGAAGCGCTTGAGTTCGCGCGGGACGGACGCATCCTTTCGCGCCGTACGCTTATCGCAACCGGTTCGCACCTCTCGTATCCGTTCGTGCTGGAGCACGGCGGCCGCCGGTACTGCATCCCCGAAAGCAACGCGGCGCGGCGCATCGTAGCGTACGCCGAGGGAGCCGGCGGCAGTTGGGCGCCCACAAAGACGCTCCAAGAGATCGATGCGTGCGACAGCACGATCTTCGAGCACGAAGGCCGGTGGTGGCTTTTCTGCACCCGCCGGTCGACCGGTTCGAATCTCAACCTGCATGCCTACTTCGCCGACGATCCTTTCGGCATGTGGATGCCCCACAAGGCCAATCCCATCAAGAGCGATATCGCGTCGGCACGCCCGGCGGGCGCCGTTTTCGCGCACGGCGGATCGCTCTATCGCCCCGCGCAAAATTGCGCGCGCGGTTACGGCGGCTCGATCGCCCTCCACCGCATCCTTCGCCTCGACGAGTTCGAGTTCGAGGAAGAGGCGGTGCGCACGTTCTCTCCGGATGGGATCTATCCGCACGGCTTGCACACGCTGAACTTCGGTGCGGACGATCTCGTGCTGGTCGACGGGAAGCGCATCCGGTTCTCGCTGCGGCAGGCCTTTCGGCAGGCCGCGCACCTCATCCGGCGCCTCCGGGAGCGCCGGCGGACGGCGAGCGTTCGGGACGCCGTTCCGCCCAATCGCTGGCGCCAGTTTCATCTGGCCTTTCCGGCGAACTGGGAGGAAAAACGTGCGTACGTCCTGCCCGCGAGCGGGCCGCCGGGGAGACTCGGCCCGTACTATATCCGATGGTCCGCGTCTACCGGCGTGATGGGTGAGGATTGGGACGTCTGCCCCTTCGACCACGATGGCGTGCTCATGACGCTGCGAGGCGGTTTCTACCACCCGATCGATATCGCACAGTTTGCGCTCTACCAGCACGCGCTCTACGCCGAGACCGGATCGGCGCAGGCCCTGCAGCGCTTCTTGGCGCAGGCGCGCTGGCTGCGCGACAACCAGCGCGAGCGCGGCGCGATTGCGGGGTGCTACGCGTTCGCGTTCCCATGGGAGAGATACGGCGCACCGGCGGGATGGATCTCGGCGATGGCGCAGGGCGAAGCGATCTCCGTCTTGCTGCGAGCCGAGGAGATTGCGCCCGGCGAGGGCTATGGTGCGGCGGCGCGCCGCGCCGCCGAGCCGTTTCGTCACGAGATCCGCGAAGGCGGGGTGGTCTGGCGCAACGCGGCCGGCGATACGTTCTTCGAAGAGTGTTCGGTCGAGCCCGCGGCACATATCTTGAACGGCCACATCTTTGCGTTGTGGGGCATCTGGGAGATGTCGCTGCACGATTCGGACGCGTGGCTCCACGAACTCGTCGGTGCGGGCACAGCGACCGTTCGCCGGCGACTTCCGCTCTACGATACCGGGTATTGGAGCAGATACAGCCTCCTGGAGACGCCGCGCGGCGGCCAGCATCTTGCGACGCTGAAATACCATGCGTTTCACATCTCGCAGCTGCGCGTGCTCGCAGGCATGACCGGAGATGCGTCGTTCGAGGCTGCGGCCGACCGCTGGCAGGCGTACGCCGGGCGAACCGGTCACCGTACGCGCGTCATGCTGGCGACAGCGGCAAGTCTCGTCGATCGCTTTTTGACGCACGGCGATACGGTTCCCGGCGGAGCGCGGAGCATCGTGTGATGGGTCTTGCGAACGCCGCGGCGCGCCGTTCGCCGGTGGACGCGTTCTGGCTGGTAGCCGGCGTTCTCCTGAGCGTGGCCGTCGAACTCGTAGCCTGGAAACATGCGGCCTCGGGGACCGGCCGCGTGTCGTACGCGACGTACGCGCTCGCGCTCGCGCCGATCGGCGCGATCCTCGCCTACCGCTGGCCGATTCTCTTCCCATACGCGCTCTACGTCGTTCTCGTTCCGTTCAACACCCTGCTCTCGGTGAGCCAGCACGACACGATCACGAAGGTGCTCGGCATGGCGTCTGCGGCCGCGCTGCTGTTTTGGGCCGTTCGCAACCGGACGCTCGTCATGCCGCCGCGAGCGCTGCTGCCGTGCGTCGCGCTGGTCGCCTGGATGCTCGCGTCTCTGGCCTGGGCCCTCGACTACAAAGCGGGATACGAAGAGCTGAAGACGATGTTTCAACTCGTCGTGTTGTTCGCGATCGTCGGCAGCTTTCCGAGCGGCAGGCGCGAATTTTCCATCGCCCTCTGGGCAACGGTCGCCGGGGGGCTCATCGCTGCGCTCTACGGCATCTGGGTCTTCCATCACCCGAACGCCCTCGAGCAGCAAGCGCAGCTCACCGACAACCGCCTGATGTTTCAAGTCGGCCGGTACAATCTCGACATCAACCTGTATGCCGACTCGCTGTTCTTGCCGCTCGGGATCCTAGCCATGACGTGGCTGCGCCTGCCGTTTGGGTGGCGCAAGGCCTTGGCACTGGCCGGCATCGGGACGCTCGTCGTCGCGATCTACTTCGCCGCCTCGCGCGAAGCGCTGATCGGCGTCGTGGCGATGCTGCTGTACTTCGCGTGGAAATCCCCGCGCCGCAAGCAGCTCTTCGTGCCGCTCGGCCTGATCGCCGGCGGTTTCCTGGCGATTCCCAACATGATGGAGCGTCTGAGCCAATCGGCGCAGACGGGGGGTGCGGGCCGCCTCTCCATTTGGCACGTCGGGCTCATCTCGTTTCTGCAGCACCCGCTCTTCGGGACCGGTGTGGGCAGCTTCGCTACCGCCTACGACGACAATTTCCTGAAGGTATTCCAGCGGTACTATGCGGGTTGGAATCGCGCCCCGCACAATCTCTTCGTACACTACGGAGTCGAGAACGGTATCGTCGGCATTGCGATCGTGCTCGCGGTGTGGTACGCGATGTTTCGCATGGTCCGCGTCGTCGGCAAGGAGCATCCGATGTACGAGATGCAGATTATGTTTTCCGGCATCTTCGTAGCGCTGTTCATTGGATCGATGTTCGTGGATCTATTCTCGCAGAAAGAGCTCTGGCTGGCGTTCTGTCTGGCTGCGCAGTACCGCGCCATGATGATGGTGGAGTCGCCGCGCTTGCGCTGGGAGCCGCCCGCGACGCGGGGCGTAAGGTGATGCGCTCTGCGGTGTTCGCGATCGCGGTTACGGCGGTCGTAGCCTTCGGCGGCTGCGCCGGCGTCCGCGCGGCTGCGCCGCCGCCCGCTCCCGCAGGTCCCATCCCCGCGCACGTGATGACTTATCTATACTACAGCGCGGCCAACCAGAACGAGGGCGTGCCGGCCGCCTATATGGCGGCGCATGCCGATTTCATCGAGACCGATGCGACACACCCGGGGCTCGTGAGGGCGTTCAAAGCGGCCGGCGGACGCTTCGCGGTGGCCTATACCGACCCGACCTACGTGCCGTACTGTACGCCGCCGTTTGCGCCGCCGGCCGGACGCTGTGCCGGGCCGATCGGCAATCAGGTGCTGGCCGAGTCGGCATGGCTGCACGGTCCCGACGGCCTGCGGCTGCGGCGCGGCGATGCCTACACGCATCAGTACCAAGAGATCCTGAATCCCGCTTCGGTCTACGCGCAAGCGGCCTACCATAACTACACGCTGGGCTTGGCCGAGAGTTCGCCGATCGATTTCTTCTTTGCGGACGACTCCGGCAGTCCGCTCGACGGCCCCGACGGCACGCCGCTCAGCGGTCTGTTCTACCGCTTTGACGGCGCTGCGACCGAGATCGCCGGTGCGCGCGCCTGGATCGATGGCGAAGATGCCCTCTTGAACGCTGCGGCGCGCCCCGTCATCATCAACGGCGGCGGTCCGGAAGGCGAGCCGGCCTACAGCGGCGCCTTCCTTCGCGACCCGAACGTGATCGGCCAGAACCATGAGGATTGTTTCAGCCAAGAGGGGAGTGCGGGCCTGATGTCCGCCCGCGATCGCGTGTGGCAGAAGATGGAGAACGGGCTGCTTGCCGTCACCCAAATGCGCGTTTACGCCATCTGCATGATGAAGGGCCCGCCGACGCCGGCGAACCGGATCTACGCGTTGGCATCGTGGTGGTTGACGTACGATCCGCACTGGTCGGTCGCCGCAACGGTCGTGCCCGCGCCCGACGGCCACTCCATCTTTCCGGAGTATGCCATCGTGCCGCGAGAGCCGCTGCAGACGATCGGCACGAATATCTCTACGCTACGGCAGGGGGGCGTCTACGTTCGAGAGTTCGCGGCCTGTTACCAGGACCGAGCCCCGATCGGGCGCTGCGCTGCGGTCGTCAATCCCAGCCCCGACGCGCCGTCCGCGATGCCGAGGCTGACGATCGCTTACGGCCTGCACCTCGTTCTCGGAAGGCGCAGTGCCTTTGCGGGCGGCCGGGCCGCCTGGCAGCCCGGCGTGCCGGGGGTGCTCGCGCCCCTCAGCGCCGTCATCCTGCGGGAGTGAGCCGCGTCGCTTAGGTCCTTTGGGCCCGCAGCGCGTGTGCGAAAGCCACTCGGCCGTGCCGAGCGCCGCCGATATAATGAATCCACATCACGGAGCGCGCCGGACGCGCTCCGCAGCGAAGGTCAAGGAGAGGCTTCTATGCTCGCAGAGCGCGTGTTCGAAACGAGTTTCTCGCTCCAGCCCCACGTTGTGGCCACGGTCGTAGAGGACGGCGCAGTCCTGCTCGATCTCGAAACCAAGTATTTTTATCAGTTGAACGAGCCGGCTTGGGCCGTCGTGCAGTTGTTCGAAGCCGGCGGCGCGAGCCAAGAGGCGATCGAGGAGACCTGCCGGTCCTGGGGTGCAACCGACGCCGATGTGCCTGGCGTTCGGGCACTGCTCAGCCGCCTGCACGAAGAACATCTCGTCGGCTCGGCGGAGTCGGAGGATCTCGTGCCGGCTCCGTTTCGCGGTCCCTGGAGTACGCCCACCATCGAGCGTCAAGCCGAGCCGTTGCATACGCTCGTGACGAGCGCCTTCGACCCGAGCATTCCGCTCGCGGAATAGGAGCCGGGTTATGCAAACCGCAACGCTCGAGCGCTCCGGCGACACCCTGGCTCTGACCGCAGGGCCGCTGCAAGTCGAACTGTGTGCGAGCGACGCGGAGCTTCGCGATGCGGCACTCCAGTCACTGGAACTCTTTGGCGTCCATTGGGCGCCGCCGTACCGGCGCGTGCGCATTCGCCTCGATCGCCGTGCGGTCGACAAACGAGCCGGCGGTTCGTTCCTCACCTGTGCCCGTATGAACGTCGATGCCTCCGAGGCACTGGTCTTTGCCTCGACGATGTCGGGGATCTGCACGATCGGATTTTCGTTGCAGCATCTCGACACGTGGCAGATTTCGGCGCCGTGGACTGCGTTCACCGAACCGGTCGTCGGCGATATCGAAGATCTGCTGGGCTTGGCGCTGACCTTCGGCTGGCGACGTGAGGGATGGGTGCCGGTCCATGCGGCGGCGGTGGAGAAGGACGGGCGCTGCTTGATTCTGTGCGCGCCGTCCGGCGGCGGCAAGAGCACGATGACGACCGCACTGATGCGCAACGGCTGGCATACGTTGGGCGACGACAAACTGCTGCTGCGGTGCGACGGCGCTACGCCCTCGCTGCATGCGCTGCTCGCAACGTTCAACCTGCATCCGCAGACCACGCGCTGGTTTTCGGAGATCGGGGATCTCGAAGATCTCCAGCGGTATTCGGCCTGGACCGATAAACGGCGCGTCAGCGTCGATCGCATCGCGCCGGGCGCGAGCGCGCTGCGCGCTCGGCCGACGCACCTCGTGCGCCTGTCGCGCAATCCGGGTGGAAGCGGCATCGCCGTTAGCCCCCTGCGCAAAGAGGATCTGCTGGCGACGCTGCTTCGCCAGATCGTCGTGCCGCGCCGTCCGGAGGTCGCGCGCCAAATCGTGGCGACCGCCGCCGCAACGGCGGCCGTAATGACGGGGCTCGACATCGCGGTCGGTGACGACGCTTACGGGGATTCGGCATGGCTGCGGAAGATCGAACGGGCGCTGTGAGCGTGGAAGCGATGCCGCTCGTCAGCGTGGTCGTGCCCGCATACAACGCAGCCGGGTCGATCGGCGAAACGCTCAACGCGCTACGCGGCCAAGCCTACCGGCAGCCCTTTGAGATCATCGTGGTGGACAATGCCTCGACCGACGATACGGCTGCCGTAGCCGCATCGTACGGGGCGACCGTTCTGCGCGAACGCAAGCGCGGTCCGTCGGCGGCTCGAAATTGCGGGCTGCGCGCCGCACGCGGCGAGATCGTCGCGCACCTGGACGCCGATACGCTTCCATCGCGCCGTTGGCTCCGGGATATCGCGGAGCCGTTCTCCGATCCCAACGTCCGGCTGGTCGCGGGCAACACGCTCTGCTATCCGCCGAAAACCGCGGCCGAGCGCTACGTGCAGGCCTCCAAACTGTACGATACCGAGCGCGCCATCAAACGCGAAGAGTTCCCGTTCGCCCCCTCGCTGAACTTGGCCGTTCGCAGATCCGCCGCGCTTGCAGTCG
>JAKAPQ010000087.1 GCA_021806945.1 bacterium | reverse complement strand
CGGTCGTTTTGCACGTCGACGCGCGAGCGCACGAAGAGCAGCGATCGCCCGTCGGGCGAGATCCGCGGAGCGCTCAGCCCCGCGATCGCGTACGTATCGTCGATCGTGAACGGCGCCGCGCTCGCGGCCGCGCTTGCGCTCGCGAAGCCCGCCAGCAGCATCGCGCAGCACCACAGCGCTCGGCGCAGCGGTCTCATCGTTTGGCGGGCATGCTCTGCAGTACCATCGCCGTCAGGTCGGCGAGGCGGCACGAGTACCCCCATTCGTTGTCGTACCACGCTGCGATCTGCACCAGGTCGCCGTTTGCGCCGGTGAGTTTGGCGTCGACGATCGAGCTGTACGGCGAATGCTTGAAATCGCTCGAGACGAGATCTTCGTCGCAATACCGCACGTACGCTTTGAGCTCTCCCTCGGCCGCGCGCTTGAGGATCGCGTTGAGTTCGTCCTTCGTCGTCTCTTTCTTGACTTGCGCGACCAGATAGACCATCGAGACGGTCTGCGTCGGAACGCGCAGCGCGAAGCCGTCGAACGTGCCCTCGACCTCCGGTATCGTCAGGTAGAGCGCCTTGGCGGCGCCGGTCGAGGTGGGTATGATGTTGGTCGCGGCGTTGCGCGCGCGGCGCAGATCCTTGTGCGGGGCGTCGAGGATGTTCTGGTCGTTCGTGTAGGAGTGAATCGTCGACATGAAGCCTTTGACCCAGCCCAAAGAATCGACGACCGGTTTGACCGCGGTGGCTAGGCAGTTCGTCGTGCACGATGCGTTCGAGATGACGTGATGCTTTTCGGGATCGTACCGTGCGTGGTTGACGCCCAGTACGATCGTGAGGTCTTCGCCCTTCGCCGGTGCCGAGATCAGGACTTTGCGCGCTCCGCCGCCGTCGATATGCGCGCGCGCGCGGCTCGCGTCGGTAAAGAGGCCGGTCGATTCGATCACGACGTCGACGCCGAGCTGCCGCCACTGTATCTTCGCCGGGTCGCGCTCGGCGAGCACGGCGACTCGCCGCTCGCCGATGACGATCTTATCGCCGTCGGCGGCGACGTGCCCGCCATAGGTTCCATAGTTCGAATCGTACTTGAAGAGGTGCGCGCACTCGGCCGCGCTCGTCAGATCGTTGACGGCCGCGATCTCGATGCCGGGGTGGCGCGCGATGAGCGATTTTGCAAAATTTCTACCGATGCGGCCGAAGCCGTTGATCCCGATACGCATGTGCATCTCCGTTGAAGAACAGACTCCGGCTTTTACGCCCTCGAACTGCCCGGCTCATTCTCAATCGCGCAAGGAAGTTCGGCTCTCGCGGCCCCGCTGCAGGCGTGCCGCGAGGCGCGTGAGGGCCGCGAGCCGGCTGTTGACCGTCGGTTTCCCGACCGGCGGGTTGCAGCGGCGCCCGAGCTCGGCCAGATTCTCCTCCGGATGGGCCAGGCGCAGCGCGGCGATCTCCCGCAGTACCGGGCTGACGTTGCGCAGCCCGTAGGCGCTCTCCACGTACTGGATCGTGCGGCAGGCGGCGGCGGCCGCGGCGGCCGTGCGCTCGAGGTTGGCGGCCTCCGTGTTCACCAGCCGGTGGATGCGGTTCTTCGTCTCTTTCAGCGCGTGAATATCGGAAAGGTGCAGCACCGCGCCGTGCGCTCCGACGATGGTCAGCACGTCCACGATCGCCTCGAAGTCCTTATAGTAGAGAACGTTGCGGTGTTTGCGTTCCATCCGTTTGGGCGGAAGCGCGAGCGCGCGCAGCATCCACGCCAGGCGCTCGGCGCGCTCGCGGTCGCGCAGCACGAACTCGAGGTGGTAGCCTTGCCTGCCGGCCGATACGCAACCGCAGGCGAGAAAGGCGCCGCGAATCTCCATCACGCGATCGCATTTGTGCATCGGTTTCGGCGGTATCGCGCGCAGGCGTTCGGGGACGTCGATGCGGTAGCCGACGGCGCGCATCAGGCGAGCGTCGGCCACCTTCACGATGCTGCGGCGTTCGTCCAGCGCGAGCGAACGAAAGAGGCGTGCGACGGCGTTGCGATGCGTGACGAACGCGTTCGCACCGGCGCCGCACCCGTATACGGCGAGGCCGGCAAGCAGCGCCTCGCGGCAATGCGGCGCCTCCGGCACGTCGCGCGCGAGCGCGTCCTTCGCATCGGCAGAAAACGAGGAGTTCACACCCATTCGGAGGGCTCGTCGCGGCGCTGGTCGAGGACCTCGTAGAGATTGCTCGGCGTAAGGCGCGGCGTGAGGCGCAGGGGAACTTCGCGCACGCGAACCGTCACGTATTTCGTCGCGTAGTGGATCTCGAGCACGTCGCCCGGCCGCACCTGGTAGCCGGGTTTGAGCGCGCGCCCGTCCTTCGTAATGCGGCCGTGCTCGAGCGCCTCGTGTGCTTCGCTGCGCCGCTTCGAGAGCCGCGCGATCTTCATGAACTTATCGAGCCGCATGGTGCTGCAGGCTGGGTTCGCCCAGAGCGGCACCGCTCCCCCGCGGCGCGCACAATGAGATACGCGCTGGCGCGCCTAACGAGCGGGGATGGCCGCAAGCCCAGCCGCTCGGCGCCCGGGCGGCCGAATCGACGTCTTCGATGAGAGCCGCCCGATGTGGCGGCTCTTCCTCGTGTTCCTCGCGCCGTTGATGCTGAGCAACGTCTTGCAGTCGATCTCGCAGACGCTCAACAGCATCTACCTCGGGCGCATGATCGGCGTGCTCGCGCTGGCGGCCGTTTCGGCGATCTTCCCGATCGTCTTTCTCCTCATATCGTTCTTGATCGGCATCGCGAGCGGCAGCACCGTCCTCATCGGCCAAGCGTTCGGCGCTGGGGACGAGCACGGCGTCAAGAAGGTCGCCGGCACGACGCTCGGCGCGACGGTCGCGCTCAGCATTCTCGTCGGTGTGGCCGGCTATGCCTTCTCTCCCGACCTGCTCGGGCTGCTCGGAACGCCGGCGAATATCTTGCACGACTCCGATCTCTACGCCCGCATCGTCTTCGTGACCGCTCCCGTGCTCTTTCCCTATCTCGTCTATACCACGTTCCTGCGCGGCACCGGCGATTCGCAGACGCCGCTCTATTTCTTGCTGCTGAGCACCGCGATCGGACTCGTAGCCACGCCCGCGTTTATCGCCGGCTGGTTCGGCTTGCCGCACCTCGGCGTGGCCAGCGCGGCCGTGGCCTCGTTCGTCGCGCAACTCGCCGCATTCGCCGCGCTGCTGGGCTACCTGCACCGTACGCGCCATCCGCTGCGCTTCGATCTCGAGATGTTACGCGATATGCGCATCGACTGGAAGATCTTCTCGACGGTCGTTCGGATCGGCATACCGGCGGGCGTTCAGATGATCACGGTCTCGCTCGCGGAGATCGCCGTGCTCTCGTTCGTCAACCGTTTCGGCTCCTCGGCTACGGCCGCGTACGGCGCGGTGAACCAGGTTGCCAGTTACGTCCAGTTTCCGGCGCTCAGCATCGGCATCACCGCGTCGATCTTCGGCGCGCAGTGCATCGGGGCGCGCCGCGAAGACCGGCTCGGCAGCGTGGTGCGCGCCGGCGTCGGCATGAACTACGTCACCGGCGTGGTTATCATCGGGCTCTGCTACACGTTCGCGTGGTCGCTGCTCGGGTGGTTCATCACCGACGCGCACACGCTCGAGATCGCGCACCGGCTCCTGATGATTACGCTGTGGGGCTACGTCGTCTTCGGAAACACGAGCGTGCTGAGCGGCATCATGCGCAGCAGCGGCACGGTATTTTGGCCGACCGCGCTCGGCATCTTCACGATCTGGGGCGTCGAAGTGCCGGTCGCATACTTCTTCATGCGCCGCATCGGTCTAGACGGCGTCTGGATGGGTTACCCCATCAGCTTCTGCATCGGTCTACTCCTCCAATACATCTACTACCGCTTCGTCTGGAAGCACAAGACCCACGAACGCCTCATCTAACGTTCGGTGCCGCACTCCATATGGCCTAACAGTGCGTATTGTCTCACGTCTTCTTCCGCCTGCGGATCGCCGAGATGGCGCACCACGACGTTCACGACGCCTTCTACCGCGGTTCTTCGCTGACCCGCGGGCTCTCTGCGGCAAAGACGGCAAGCACGTTCACGCGATGCGCTTCTTGCCTTTGGGGGTGACGCAGGTTCCGGATGCGCGGCAGACGACGATGGGCGGATCGAGCGCGTCGGCCGCGCTTTCGCTTACGTCGGTGCGCGCCGCAATGACTTTGCGCGCCTCGAACGCCATCGTGCGCGAGGTGTTGCCGACGCCGACGATGCGGCCTTCGGCTTCGATGTAATCGCCGGCGTAGACCGGTGCGAGGAACTCTACGCCGTCGTACGCGACGAACAAGCCCTCGTCGCCGTCCATGCGGACGAGCAATTCGGTTGCGGCGTCGCCGAAGAGCGCGAGCATGCGCGCGCCGTCGACCAGATTGCCGCCGTAGTGCGCGTCGTGTGCGCTCATGCGCACCCGAATCAGGCTGCTTGAATCTTTGCTAGTTGCCATAGTTCCTCGAGTTCGTCGAGCGACATATCGGAGAGGGCCTTGCCGTCCTGCGCGGCTCGGCGTTCCATGAACGAGAACCGCCGGTAAAATTTGTCGTTCGCTTCGCGTACCGCGGTTTCGGCGTCGATGCCGAGCGAGCGCGATAGGTTGACGAGCGTGAAGAAGACGTCGCCGAGTTCTTCGCGCACGTGCGCGTCGTCCTGATTTTCTCGCCGTGCTTCGGCGAGTTCGGCGAGCTCTTCGACGAGCTTCTCGAGCACGCGGCTCGGCGACGGCCAGTCGAAGCCCACGCGCGCCGCCTTCTCTTGCATGCGTTGGCCGCGCTGCAGGGCGCCGAGATGCACGGGGATACCGTCGAGCCGGCTCTTGCGCTGCCGCCCGGTCTTCTCTTGGGATTTGAGCTGCTCCCAGTTGCGCCACTGCGCGTCCACGTCTTCGATGACCGCGCCGGCGAAGACGTGCGGGTGGCGGCGGATCATCTTGTTCGAAAGCGCGTCGATTACGTCGGCGATAGTGAACTTGCCGGTTTCGGCCGCGAGCTGCGCGTGGAAGACGATCTGCAGCAGCAGATCGCCGAGCTCTTCGCACAGGCCGTCGAGATCCGCCGCTTCGATCGCTTCGACGACTTCGTACGTCTCTTCGATGAGGTAGGGCACGAGCGTGCGATGCGTCTGCTCGCGGTCCCACGGGCACGCGCCGCGCAGCCGCGCCATGATCTCGACGAGATCGTTCCAACTGCGGTGCTCCGACGCGGGCGGGAGCGGAAGCAGCGGCATGTTGATCGCCGAGGAAAGCGTGGCGCGCGGCATCCCGGGCACGATCTCGGTGCGCGCGCCCCCGCGTTCGAGCGCTCGCAGCAAAAGCGGCAGCCCCGGAAAATCCGAGAGCGGATTCCCCAGCACCCCAATCGCGATCCCCCCTCCCTCCGTCGTCGTTATCGCGAGGAGGCGGGCGACGAACGCGTCGATCGCTCCGGCGCTGCCGCGCACGACGAGCGGTGCGTCGCCGGCGGCATCGCGCACGATCTCCACGCCGTGGCCGGCGAGATACTTGGTGAGCTCGCGCGGCGCCATGAGCGTGACGGCGCGCCCGGTCTCCCGCAGCGCGTCGAGGCTTCCGAGCGTCAGCAGAGCGGGATCGCCCGGGCCCAATCCCACGATTCGAACCAGCATGTACGGACGCCGTATTCGCCTCGCAATGCAAAGGGCCCCGGCAAGCGCCGGAGCCCTTTCTACCACGCGGTAGCGAGTCGCGCTATTGCGTCGCGGCGGGTGCCGGCGCGGCGGGTGCCGCGGGTGCGGCCGACGGCAGCGGCGCGGGCGTCGGGAAGAGCGACGCGAAGGCCGGGTCGTTCACGACGATCTTCGCCTTCTGCTGCAGCGAAGCCAGGAACGGCTGCACCAGCGGCGCTTCCTGTTGCTGGCGCAGAGTCTGCACGATCTGGTCGTGCGCGCTCGCGAGCGTCGCCTTCTTTCCGGGCTTGCGTGCCTGGACCTGGATGATGTGGTAACCGAACGCCGACTTGACCGGCGGGCTGATCTGGCCGATCGGCGCGGAGAAGGCGTACTTCTCGAACGACGGGACCATCTGCCCGCGGCGGAACCAGCCGAGCTCGCCGCCTTTCGTGCGGCTGCCAGGATCCTGCGAATACTGCTTGGCCAGCGCCGAGAAATGCTGGCCTGCCTTGAGGTCGGCTTCGATCTTCTGGGCCGTCGCGAGGTCCGGAACGAGAATGTGGCGTGCCTTCACCTCGGCGTGTACGTCGAACGCGGCGTGATTCTTCTTAAAGAACGCGGCGACGGCCGACTCCGGAATCGTGATGTTCCCGCCGACCGCCTGGTCGAGGACCAACTGGCGGCGGATCAGATTGCGCACGTCCTTTTCGGTGAGCCCACGCGCCGTCAGCAACGCGTCAAATTGGCCCGGAGGATACTGTGCCTTGTACTGGTTCTCGACTTTGTCGATCTGCGCGGGCGTGATCGTGATGTGGTTTTGCGTCGCATACTGGTCGATCAGAAGATTCATCACCTCCTGCTGCAGAATGTTTCGCGAAACGGGGTTGTTCTCGAGCTTTTTATCGAACGTAGCGTGGCTGATCGCTTGACCGTTCACGGTGACGACGCTGCCGCCGCCCGAACACGAGGCGAGCGCGACGGTCAACAGTGCAGTGGCGAGGCCCGCAATCGGGCGGGTGGCTTTCGGCATTATCCGCTCCAAACTGGAAAAATCGTATCGTAAGCGTAAAAACTGCGAAGGCGCTGAGCCATCCGCAACCGTCGGCGAGTTCGCGCCCAGCGCCCCGGCTCCTCTAATTACAGGTGGCTCCTGCTCGCCTCCTACATCGCGGCGAGAAGGCCGCGCAGCAGCGGCATCCAGAGCGCTTCGGGGCGCTGCCCCGGTGCGAGCCCCGGCAGATCGACAAGAACCTTCCCTTCGCCGAAACGGAACCGGTTGCGCGTAAGCGACTGCAGCTTCGGGATGGCGCTGGGCTGCAATTCGAAGCCCGATCCGACGCCTAGCGTGAGGCGTTTCTCGTCGACGATCACGCGCGTGACGTGCTTCTGCAGCGCGACCGTGCGCAGCTTGGTGATCTCGATCAGATTCGCGAGCGGTTCGGGCAGCGGGCCGAAGCGGTCGCGCAGGCCCGCGGCGATCTCCTCGACACCGGCCTCGCTGCGCGATTTCGCGAGCTGCTGGTAGACCGCAATTTTCTGTGAGACCTGCGCGATGTAGTCGTTCGGAATGAACGCGTCGATCTTCACGTCGATGACGGCTTCGCGCCGGTCTTCAAGCGCAGCTTGCTCGCCGCGCCGCCGCGCGATCGCTTCGGCCAGCAGTTGGCAGTACGTATCGAAGCCAACCGACGCGATGAAGCCGGACTGCGCCGCGCCGAGCAAGTTGCCGGCGCCGCGAATTTCGAGATCGCGCATCGCGATCTGCAAACCGCTGCCCAGATGCGTAAACTCGCGGATCGCTTCGAGGCGCGCCTTGGCCTCCTCGCTCAGCGACTTGTGCGCTTGGTAGAGCAGATATGCGTACGCCTGATGGTTCGAGCGGCCGACGCGCCCGCGCAGTTGGTAGAGTTGCGCGAGCCCGAATTTATCGGCGTCGCTCACCACGATCGTGTTGACGTTCGGGATGTCGATGCCGTTCTCGATGATGGTGGTGGCAACCAATACGTCGAGCTCGCCTTCGATGAACGCTCCCATCACCGGCTCGATCTCCGCCTCGGTCATCTGCCCGTGGCCGATGCCGATGCGCGCGCGCGGAACCAACTGCGCTAGCGCGTTGCGCACGGCTTGTATCGATTCGATGCGGTTGTGCAGGTAATACACCTGGCCGCCGCGATCGAGCTCGGCGGCGATCGCGCGTTGCACCACCGCGTCGCCCGCCGGCACGACCACGGTCTTGATCGACATGCGGTTGCGCGGTGCCGTCTGGATGAGCGAGAGATCGCGTACGCCGACCAGCGACATGTGCAGCGTGCGCGGAATCGGCGTGGCCGAGAGCGTCAGGACGTCGACGCTCGCTTTATACTGCTTGAGGCGCTCCTTGTGCATCACGCCGAAGCGCTGCTCTTCGTCGACGACGATCAGCCCGAGGTCGGCGAACGCCACGTCTTTCTGCAGCAGGCGGTGCGTTCCGACGACGATGTCGATCTTCCCCTCCGCCAGCGCTTGGAGGATGGCGCGCTGTTCTTGCCTGCTCTTCGAGCGCGAGATCTCTTCGATGCGCATCGGGAAGCCGGCAAAGCGCGAACTGAACGTGCGGTAGTGCTGGTTGGCGAGCAGGGTCGTCGGCACGAGCACTGCGACTTGCTTCTTGTCGGCGACGGCCTTAAACGCCGCGCGAATCGCGACTTCCGTCTTGCCGTAGCCGACGTCGCCGCAGACCAGGCGGTCCATCGGCCGCGCGCGTTCCATGTCGGCCTTGGTCTCGAGAATCGCCTTCATCTGATCGGGCGTCTCTTCGTATGGAAACGCTTCTTCGAGTTCGCTCTGCCACGGCGTATCCGGCGCGAACGCATGCCCGCGCGCGAGTTCTCTCTCGGCGTAGAGCAGCACCAAGCCGTCCGCGATCTTCGCGACCGACTCCGCGACGCGCGCTTTGGCGCGCGCCCAGTCGGCGCCGCCCATCTTGGAGAGGCGCGGCGTCCCTCCCTCGCTCGCGCTGTACTTCTGCACCTGATGCATCTGCGTGACCGGCACGAGCATGCGATCGGTGCCGGCGTAGCGCAGATCGAGATAGTCTTGCGTCGCGCCGAGGATCGTCTCCGTGCGAAGCCCGAGGTACCGGCCGATGCCGTGCACGGCGTGCACCACGTAATCGCCGACGCGCAGGTCGG
>JAKAPQ010000086.1 GCA_021806945.1 bacterium | reverse complement strand
ACCCGATCTCTTCGCGCACTGGGCAGCGTTTCAGAAATCGGCTTGATGGTCGGAGCCGTATGAGTTGAGAGGCTCACGTACGGTTCTAAGAGAGCGCGAGGGTGAGATTCCCTCGCGCCACTCGACTTCAAATCTGCCAAACGATCCGCCGCAGCGCACGCAGCATCAGATCTCGTTAATCGATACCACGCGCTGGTGCAAAACCGAAATCCACCGCCACCGCTGTGGACAGCGTGGATGAGCCCCACAAGCAGCAGGTTATAACAAGCCGGGGGCTCATCCACCCTGCCCACAGCACGACTGCTGCTACTGCTTTTTCAAAGAAGGACGACGGGGAAAGAAGGAGGGCACCCAACCTCCTTCCGAAAGCCGCGAACCTATACTGCTACCCGCTCCGCAGCGGCCAAGATAGTTGTCGCTGAGCGGCCAGGATAGTCGTCGCCGCGCACCGCGTATCCCATCCGGTGCGTCTTCACTACTTGCGCCGCTCTACGCGCGGCGTCGGAGGGCTCGTCGTCGCCGGCACGCCGGCACCGCCTGCCGGACCGGCGACGGTTGCCTCCGGCTCGCCGAGTGCGCCGCCGGCCGCCGGCACGCCTAGCCCCACGCCATCCTGCGCCGTTCCGAACGTGGCGGCGACGGCGCTGAACGTCGCCCTGCTCGACGAGCCGCAAGCGGCGCGCGACGAAGGGATAACCGGGGCAACCAGCGTCGAAGTACGCTTGTCGGCGACGGGCGCCGTCGTCGCCTTGCGGATCTACCGTTCGAGCGGGAATGTGCTGCTCGACCAGGCGGCGCTGCGGGCCGCGCGATCGTCGACGTATGCGCCCCAGTTGGAGAACTGCCGCCCCGTTGCAGGCTCGTATCTATTCGACGCCGAGTTCGAGTAACGTGACGCGTGCGCGAACCTCCGTGCGCGCGCCCGTCACGTCACAAGGGGAGCGGCCCCGCGCGTGGAACCAAGGTCGGTCACCTTGCCAAGGTAGCTCAGTCGGTAGAGCACGTGACTGAAAATCACGGTGTCGCCGGTTCGATTCCGGCCCTTGGCACCACCGGCTTCCGGCAGCGGCCAGGCGTGGCTGCCCGCTTGGCAGATTCTCAAGTCGTTCGCGGAAGGTTCTTCGCCCAGGCGTAGACTGACGTTGCGGGCTTTACCGCGGACCCGGTTTCTGCTAAGGTGCTTAACATATGACGTCGCCGCGCGAACGTAGCGTTCAGGACTTCGATCTCGGCTTCGGGCCGCTGGAGGCCCGCGTGATGGACGTTCTCTGGGCGCGGGGCGGCTGGCTGACGGTCGGCGATACGCTGGAGTCGCTCAATGCCGGTCGTCGCCGCAAGCTCGCCTATTCGACCGTCAAGACGATCCTCACGAACCTTGGGGAGAAGGGCCATTTGCGCCGGCGTGTCGCCGGCCGGGCGTACGAGTACGTGCCGGTGCGTTCGCGCGCGGAGGCCGAGCGCGGCGTGATGCGCGCTTTCGTGCGCCCGGTCGTGGCTCGCGGCGGTCCGCTTTTGGCGCATCTGGTCGACGAACTTGGAGTCGACGAAGCGACCGTCGCGGCGCTCGAAGAGTTGATCGCACGCAAGAAGCGGGAGCGCGGCTCGTGAGCGATATGACGCAAGCCGTCGCGCAATGTTTGCTTTCCGGTGCGCTCTTTGGCTCGCTTTGCGCGCTGCTGATCGTTCCGCCCGGCACGTACCTGGCCGTGCGCCGGGTGGTCGCGATGCTGCGGCGGCTGGAGGGTGACCCCGGGTGGCAGGCGCCGCTCGCGGCCGCTGCCGCGGCGCTTCCGGGCGGCGCGTTCTTTGCCATCGCGGTCGCGGGGCTGGTGCTCGCGTGGCGTTCGCAGTGCTCGCCACGCTCGCCGCGTTCGCGATCGCTCGCGCGGCCGTCGTTTCCTGGCGGCGGCATGCCGAGGTGCGGGCACTGCTTCGCGCCGCGTTGCCCGCCTCGCCGGCCGTCGCGCGAATCGGGCGCGAGCTCGGCGTCGCGGTGCGCGAAGTTGCGACGCCAGGCGCGCTGTGCGCGGTGGCGGGCGCTTTCCGCCCGGTCGTGCTCGTCTCGCACGGTACGCTCGGCTTGTTGTCCGAGGGCGAGTTGCGTGCGGCGCTCTCGCACGAAGCGGCGCACGTGCGGCGCTTCGATCCGTTGATTGGCGCGATCGTCGACTTTTTTACGGAACTCTTCCCGTTGAAGGTGTCGGATGCGGTGCGGATGTATTGCGACGCGCGCGAAGTGGCGGCCGATCGGCGTGCGGTACGCGGCTCGGATCGCATCGATCTCGCGAGCGCGATCGTCGCGATCGCCAAAGGCGCCGGCGCGCCGCAATCGTCGGTGGCGCTGCACGGCCGGCCGGAGCGCCTCGGAGAGCGCGTGGAGCGGCTGCTCGGCGTGGCCGGCGCTCCGCCCGCAAGCGGCGCGCAGCGCGCACCCGCTCTCGCGTCGCTCGCAGCCGTCGCTGCGTTCGGCTTTTTCCCCGTAGTTGCGATGCTCCTCGACCTCGCGACCTGCACGATGGGCGGGCATCGTGTTTGACGCTCGCACCGGCGTTACTTTGTGCGGAAGTGCCAAGTATCTTAGCCGTTATGGCGCGCGCATGGCGGCGCGTCTTCGATGAGCGCGGGGCAAGCGGGCGTCTGGCAGACAGCGGCGTATGCGCTGGCGATTCTTTTTGCGCTCGCGGCTATCGCTGCGTTCCAGTTCGCGCGAGAGGCCGAGCGCCGCGGCTCGAAACCGCAGTGGTTCGCTCCAACGACGATCCTCCTCGCCGCGATTGCGTTAGTAGTTATTCTTGGGGCCGCCATTCTGCAGAATCGCTTCGCACCGCCGGCGATGGATATGGCCGCGATGTCAGACGTGCCGGGGACCGCTCCCATCCCAGTCACACTCGCGCTCGTGCGCGCGGCCGGCGCCGATCGTCACGTCACGGTACCCGGCGTGGTGGAAGCGTACTACATGCAGGACGTTGCGGCCAGAACGGCCGGCGTCCTAAGAGACGTCTTCGTCTATAACGGCGATCTCGTCAGCGCCGGCCAGGTCGTCGCCGTTCTCGACGAACCGGATCTGACGGCGCAGGCGGCGGCGGCTCGCGCCGGCTGGCAATCGGACCTCGCCTCGGCGCGCGCCGCAAGCATCGCAGCGCGCCAAAGCGCGCCCAACGGCGTTGCGATCGCGCGGGCGGAGTTGACCGCGAGAGAAGAGCAAGCGCGCTACTGGCGCGGCGAGCTGGCGCGCGAGCGGTTCCTGCTCGCGCACGGTGCCGTATCGCGGCAGGAGTTCACGGACGAGCGCGCCCAGGCTACGGCGGCGTTCTCGGCCGCGCAAGCGGCGCGCAAGGCGCTGGCCGACGCGAACGCTCAAGTTTCGATCACGCGAGCGCAGGCGCAAGCGGCGCGAGAACGCGCGGCCGCAGCGGCTTCGAGCGCGGCCGCCCAAGAAGCGCTGGCCGGGTACACGCGCCTTGTCGCGCCGGACGATGGCGTCGTCGTGAAGCGGCTGGTCGATCCGGGCAGCACCGTGCAGGCCGGGATGCCGGTGCTTCGGATCGCGGTCGTGAAGGAGGTTCGCATCGCGGCGAACGTCGCGCAGGAGTATCTGCGCGGCATCGCCGTCGGAGCGCGGTTCGACGCGACGGTCGACGGCGGTGCGACGATACGCGCGCGCGTGACCTCCGTGCAGCCGGCTGCCGATCCGGCGACGCACACGGCAATCGTTGAGGCCGTCGTCGCCAATCCCGGCGACCGCTTGCGGCCCGGCACGTACGCAAGCGTTACGATCGAGGCGCACTGGGCGCAGATGAAGGGGGCGCTGCAAGTGCCGTCCGGCGCGGTCGTTGGAGGCGCCGGCGATGCCTCCGTCTGGACGGAGGTCCGCGGCACCGCTCATCGCATCCCGGTTGCGGTACTCTACGATGACGGCCGGCAAGCGTCGGTGAAAGGCGCGTTGAAACGCGGAGATCTGGTCGTCGTGCAAGGCGCGCAGAATCTGCAGGAAGGTCAGCCGATAGCGCGGGTGCGGGCGCGCTCGTGAACGGCAAGTTCTCGGTTCCGGCCTGGGCGCTGCGCAACCCGCACGCGGTTATGGCCCTTTACATCGGGCTGGTTGCGGCTGCGATTGCGAGCGCGCTCTTCGTTCTTCCGACGCGCATGATGCCCTACGTCGAGAGCCCGCAGATCGCCGTCGTCACGATGGTCCTCGGCTACTCTCCGCAAGACGTCGAGACGTACTTCTCCAAACCAATGGAAGAGCGGATGACCGATCTGCAGGGCGTCCGCTACGTCAAGTCAATATCGCAGCCGGGCCTTTCGATCGTCACGCTGCAGTTCCATTACGGCTACGATATGCGCCGCGCGCTCGTGGACGTGCAGCAACTCGTGCAGCAGGCGCAGGCCGATCTGCCGTACGATCGGGCGAATCTCAAGCCCTCATGGGTCATTCCGGTAGACCCGCTCAACACGCCGGTCCTCCAGCTCGCCGTTACCGGCGCCGGGTGGAACCCGCTCGATCTGCGTCAGTTCGCCGCGAACCAAGTCGTCAGAGATCTGAAGACGGTGCCGGACGTCAAGACGGTGCAGGTCTTCGGCGGGCGCGAGCGCCAGCTGAAGGTTATCGTCGGCCGGAGCAAAGCCGCGTCGTACGGCCTCTCGCTGCTCGACGTCAAGGACGCGATCGACCGGCAGAATATCAGCCGGTCGGCGGGAACCATCACCGGCGGATCTCGGGAGACGCTCGTGCTCGGGCCTAACCGCGTAACGCTGGCTTCGCAGATGCTCGCTTATCCGCTCGCAACGCTCGGCGGGCGTACCGTCTACCTTCGAGACGTCGCCAGCGTGGTTGACGGCCCGGCAGAGCAGCGTTCCGCATACGAGTTCAACGGGAAGCCCGCAGTCGAAGTTTCGGTGATCGAGAATCCGACGGCGAGTTCGCCGGGCGTGATTGCGGCGGTCATGCGGCGCATCGCCGGGATCGAACGGGCGCATCCCGGGCTGAAGTTCACCCCCGCCTACGACAACGCGCGTTTCGTCTCGGCTCTGCAGCGCAACATGTACGAGGAGTTGCTCGTCAGCGTCGTGCTGGCAGGCCTCGTGCTCTTGATCTTCCTCGAAGACGTGAGCGCGACGCTCATCGTCATGACGTCGATCCCGACCTGCCTCGGCATCGCCATACTTCTTTTCGCGCCGATGGATTTTTCGATCAACAGTTCGACGCTCGTCGGCCTGCTGCTGGCGATCGGGCGGCTCGTGGACGACTCCATCGTTGTCATTCACTCCGTTCACCGGCAGCTCGCGCAAGGCAAACCCCCGGCCCAAGCTGCAGTGGACGGGACCCTGGAAGTCATCCTGCCGATCGCCGCGGCGACCGGCGTGATGATCGTGGCGGTCTTCCCCCTGATGACCAGCGGCGGCATCACGCAGATCATGTTCGTCGGCTTGGTCTGGCCGATCATCTTCGCGCTGCTCGCGTCGCTCCTGGTTTCGGTAACGCTCACGCCGCTGCTGGCCGCTCACCTCTTTTACGGGGCGGGGCTGGCGCCGGCGTGGCGGACGCATCTAGACGTTGCGGTTGCGAAGATCCTCGCGCCCGCACATCGCGGGCTCGCGCGCCTCGAGACGGGCTACGGTTCTGCGTTGCGGTGGAGTCTGCGCAACCGCGTTACGGTGCTGGCCGGAGCCGCGATTGCAACCTACCTGGGCATCGCGCTCTTCCCGTTCATCGGAAGCGAGATGATGCCGCTCGCCGACACCGGCCAGGCAAGCGCGTATCTCGAAGCCGATCCCGGCACCTCCTTCGCCGCGATGCGCAAGAAGGCGGAGGAGTTCGAGCGCATCCTGCTCGCGCAGCCTGAGGTGCAGAAAGTATCGGCGGAGATCGGCGAGCAGACCAGCGGGACATATTTCACGGGGCAGGCGATGAACGGCGTCGATGCCGCCTCGTTTCTAATCACGCTCACTCCGAAGGGGCAACGCCGGCGGACGATTTGGCAGGTCATGGACGCGGTCTACAAGCAAACGGCGCAAACGGTCCCGGGGCTGCGCCGCGTTGCGCTGCAAGCGATGGGCAGCGACGTGATGTCGACGACCGCCGCCCCGGTGGATCTGCTGGTTTACGGTCCAAACCTGGTCGAGTTGCACGAGCTCGCCGGACAGGTCGCGGCGATCGCCCGCGGCGTTCCGGGTCTGGTACAAGTGGGCACCTCGTCGGCGCTCGAGCAGCCCGAAGAACGAGCGATCGTCGACCGGACCCGGGCCTCGCAGCTCGGGCTCACGCCGGAGGACGTTCTGTCGCAGGCGTATTACGCGACGCACGGCGGCCTGACGACGCAGTACTTCAATCCGGAGAATCTCCGTCACGACACGATTTTGGTTCGCTATGCGCGGCGGGAGCGCAACGTGACGGGCGATCTTTCGAACGTGCAGATCGTCGGTCGGGGCGGCGTCGTCGTGCCGCTGCGCGCAGTGGCACGCATCGAGCGCTCGGTCGGTCCGACGCTGATCGAGCACCACGATCTACAGCGTACGGTTTCGGTGCTCGGCTACTATCGCAAGGGCGGTCCGGGAACGATGACGCTTGAGACGAGCGTGGAGACCGGCGCGCTTGCGCACATTTCGTTCCCCGTCGGCTACGGCATCGAATTACGCGGCGACATGACCGAGATGACGTCGAGCTTCGCGCACCTCATCGATGTCATGAAGCTCGCGATCGTCTTCGTCTTCCTGCTGCTCGTCGCGCAGTTTCGCTCCTTCGTGCGGCCGCTGGAGATGCTGTTCGCGATCCCGCTGGAACTTCTCGGTATCTTCGGCGCCTTGCTGCTGGCGCACCAGAACTTCTCGACGGTTTCGATTCTCGGCATCGTGGTCGCGAACGGAATGGCCGTGAGCAATGCGATTCTCCTGCTCGATCTGATCGTCCGCAAGCGTAAGGACGGCATGGAACGCGACGCCGCAATTTTGGAAGCCGGCCCGATCCGTCTGCGGCCAATCCTGATGACGACGATCGTAAGCGTCGTCGTACTCGTTCCCGTCGCGTTCTTCCCAAAGACCGGCCTTGACGCATATTCTTCGCTTGCGACCGTGATCATCGGCGGCCTGACCATCTCCACGGTGCTCACGCTCTTGGTCGTTCCCGTTCTGCACGCGAGTCTGGACGATCTCGGTCTTTGGTGGAGGGCGCGGCGCGCCGGGCCTGCGACGGAGCCGCGCGATGCGTAAGGCGGCGTCGGTCGCCGTACTCGTCGCGTTGCTCTCGGGCACGGCCTTGGCGGATTCGCAGCCTGCGCAGATATGGAACGGGCCGCTTACGCGCGCGCAGGCGATAGCGCTCGTAACCAGCCAGGGCTTTGAGGTACGCATCGCGCGCGCGGATGCGCGGGCGGCCTCCGCGGCGGCGCGCGGAGACCGGGCCGGAATCCTGCCCCAACTTTCAGTTGCGGGAACGGCAAGTGCTGTGAACATGCCTCAGCTTGGGATGCCGGTTGCGCGCCAAACCTACGCCGGCGCATCGCTCGCGATTCCGCTCGTGAACCTTCCCGCAGCGGCGCAGGCTCGCGCCGGCAGCTTTTCCGCCGCGGCGGTATCGGAAGATCTGTCTGCAGCAACCAACGACGCCGCGTTTGCGGCGGTGCAGGCGTACGATCTGGCCCTGCTCGCGTCGTCCGTCGCGGCTGCCCGCAAAACCGACGTTTCCGAACAACGAGAAAACGTGCGCGTGGTGGAGTTGCGCATGCGCGCGGGCAAAGCCGCAACCTACGTGCTGGCCCAGGCACGCGCCGCTCTAGCGAATGCCGAGCAGGCGGAGGAGGATGCCGGCGCACAACGGGACGAGGCGCGCAACGACCTCTTGACCCTGCTCGATCTCGGTCTGCGATCGCGAATGACGCTCGCCGACGGTCTCGATCCGCAGCCGTTCGACGATACGCTTCCCTCGGCTGCCGCGCGTGCCTTACGGCGGCGCCCGGAGATCGCGGCCGCGCGTTTGCGCGTCGATGCCGCCGAATCCACACTGCGCGTGGCGAAGACGGCCTACGCTCCGCTGGCCATGCTCTCCGCCCAAACCTACAACGGAACCTCGGCGCCTCCGCTCGGCGCGGCCGGTTCGCAGATCGGCGTTACGATCTCATTGCCCCTCATGGACGGCGGCGCGCGGGGCGCTGCCGTCGCGCAAGCGGATGCGGAACTCGCCAAGGCGCGGATCGAGTTGGAACGGCGCGAGTTGTCGGTGCGGCGCGACGTTGCCAATGCCTGGCGCGAACTCGAGGCTGCGCGGCGCAACGTGGAGACCGCGCAAACCGGACTCGTCGACGCCGAAAAGACGTTGCAGGTAACGCAGCTGCGTCAGCGCTCCGGCAAAGGGATCCAACTCGAAGTTCTCGATGCGTTAGCGGTTAGCGCAAACGCCAGAGAAGCCGTGCTGCGCGCGCAGGCACGTTTCGATATCGCCGCCGCGGCGCTGCACCGCGCAGCCGGCGACAAACTCTAGGAGGACGTTCGCGCACGGCGATGGCAACGGCAACTATTCGGGCAAAAGGCGGCCCAAAGACGGAAACGTGCTCGACTCCGACAGGCCCCTAGGGCGACTCTGGGATGTGGTGTTCCTCCAGCGTAAGCCCACGGCCCTGTACGCGGAAGATATAGGTGAAGAACAGACCGAGCAGGCTGACAATACTCATCAGGATGAGCACTATGGGTACGCCCAAATTTGCCTGGATGACTGGCAAGAGGAATACGCTCAGCGTGGCCCCGATCTTAGCGATGGCAGCAGCAAAGCCAGCCCCGAAGGCACGCACCTGCGTGGGGTACATCTCGGTGGGCAGAATGAAGGTGGTC
>JAKAPQ010000006.1 GCA_021806945.1 bacterium | reverse complement strand
TCGGGTCGTGCGCGACCCGCCGGCGCGTAGCGCCGAGCCAACGTACCCTAACCGAGCGCTGCCGGTAGCAGCGAAGCGAGGGAGATTTCGACAGCGCAAACTGTCAACTCAGCGAGGGAGCGGAGCAGTATTTGAAGCAGGCCGTTTTCCCCACGTAGCCATTATGTGAATTTACGTACGATGCTATGTCATTTGCTTGGGCGCTGTTCATTGGGGATATTCCGCCACTCTCGAACGCACTGACAAATGGGAGGAACCCGGTGGCAATGTTATCCCAGAAACTCTGAAACGTTTGGCTACCTTGAATATACACTGCCGCTTCCCATCACGTATTCCCAAGCCGCGACTTGTGGGGTACTGATCTGATTGTTAGCAAAGACCGGGTAGATGTTTACAATCTCGTGGTTATAGTCCGTGGTGTTGCCCGGATACTGATCTCCCAATTCCATCTGCGATCCATAACAAACGGCACTTTTCGTTGGATTTCGCATCGCGACGCAGGAGTTCGTTTGGACACAAGGGGGCAATGAAGGGACGGGCTTCGGCCCGCCGTAGCCGAACGGATTCCCCGTGTTTCCAGAGCATGCCCCACACGGCTGCTCGGAGGGAGCTGGCGTGGTCGTCGTGTTAGCAATCGTGCATGCGGGGTTATTCTTATCGAACACCGCACAAGTACCATTGCCCGCAGGCAATGGTGCCGCAGGCGCGCTCATCGTATGCACGCCGGCATGAGTGCTAAGCGTTGGCGTACCGGAGCGAAGCGATCCGGGGATCACCGATTGGCCCCCTGAACACGACGCTAAACCTATGGACAGTAGAAACCCAAGAGCGGTGAAAAGCTTGGTATAACGCATAGAAGCCTTCTTAATTGAGCTTGCAATGCGGCAATCGCCAATGGTCGAGGGAAAAAACCGCGCTCCCACACCGAGAGGCGTACCCGCCTCGCGGCCTTGCCTATCGAGCGGAGGACTTCCTGCTAAACATACCACCGTATCGTTGAGCCTTTCGGCCCAGATTGGCGCTCTTCCCAACCTTGAGGGAGTGGCAAGGCGCTTTGGATCTGGCGATAACACGTGCAGGGCAGCGGCAGTTCCAGACTCTCCTGCAAAATGCTGTGTACTGCCGCCGCAGTGCGGTCGAGCTTGACAGAGCGCTGGATTCGTGGTTCTATGGCAGCACATGTTGACGAATCGCTCGCTCGCGTTTGCATATTATTACTACTTTCGCCGCCCGCCGGGCCGGTTAGGGTTCGTTTGCGCATAACGGGATAGAGCACCCGGTTTCGCAGGCCCTCGCCGATCCGGCGAGGGTTTTTTCGTGTTTTCTTCTTGGAGGTTGAACGGTGACGGTCGCGGTTTACCAGGGTGTCGATGGAGCGTACTCGCAGTTGGTCGTCGACCACTACCTGCGCGCGCGCGCGATCGACGCGCAGACGCTCGGCGTGCCGAGTTATCGTGCGGTCGCAACGGCGGTCGCCGGCTTGCGTGCCGAGGTGGGCGCGATCCCGATCGAAAACGCGATCGGCGGCACGGTACGCGAGGCGTACGATTTGGTCGCCGAGTTCGCGCTGGTGCCCCTCGAGGAAGTACTCTGGCGGACCGATCACCGTTTGCTCGGCGTGCGCGGTGCGGCGCTCGAGGGCGTGCGTGAGGTGCTCGCGCATCCGCTCGTGATCGCGGAGTGCGGCAAGTTCTTGGGGGGCCTCGCCCGAGCGCGCGCGATCCCGTGCGAGGATACCGGCGTCGCGGCGCGCGAGGTCGCACGCGGTGGGAATCCCACTATCGCGGCGCTCGCGCCGGCTGCCGCCGCGCAGATGTACGATCTGATCGAACTTGCCGCGAACTGCGCCGACGATCCGCACACGTACTCCCGATTCCTGATCGTGCGCGCGCCGCATCTGCGCAAGGGCAGTCCGCTCGAGCAGATCGTGCCGGCGGCGCGGCGCAAGACTTCGCTGATATTCAGTTTGAAGGACGCGCCGGGTACGCTGGCGCGCTGCTTGCAGCATCTCGCGCAGGGTGGCGTAAACCTGAGCAAACTGGAGTCGAAGCCGCGCCTCGGGCACGGCACCGAACACACGTTTTACGCCGATCTCGACGGCGACGTCGCCGGCGCGGCCGTGGCGACGGCGCTTGCCGCCATCAAACGCGACGCGAAGACGCTGGTCGTACTTGGGAGCTACGACGCACACGCAGGTGCACCGATCGGCGTAAACGATGGCCCGGTGCGCGCGACTGCGGAGGGGATTGCGGAGACGCGGCACGTGCGGCGGCCGTCGGTCGCACCGGATGCAGCGCTGCCGCGCGTCTCACGAGCCGCGCACCCGGAGGGCAGCACGTTGCAGATCGGTGGCGTGCGTATCGGCGACGGCGAGTTCGTAATCGTTGCCGGGCCATGTTCGGTGGAGTCGCGCGAGCAGATTCTCGCGACGGCGCACGCGGTAGAGCGGCGGGGTGCCGTGATGCTGCGCGGCGGCGCCTTCAAACCGCGCACGAGCCCCTACGCGTTCCAAGGGCTCGGTTGGGACGGCGTAGCGCTGCTCGCCGAGGCGGGGCGTGCGACCGGGATGCCGACCGTAAGCGAGGTGATGACGATCGATCAGGTGGAGCGGATGGCATCACAGATCGACGTATTGCAGATCGGCGCGCGCAACATGCAGAATTTCGATCTGCTCAAGGCCGTGGGACGTACCGGGCATCCCGTGTTGCTCAAGCGCGGGCTCTCGGCGACGATCGACGAGATCCTGGGGGCCGCCGAGTATATCCTGGCCGAAGGCAATCCGAACGTCATCCTGTGCGAACGCGGTATCCGTACGTTCGAGACGGCGACGCGCAACACGCTCGACCTTTCGGCCGTGCCGGTTCTGCGCGAACGCTCGCACTTGCCCGTGCTGGTCGATCCGAGTCACGGCGTCGGAGTGCGGCGTTGGATCGCCCCGCTGTGTCGCGCGGCCAAGGCTGTCGGCGCGCACGGCCTGCTGGTCGAGGTGCACCCCAATCCCGCCGAGGCCAAGAGCGACAAAGAGCAGGCGTTGACGTTCGACGACTTCGCGGAGATCGTAGCGGAATTGGGACGGATTCCCATCCCGAGCCCGGTGACGGGCCGATGACGGTCATTCGGGGAATCCGTGGCGCGATTACCGTGGAGCGCGACGAGGCGGAGGCGATCGTCGTGGCGACCAAGCGACTTCTGCGCGAGATAGTGGCGCGCAACGATATCGAGCTCGATGACATCGCGTCGGTCCTCTTCAGCGTGACGGCGGACCTCCACGCGCAGTTTCCGGCACTGGGCGCTCGGGAGCTCGGGTGGGCGCACGTTCCGATGCTGCACTTCACGGAGGTCGAGGTTGCCGGAGCGTTGCCCCGCTGCATCCGCGTGCTGATGCACGTGAATACGGAACGCGGTCAGCGGGAGGTGCGGCACGTCTATCTCGACGGCGCCATCGGGCTGCGGCCGGACCTCACGCAGGCACCGTCATGACCGCGCCGGTTCTCGGAGTGGTCGGTACCGGTCTGATCGGGGCGTCGATCGGGCTGTGCGCGCGGGCGAACGGCTGGCACGTGCTGGGCTACGACGTGTCGGAGGCTGCGCTGGTGCAGGCGTCCGCGTGTGAAACGATCGACGCAGGCGTGACGCGCGCCGAGCTCTACGCGCATAGCGACGTCGTCGTGCTCGCGCCGTACCTGCAAGCGACGCTCTCGGAACTCGAGGCGCTGCGCGAGGCACCACCCGCTCGAGCGCGGCTAATTCTCGACGTCGCATCGGTGAAGGCGCCGGTGATGGCCGCGTCTCAAGGCTTGCCCGGCTTCGTCGGCACGCATCCGATGGCGGGCGGCGAGCGCAGCGGAGCATCCGCCGCACGTGCGGCGCTCTTCAAAGAGCGAACGTGGTTCTACGTTCCGTCGCACGACGCCGAGCTGGACGGGCGCGCAACCACTTTCCTCGCCGGCTTCGGCGCAACGCCCGTCGCGATCGATGCACGGGAGCACGACCGGCATGTAGCCCTTACGTCGCACTTGCCGCAGATCTGCGCCACGCTCTTCGCGCAGCGCGTCAACGCATCGCTTCCGCCGGGCAGCGCCGATGCCGCATGCGGTCCGGCGGCGCGCGAACTACGGCGCCTGGGGCGTTCTCCGTATACAATATGGGGCGAGATCCTCCGGTACAATAGTGCGAACGTCGAAGAAGAGACGCGCGCGTTCGGGCGGGCGCTGTTGGAGGCGGCCGACGCGCTGCGGGCGGGTGACGCCGCGCCGCTGCGCGCGGCGTTCGAAGGCGCGCGTAGCGAGCAGAGATGAAGGCAAGCCCGGCGCGAAATTCGCTATAGCCGCGCGATCTCGTCTGCTAACAGCGCCGCGAGCGTTTGCGGCTCTGCGAGAAAGGCATCGTGGCCGTGCTCGGACTGCAGCTCGAGATAACGAGCGTCGAAACCCGACGCGGCGAAGCGCCCGGCCGCCGCGTGCACGTCGCTCGGGTGAAACAACCAGTCCGAAGATATCCCGACGAAACGCAACGCCGGCCTATTTTGCGTCGCGCGTTCTTCGGCGGGCTCGGCATGACAGGGGCGAACGTCGAACGAATCCATCGCGCGGGTGAGTGCGACGTAACTGGCTGGGTCCATGCGTCGCTCGAAAAGATCGGCTTGGTGTTCCAAATACCCCTCGACGTCGAAGCGATGGCGGCCGGTTCGGTCGGTGTTGCGCCCGTGACGCTGACGTAGGAGCGCGTCGCTCTTGTAGGTGAGTATGGCGACTTTGCGCGCGGTTCTGATGCCATGGAGTGGATCGTTCAGAATGCAGTCGCGCTGGACCGCGTTGAGGGCGATGCCCAGCGCCGAGTGGTGATCGTGCGAACCGATGACGATCGCGTTTCGAACGCGCTCGGGAAAGTCTACCGCCCACTGCAGCGCCTGCATGCCCCCGAGCGATCCGCCGATGACGAGCGCGAGGCGCTCGACACCAAGCCGTTCGAGCGCGCGCGTCTGTGCCCGCACGATATCGCGCACGGTGACCTGCGGGAAGCGCGATCCGTACGGTGAGCCGTCGGGAGCCGCCGTAGCGGGACCCGTCGAACCGTAGCAACTCCCGAGCGCGTTGATGCCGATGACGTACCATTGGCGCGGATCGAGCAGGCGATCCTCGCCGATCAATCCCTTCCACCACTCTGCGACCCGGCTGTTGCCCGTCAACGCGTGAGGAACCAATACGGCGTTGCTGCGGTCGGCGTTCAGAGTGCCGTAGCAGGCCACGTGCTGGCGTACGCCGCCTAGACGGCCGCCTTGGACCAAGTCGAGGCGGCCGACGTCGATCGTGGTTTCAGTCATCGCTCAATGCTTGCGCCAGATCGGCGACGATGTCGCGCGCATCTTCGATCCCCACGGAGAGACGGACCGTCGATTCGTCGATGCCGCTGCGTAGGCGCTCCTGCTCGCTCAGTTGCTGGTGGGTCGTCGTCGCCGGATGGATGACGAGCGACTTCGCGTCCCCGACGTTGGCCAGCAGCGAGAAGAGCTTCAAGCGATCGATGAAGCGTTTAGCGGCGGCTTCGCCGCCGCGAATCCGGAAGGTGAGAATCGCGCCTTGCCCTTTGGGAAGATACTTCCGGGCGCGCGCGCTGGAGCCGCGACCCGCAAGGCCGGGATACGCTACGGAGGCCACTTTGGGATGCGCGGCGAGGTATTCGGCCACGGTTTGGGCGTTCGCGCAATGGCGTTCGACGCGCAAACCTAGCGTTTCGAGGCCTTGCAGGAGCAGCCAGGCGTTGAAGGGAGATAGCGCCGCGCCGATATCGCGCAGCAGCTGCACGCGCGCCTTCACGGCATACGCGGCTTGCGCGTATGCCGCGTGATAGCGGATGCCGTGGTACGAAGGGTCCGGCTCGACGAAATCGGCGAAGCGCGGACTCGCGCTCCAGTCGAAGTTTCCGCCATCGACAATAACGCCGCCGATGGCGGTGCCGTGCCCGCCGATGAACTTGGTCGCCGAGTGTACGACGACGTTCGCACCGTAGTCGATGGGGCGCAGCAAGTACGGCGTCGCGAGCGTGTTGTCGACGATGAGCGGAATGCCGAACTCGCGCGCGATGGCGGCCACGCCCTCGAGATCCAGCACGTCGATCTTCGGGTTGCCGATCGATTCCGCGAAGATCGCTTTGGTGTTCGGCGCGACGGCGGCGCGAACGTGTGCCAGGTCGTCGAAGTCGACGAGGTCTACGCCGATGCCGAAGCGCGGAAGGGTGTAGGCGAAGGCGTTGTAGGTTCCGCCGTAGAGCGAAGCGGACGAAACGATGCGATCGCCGGCACGCGCTAGGTTCAGAATAGCGTACAGATTAGCGGCCTGACCGCTCGCGACGGCGAGCGCGGCGACGCCGTTCTCCAACTGAGCGAGGCGCTGTTCGAGGACGTCGGTCGTGGGGTTGTTGATGCGGGTGTAGATATTGCCGAACTCTTCGAGTGCGAAGAGCCGTGCGGCATGATCGGCGTTGTCGAAGGTATAGGACGTCGTTTGGTAGATCGGGACGGCGCGCGCTTTGGTGGTCGGGTCGCCGCCGTGGCCGCCATGAATTGCGACGGTGTCGAATCGTCGGGGTTGCTGTCCTTCGAGTGTCGGGGACATAGTGCGTTCCTTTATCCCGGCAATGAGTCCGCGGGCGATGCCTGCGATGCCGGAGCTTCGTGCGAGGTTGGGTCGTCCCAGATTTGGGTCGTCCCAGATAACGAGGAATAAGGAATAACGAAAGCCCCTCGCCGCAAGCGGCGAGGGGCTTTTTAGTCACAGTCGATGATCTTGTTCCGAGTCTCGCCTATGCAAAAACCGCCCGCGCCGCGCGCCTCTGCGTGCAACACATAAAACCAAGCATTCGCATAGTCAACCGAAACATTGCGGACACCATAGCATCGATTCCGCTCGCGCGTCAAGCTGCGACGACCGTCGCATCTCCAGCGAGGGCGCGAGCGATCGCACCGGGACCGGCAGCGCAGACGTAACTCGCGCGCGCGCCTGCGGTGACCGCGGCGACGGCAGCGAGAATCTTCGGACGCATGCTTTGCCGGCAGCCGTCCGATTCGGCGAAGGTACGTGCCTGATCGAGCGAGAGGGTGTCGATGCCGCTGCCGGGCTCGCTCGGGTCGCGCAAGACGCGCGCGACGTTGGTGATGACGACGAAGGCATCCGCATGTAACGCGCCCGCGATGGCGCCGGCTGCGGTATCGGCGTTCAGGTTATAGGCGTGCGCCGCGTCGAGCGCGACCGCGAGCGGCGCGACGACGGGCACGAAGCCGCCGTTCGAGAGCACGCGCAGGAGCGCGGGTTCGACCGAGACGATCTCCCCGACGAAGCCTAGATCGTCGCCGCTGCGAGCGAGCGCGCGCCGCGCTCGCACGAGGCCGCCGTCTTGTCCGGATATGCCGACGGCCGGTATACCGTGCTGCAGGCAGGCACGGACCAGCCGTTTGTTGAGCGTTCCGCAGAGGACCGCTTCGGTGATAACGAGCGTCGAGGCGTCGGTGACGCGCAGGCCGTCGACGCGGGTGGTCGGCACCTTGCGTTCGGCGAGCGCGCGATCGATCTCGGGCCCTCCGCCGTGGACGACCACCGGCTCGTGGCCGGCCCCTACCAGCAGGGCCAGCTCCTCGAGGAGCGCTTCGTCCCCCGCGGCGCCCATGGCGTTCCCGCCGTATTTTATGACCAGAAGCACGCGTACCCCTTGCAAGATTATGCGCGATATGCATAAATATACAGCATATGTACGCAGTGGCGCCAGCTCCCCGGCTGCAAGGACGGAATCTCCTCCGCGTCTCCGACGTGACGGCAGAGGAACTCTCGGCGATCCTCCGCTTGGCTGCTTATCTGAAGGGGCGGGGCTTGAACGAGCAGTTGGCGCTCCTACGCGGCAAGACGCTCGCGATGCTCTTCGAGAAGCCGAGCCTGCGGACGCGGGTCTCCTTCGAGGTCGCGATGACGCAACTTGGCGGGCACGTCGTTTTCGCGCAGGGGAACGAGTTTTCCATCGGTTCACGCGAGACGCCGGAAGACGCAGCGCGCGTGCTCTCGCGTTACGCCCACGCTATCGTCATCCGCACGCACACGCACGAACCGCTCGCGCGTTTCGCGGAAGCGGCGACGGTTCCGGTGATCAACGGCCTTTCGGCGGCGGCGCACCCATGCCAGGCGATTGCGGACATGCTGACGATCGAGGAGTCTTTCGGAACGCTAGCCGGCCTGTGCGTTGCCTACGTCGGCGATGCGCGTAATAACGTTGCCATATCGTTGGCTGAAGCCGCCGTGCTGGCCGGTGCGACGGTCCACTTTGGCGCACCCAACTCGCATCGTCCGAGTGAGTCCTTCCTCGCTTGGCTCAAACGCTTGGGCAAGCCGCATGGCGGGAGTGCGCGCGCCTTTGCCAATCCGGTGCGCGCGGTCCGCGGGGCCGACGTCGTATACACCGACGTCTGGACCTCGATGGGCGAGGAGGCGCTTGCGGAGCGCAACCGCGCCGTACTCGCGCCGTACCGCGTCGACAAGGCGCTTTTCGCGCACGCCGCGCCGCATGCGATCTTCATGCACTGCCTGCCGGCGCACCGCGGCGAGGAAGTCACCGACGAAGTCATCGAGGGAACGCGTAGCGTCGTCTTCACGCAGGCCGAAAACCGAATGCACGCACAGAAGGCGCTGCTAGCCGCCCTCCTGACCGACCTACGAGGTATTCCCATATGAAAGAACGGCGGCAGCGAGCTATCCTGACGCTCGTCGCGACCCGGCCCGTGCGATCGCAGGAAGAACTCGCACTCCTGCTCGAGCAGCAGGGGTTCGATGCGGCGCAGGCTACGATCTCGCGCGACATCAAGGAACTTGGTCTGGTAAAGGTGCCGTTGCGCGATGCCGGCGGCAGCGCGCCGCAGTTCAAATACGTCGTCCCCGGCAGCACGATGACTTTTGCGAGCCGGCTCCATCGCGCCGTCGCGGAGCTCGTGACGTCGGTGGCGGGCAGCGTCAACCTCATCGTGCTGCGCACGCCGCCCGGCCACGCCATGATGGTCGCGGCCGCGATCGATGAAGCCGCCTGGCCGGAGATCGTCGGAACGCTCGGCGGCGACGATACGATCTTGGCAATCGTGCGCTCCGCGGCCGAGATGCCGGTCATCATGCAACGCTTCAACGACTTACGGGAGAACCAATGAACCACGAAAAGATCGTCCTCGCCTACTCCGGCGGTCTGGATACGTCGGTACTGCTCAAGCGGTTCGTTTTGGACGGTTACGACGTCGTCGCGCTCACCGCGGATTTGGGAGAGAG
Source organism: bacterium (assembly GCA_021806945.1). Classification (GTDB taxonomy): domain Bacteria; phylum Vulcanimicrobiota; class Vulcanimicrobiia; order Vulcanimicrobiales; family Vulcanimicrobiaceae; genus JAJYFL01. Next base: position 29,229 of record JAKAPQ010000006.1, on the reverse strand, counting down.
TGACGGCGCGACGTCGGGCGGCGGCGCGCCCGCAGCGCTGGAAGCGGTTCGGCGCAAGGCCCTTGCGCTGGGCGCCGTCGAGGCACTGCTCGTCGACGCGAAGTCGCGCTTCATCGGGGACTTCGCGCTGCGCGCTTTGCGTGCCAACGCGCTCTACGAAGGCGTCTATCCGCTCTCGGCCGCGCTCTCGCGGCCGCTCATCGGCGAACTGTTGGTCGACGTGGCGCATAAGTACGGCGCGCGAACGGTCGCGCACGGCTGCACGGGAAAAGGTAACGACCAAGTACGCATCGACTTGACGGTGCGCGCGCTCGACCCGTCGCTGCGCTGCCGCGCGCCGCTGCGCGAGCAGCCGCTTTCGCGCCCCGACGCGATTGCGTTTGCCAACGAGCACGGCGTTCCGATCGCGCACACGCAGGCCAAGCCGTACTCCGTCGACGCGAACCTCTGGGGCCGCTCGATCGAGGCGGGCATATTGGAAGATCCGTGGAGCGCGCCGCCGGAGGATGCGTACGCGTGGACCGCTTCGCCGGGCGCGCGGCCGGCCGAGCCCGACGACATCGCGATCGCATTCGTCGACGGCGTGCCGCAGGTAGGGGCTCTAGCGAGCGACGCGCTCGTCGCGCATCTAAATGCGCTCGCGGGCAAGCACGGAGTGGGGCGGATCGATCTGATGGAAGATCGGGTCATCGGGGTCAAGTCGCGGGAGGTCTACGAGTGCCCGGGTTCGGTCTCGCTCATTACGGCGCACCGCGCGCTCGAGCGGCTGGTGCTTACGCGCGACGAACTGCGTTTCAAGGCCGGCTGCGATCAGAAGTACGCCGAATTGGTTTACGACGGGTTATGGATGTCGCCGCTGCGCGGCGCGTTCGACGCGTTTAACGCCTCTCTCGCTTCGCGCATGACCGGTGAGGTGCGATTGCGCCTGCACCAGGGTACCGCGACGGCCACGGGCGTGCGCTCGCCGTTCGCGCTCTATGCGGAGGCCCTCGCAACCTACGGGGCCGGCGACGAGTTCGATCATCACGCGTCCGAGGGCTTCATTACGTTACACGGCCTCGCGCTGGAAGTACACGCACGGGTACTCCGCCCTTCGCCCGTCCTTCGACAGGCTCAGGGTGATAGGGTGACGGGATGACAGGGTGATAACGCGATGGGGTGATACCGTGATAGGGTTGCGGGGTTGCTGGGTGAGATGACCGGGGAGGATTTGCAGTGGGGCGGGCGCTTTAACGGGCCGCCTGATGCGGGGCTGCTTGCGTTCGGATCGTCGCTCGAGGAGGATCTCGTCTTGGCGCCGTTCGACGTTGCGTGCTCGCGCGCGCACGTACTCGCGCTGCGAGGCGGCGGGATCGTCGGCGACGAGGACGCGGCGGCGCTGCTCGCGTCGCTCGAGCGCGTAGCGGCTGAGATTGGCGACGGGAGCTTTGCGGCGTTCGCGCGGGAGAGCGCTGCGGAGGACGTTCACGGTGCGATCGACGCGCGCGTTCGTGCGCTGGCCGGTGAGGCTGGCCTGCGCCTGCATGCCGGGCGCAGCCGTAACGATCAGGTTGCGACGACGCTTGCGCTCTACGTGCGCGACCGCGCGCGCCGCGGAGCGCGCGTTGCCGCGGCCATTGGGGAACAGTGGGTCGTTCGCGCGCGCGAAGAACTGGCGTGCGGGACGCTGCTGGCAGGGACGACGCATTGGCAGCCGGCACAGCCGGTGCTCCTGGCGTTTTGGATGGCCGCCGCCGCCGAGCCGTTCGTTCGCGCGGCGCAGCGTTTTGGGCACGTTGCGCGATCGGCCGCTCTCCGGTGTCCGCTGGGCTCGGGGGCGCTCGCGGGTTCGACGTTGCCGCTGGATCGCGAGGCTGCGGCGCGCGCGCTCGGGTTTGCCGCGCCGTCGCGCAACGCGCTGGATGCGATCGGCAATCGCGATGCCGCTCTCGATTTGGCGCACGCATACGTGCGCGCCGTGGTCGACGCATCGCGGGCGTGCGAGGAACTCGTACTGTGGGCCACGCCGGCGTTTGGCTACGTGCGGCTCGGCGATGCCGCCTCGACCGGATCGAGTTTGATGCCTCAGAAGCGCAACCCGGACCCGTTCGAACTCGTTCGTGGAAAGGCGTCGACTCTGGTAGGGGCATACGCCGGGGCACTCGGCACGCTCTGCGGGCTCGGGCTGTCGTACCATCGCGATCTGCAGGAGACCAAAGCGCTGGCTATCGCGACGGCCGAGCAAGGGCTGGCGGCGCTGGCGGCCTTCGAACGCGCACTGCCCGCCTGCACGTTCGTGCGCGAACGACTCGATTCGTGCGCGGCCGCGGGTTACGCGATCGCTACCGATATAGCCGATGCGCTCATCGAACGCGGCGTCACGGCACGCGAAGCCCACCTGCTGGTCGGGAGAGCGGTCGCGGACGCCGAACGCGAGGACCGCGAACTGAACGCCGAAGACCTGCGCGGCTTGGCCGCGGCGGCCGGTCTCGATACGCCGCTGGGCGCGCCGCTCACGGCAGGTGAGTCGATAGCCGCAAAGCGAACGGCCGGTTCGACGAGCGCGCCGGATGTGCGCGAGCAACTCGACTCGTTACTCTTGGATCTGCGCGCGGCGGAAGACGCGGCATGACGCGCGTGCACGTATATGGCGCTGCGGGTTATGCCGCCGCCGAGGTTCTACGGCTGCTGCGCGCACACCGGGCCATAGAGCTGGGCGCGCTGGAAAGCCGCAGCCATGCAGGCGAGCCGATCGGTGCGCACGTTCCGCTGCTTCGTACCTTACCACGACGCTTCGATGGGGAGGGCGCGGTGCTCGCGCAGGCGCAGCGCGGCGAGTGTGCGATCCTAGCCGGAAACTCCGGTGCCGCGCGCGAACTCGCGCCGCAGTTGCTGCAGCGCGGCGTGCGCGTTATCGACCTGTCGGGGGACTTCCGCCTGCAGCCGAGCATCGGCACCTACGGGTTTCCGGAACGGTATCGCGATGCGATCGCCGGCGCCGGCCTGGTCGCGAACCCCGGCTGCTATCCGGTCGCGACGCTCCTCGCGACGCTGCCGGCGGTGCGCATCGGCGGCATCGCGCAGATCGTCGTCGACGCCAAGAGCGGCATCACCGGCGCCGGCCGCACGCCCGCGGTCGGCTCGCTCTTCGCGGAAGTCGCGGGGGAGATTCGTGCATACGGTTTGAGCGGACACCGGCACGAGCCGGAGATCCTACAGGAGTTGCACGCCGTGGCCGCCGGCGTCCCGCTGGCGTTTACGCCGCACGTCGTTCCAATCGTACGCGGTATGCTGGTGGATGCCTACTGCATATTCGGTCGCGCACTTTCGGAAGAGCGTGTGGCGGCTGCGTTTGCGGCGGAGTATGCCGGCAACGCCTTCGTGCGCGTGCTGCCGCCCGGGGAGGCCCCCAGCATTCGGGCTGTCGTGGGTACGAACGACGCGGAGATCGCCTACTCGGTGCACGGAAACGTCGTGCGGAGTATCTGCGCGATCGACAACCTCGGCAAGGGTGCGGCCGGGCAGGCCATACAGAACCTCAACATCATGTACGGCTATCCGGAGGAGATGGGATTCGATGCTCGCGCGATCGCAGGTTGACGAAAGTACCGGTACCGTACGGCTTATCGCGCTGCGCGGCGGCATCGGCACGGTGCCGGGCGTGCGGCTCGCGGGCGTGCACGCCGGCATCAAGAAGCGCAAGCGCGACCTGGCGCTGATCGCTTTCGAGCGGCCGCAGGTCTGCGCGTTTTCGGTTACGACAAACGAAATCAAGGCCGCACCGTTGCTCGTGAGCGGCGAACACCTGCGCGAGAACGGAGGCGCGATGCAGGCGCTGGTCTGCAATTCGGGTTGCGCTAACGCATGTACCGGCGAACGCGGCGAGCGCGACGCGCGCGCGACGGCCCGCCAGGCCGGCGCGCTTCTGGGCATCGACGCGCGCGCGGTCGTGGTCGCCTCCACCGGAGTCATCGGCGTGCCGCTTCCGATGGACCGCGTCTCAAAGGGCTTGGAACGCGCGGTTACCGAGCTGGAATATGGCGGCAAGGCCGCCTACGACGCAGCCGAGGCCATTATGACGACCGATCGCGTTCCGAAACTGGCGGCTCATGCGTTTTACGAGGGCGCGCGCCGGTACGTGGTAGGCGGCATCGCCAAAGGCTCGGGGATGATCGCGCCCAACATGGCAACGATGCTCGCCTTCATCGCGACGGACGTCCCGATGCAGCAGGCGGCCTTGCAAGCGGCTCTCGCGCAATGCGTCGATGAGAGTTTCAACATGATTTCCGTCGATGGCGACATGTCTACCAACGACGCGGTCTACGCATTCGCCCCGCCGGGAGAAGGAGCGGCGCCCGAGAGTTTTATAACGGCGCTGCAGCAGGTCTGTCTCGACCTCGCTCTGGCGATGGTAGGTGACGGCGAAGGCGCAACCAAGACGCTGACCGTGCACGTGACGGGCGCGCGGGACCGGGCGCAGGCGCGCGCGGTGGCACGCGCCGTCATCAATAGCAACCTGGTGAAGACCGCGCTTTACGGCGAGGACCCGAACTGGGGCCGGATCGTGGCGGCGGCCGGAGCGGCTCACGCGTCGCTGGATCCCGCTGCGTGGTCGCTGTACCTGAACGGTAAGGCTTGGGTGGGCGCCGGAGCGATCGAGGTGCTCTCGGAGGCCGAGGCGCATACCGAACTCGAGCAGAGCGGGGTGCGCGTGCGATTGGACCTCGGCTGCGGCCCTGCCGATGCGACCGGTTGGGGCTGCGATCTCTCGCGCGACTACGTGCGCATCAACGCGAGTTATCGCACGTGACGGCGCTCTTGCAAAACTACAACCGCGCACCGCTGACCTTCGTGCGCGGCGAGGGCTGCGAGCTGATCGACGATCGGGGGGAACGCTATCTGGATTTGATCGGCGGGATCGCGGTTTGCGCGCTCGGGCACGCGCATCCGGAGATCGCCCGAGCCGTGGCAAGCCAGGCGGCCACGCTCGTGCACGCGAGCAACCTGTTCGAGCACGAACCGGCGGGGAGATTGGCGGCGGAGCTCGCCCGGCGCTCCGGCTTCGATCGCGTATTCTTTTGTAACTCCGGTACGGAGGCCAACGAAGCGGCGATCAAACTCGCACGCAAGCACGCGTTCCGCCGCGGGGAGATCGAGCGCACGACGATCCTGTCGTGTACGGGCGGTTTTCACGGGCGCACTTTGGGCGCCTTGGCGGCTACGCCGAATGCCGCGTACCAGGAGGGCTTCGGGCCGCTGCCCGGCGGATTTCGCACGACGCCGTTTAACGACGTAGAAGCGCTGGGAAGCAATCTGGACGAAAGCGTTGCCGCATTGCTGGTCGAGCCGGTACAGGGCGAGAGCGGCGTGCATCCGGCCGATCCGGCGTTCCTGCGGGCGGCGCGGCAAGCTTGCACGCGGCGGGGAGCGCTCTTGATCTTCGACGAGATCCAATGCGGCATGGGGCGCCTCGGCCCGACGTTCGCCTTCCAGTATTTCGGTGTGGAGCCCGACGCCATTACACTAGCGAAATCGCTGGCCAACGGTCTTCCGATCGGTGCGGTGTTGCTGAAGGAGGCGTTCGCCAGTGCGTTGCGGCCGGGCGATCACGGGAGTACTTTTGGCGGTTCTCCGGTTCCGTGCGCGGCCGCGCTCGCGCACCTGCGCGTACGCGACGCGCAGATGCTGGAGACGCGCGTTCCCGTAGCGAGCGCGCGGCTATTCGATGGGCTGCGCGCGCTCGCACTGCACTATGACGACGTCTTCGACGCGCCGCGCGGCATCGGGCTGCTGATCGGCTTGCCCGTCCGCTCTCCCCACGACGCGAGCGACCTCGTCCAGGCGTTGCGCGAACGGCACGTGCTCGCGAACAAAGCCGGTGGTAACACCCTGCGCTTCGCACCGCCGCTCGTCATCGAGGACGCGCAGATCGATCGAGCGGTCGTCGATCTCGGCGTGGCGGCAGACGCCACGCGCCGGCGGCATTGAGCCGCGTACTGGTAACGCGAAGCCCCGGAATGCCTCACGGTGGTTGCGGCGTCGCTGACGAGGTGGCCCGCGCTGTCGTACTTCTCATCCTGAACCGCTCGAAGGGCGAAGGACGAACGGGAGGTTCTGGTCGGCAGAGAGCGCGATCGGGTCGGCGAGCAGGGCGTCCCCTTGATAGTATGCGGCCGCGGCGATCATCGCGGCGTTGTCCGTACAGTACTTCGGGGGCGGAATAAAGGCGGTAACGCCATTGCGCCGCGACCAGTCGCGCAGCGCGCGCTGCAGCCCTGAGTTGGCCGCGACGCCGCCCGAGAGTACGACGCCCGCGTACGGTCGGAGGGCAAACGCGGCACCAACGCGCGCTATTAAGACGTCGATAACGGCGGCTTGAAAGGATGCGGCGACGTCTTCGATGCGAGCGCGCTTGCCGGCGCTGGATTCGAGGAAGTACCGCACCGAGGTCTTGAGCCCGGAGAACGACATATCAAGCGAGCCGGCCGGCACCCGATTGCGCGGAAATGCGATCGCGCGTGGATCGCCGCGCTGCGCGAGCGCGTCGAGCTGCGGCCCCCCCGGGAAGCCGAGCCCAAGGAGGCGCGCAGTCTTGTCGTAGGCCTCGCCGGCCGCGTCGTCGCGCGTGCGGCCGATGACGCGCATCGCGGTCGGAGACTCGACTTCGACCAGTTGCGAATGTCCGCCCGAGACCAGCAGCGCGAGAAACGGATAGCGCGGGACCTCACCCTCGCCTAGAAACGACGCGAAGATGTGCCCGTGGAGATGGTTGACGCCGTAGAGCGGCTTGCGCAGCGCGAACGCCAGCGCTTTGGCCGCGGCGACGCCAACCACCAAGCTGCCGATCAGCCCCGGCCCGCGCGTGACGGCGATCGCGTCGATCTGTTCGAACGTAGTGCCCGCGCGGTCGAGCGCATCTTCGATGGCGGCCGAGAGCAACGCTACATGCCGGCGGCTTGCAATCTCCGGGACGATGCCGCCGTACTTCGCGTGGAAGCGGTCCTGATCGGTCGAAACGCTGGAGAGCACGATGCGCCCGCCGCGTACGACCGCGGTGGCCGTATCGTCGCACGAGGTTTCGATACCCAACACGAGCATGCGTGCGGACTTACGGGAAGCGCGTGTTGCATCCTACCGTCCTTCGACTGTCCTTCGACAAGCTCAGGATGACAGGGTGACAGGATGATAGGGGTTAGTTTACTTTGGCTTGGACGGAGACGTTGCCTTGAATCGTCTGGGGAGAGAGCGGCGATGCGGTCGGGAGCGGAGTTGCGAGCGTCCACGTAACCGTGTTGCCGGTAACGGAGGGCGTTATGGGGATCGAGACCGTTGGATTCACGCAGCACGTGCCGGTGGCGGAACCGAGGACGTACGTCATGTCGGGTGAGAGAATATCGGTCAGGTTCGGGTAATAGGCCGGCGTGCTGCCGGAGTTGTCGAAGTAGATCGTGTACGTCACGATGTCGCCGGGGTAGACGTTCAACGTGCTTGCCGTCCCCGCGACGCCGGGTGGATTGTTCGGATCGGGCGTCGGCACGACGGTTTGGTAGGTTGCGCCGGGAGCCGGCGTCGGGCCCTTGGTTTGAATCTGGGTAATGCGCTTGAAAAGGTTCACGTACGGCACCGGATTGGGGAACGAGAACTGCACGAAGGTAGCACCACCCATAGTTACGATCGTGTGTTTATTCTTTTGCGTCCTCGAGCTGTGAAGCGTATCGGTTGCCTCCACGGTTCCGACGTCCAACGCTCCCGCCCACGTCGGAGCGTAGTTGTAGCCGAAGCAGCCGCCCGTATCGGAGGTGAGCGTCGCTGTACCGCCGGTCGGCAGAGGAATCGAGATCGTCGCACCCGGATCCGGTTGCCCGTTGTAGAGCACCTGTCCCCAGACGACCGCTTGTGGTATGGTCGTCTGAGAGGGCGCACTGGGCGGTTGCCACGTGTAACCGATGTTGGCCTGCCCGCCCGCGGCCTCGAAGTACTCGAACGTGAGGTAGTAGAGGTTGGTCGCGCATTCGCCGGTGCCGGGAATCGTGAACGTCGACGTCACGCCCGCAGGTGGGTGCATGCCGCCGTTGTCGACCGCGGCGATCCCCGCCGTCAAACCGGTCGTATTCTGGAAATTGCCGGGCTGCGCGTAGGTGTAGGCTTGCCCCGAGAGCGTCATCCACGAGCCGTCGTCGGTGTAGGTCTCGACGGCGAACGTGCCGGGGTTGACGTTTGACGACGTGCTCGAACCGACGTAGAACGGCCACGACTGAACGGTGATGAACTCGGTCTCATTGCTTGTGGTGGCCGTCGACGCGGCCGCGCAGCCGTTTGCATTGTTGTACGTAAACCCTGTGCAGGGGCTTACGACTATGACCCCTGGCGGTTGGTTTCCCGACGCGGTGAGATCGGTAGACGTACCGTCGAACTGCGAGGTTCCGAGCAGATCCCCGGGCGGCGGCGTCGGGCCGCCGTAATATGCCGTGTTGAACGATGCGGGATCGTCGTAATTCGGAATGGTGGCCAGGCCGTTAAACGTCTCTTGATAGACGTACAGCGGCGCGCCGTTCGAGGGAAACGTGGCCCCCGCGGTCGCGGAGAAGATGGCGAGCGCCGTTACGAGGGCGGCCGGAATCAATAGCGGGTGTTTCATTGCTCGTGTCTCGTTACGCTGTAGGGGGGAGTATCTCGAACGCCGCATCGCGTCGTTCGGGGACGACCGCGTACCCGACGAGCGTCAGCAGGATAACGGCGACGAATACAACCAGCGCGACGACCGACATCGCTTTAGCGTAATCTGGATGGCCGGATGGTAACGGAAACGTCTTAGCGGCGAAGGCGGCTTCGAGCTGCAGTGCGTTGGCCGAGATGAGGTTGCCCATCTGATAGGTGAAGCCAGGAAAGGTACCGCGTACCGAAGGCGGTGAAATTTCGTTGAGGTGCGCCGGAATGATGCCCCAAGCGCCTTGTACCATGAATTGCATCAAGAAGCCGCCGAGCCCCAAGAGCGCGACCGTGTGGCTGAACGCCCAGAGCGGAACCAGCGCCATACCGAGCACCGCGCAGACCACGATCATGCTGCGCCGTCCGTAGCGCTGCGATAGCGTACCGAACGCGACGCCTCCGAGGATCGCCCCGACCGAGGCGATCGTGTTGAGCAGTCCGACCATGCCGGGGTCGAAGCCGTGCTGCAACGCGAGAAACGTCGGATAGAGATCCTGCGTGCCGTGCGAGAGATAGTTGAACGCCGTCATGAACAAGATGGCGTAGACGAAGAGCGGCCAGTAACGGCGGATCGAGCCCCGGAGGACGCCGCCGTGCTCGCCGATACGCTGGGCTTTGCCTGCGAGCCACACCGGCGACTCCGGCACCTTCGAGCGGATGTAGAAGATGAGCAGCGCGGGGAGTACGCCGACGACGAACATGCCGCGCCAGCCGATATGCGTGTAGAGCGTACCGAGCACCACGCCGGCGAGCAGATTGCCTACGGCATAGCCCTCTTGCAGGATGCCGGAGAAGAGGCCGCGGTTCTGCGGCGGCATCGCCTCCATCGCGAGTGCCGCGCCGATGCCCCACTCGCCGCCCATCGCGATGCCGTAGAGCGCGCGCAACGCGATGAAGACGCCCAGATTCGGCGAGAAGGCGGTGAGGAGTTCGATGAGCGAGTAGATCGCGACGTCGATCATGAGCGGCGTGCGGCGGCCGTAGCGGTCGGCGATGCAGCCGAAGATCAGGGCGCCGAGCGGGCGCATCATGAGCGTCAGCGTTACCGCAAACGCGACCTCTTCAACCGCCGCGTGGAAGTCGCTCGCGACGTGCGAGACGACGACGATGACGAGGAAAAAATCGAACGCATCGAGCGTCCACCCGAGGAAGCTCGCGACGAAGGTATTGCGCTGGTCGCGAGTGAGCGATGCGAGCGCAGCGCGCGAGTTCACGGCCCCGAGGTGCCGGTGGGCGCGGGCGACGGTGACGCCGACGGCGACGGCGACGGCGTGCTGGGGACGTCGCTGGCGTAGAGGACGAGGATGTAGGTCGTGCCCTTATCTACGGTCATCTTCGGCGGCCGAAAGGCAAACGAAAGCGTATTATGGCGGCGCTCCGATTTGACGAACGTCCAGATTGCGCTGTACATATGCTTGCCCTTTACCGTCTTCTCTACAAAGAGTTGAAGCGCGAAGGCGCGCCCGTCGATCTGCTCCTTCGGAAGCGTGAATTGCACGCTCGCGTTTCCGTCGAGGTGGAAATCCGCGGACGGCGTCAGCCCGACTTGCATCAAGGCCGCGATGTGGAGCGCATTCTTGGGCGCGCGGACCATGGCGGGCGCGTCCTTGGGCAGCGCCGCGAGCGTTATCGTGAGCGTGTCGGCGGCCGGGCTCGCCGTCGGCGAGGGGTTGCCGGAAGGCGCCGTCGTCACGAAACCGCCGCCGCCGTTTGGCGAGGCGCTCGGGCTCGGGCTCGGGCTCGGCGGCGTGCTGGCGCCTGGGCTCGGCGTCGGGGTCGCATCCGGTACGTTGAACCGCAGCGTACAGGTGTACTTGCCGAGCTTCGGGCACGCGAGGCCCGACGCGGCGTCCGCTAGCGGGTCGACTGCGACGTCGCTGGACGCCGCCGGCGAGGTGCTCGCGGAGACCGGCGGGGAGGCTTTCGCGGCAGATAACGTAGCCGGTGACGCCGCGCCGTTGGGCGGCAATACGTTGCCAGGCATGCTGGAGCCCGTACTGAAACCTTGCGAACAGCCGGCGAGCGCCAGAGCCGCTGCGGCGAAGAATACGTGCAGATATCTCCTCATGCCTTACCGTCGATTCTTGCCTGGAGTTCGGCGGCAAAGGTGTCGACCGCTATCGTGCGCTTCTCCGCCGGCTCCGCGCCGCCGGCGAGGGCGCGTTCGTTGACGTTGACCGTGCCGCCGGCGGCCTCTTGTTTGCCGACGACGAGGATATAGGGGATCTTCTGGGTCTTCCAGCGGCGGATCTTGTAGCCGAGCTTCTCGTTGCTCTCGTCTATCTCGATCCGGAAGCCGCGAGTGAAGAGGCGATCGCGCACCTCGCGCGCGTACTCCTGTTGATGCTCGGATATCGGCACGACCACGGCTTGAACCGGCGCAATCCAGGCCGGGAAGTTCCCGCCGAAGTGTTCGATGAGGATGCCGAAAAAACGCTCGAGCGAGCCGGCTAGCGCGCGGTGAATCATGACGGGCGGGTGGTCCTGTCCGTCGCTGCCGCGATAGTGAAGATCGAAGCGCTTGGGCAGCACGAAATCGACCTGCACGGTCCCGAGTTGCCACTTGCGCCCAATCGCGTCGCGTACGTAAATGTCGAGTTTCGGACCGTAGAACGCGCCCCCGCCTTCGTCGATGCCATAGGGGAGAGCCCGGCTCTGCAGCGCTTTGCGGATCGCCTCTTCGGCGAGCGGGTCGGTTTCGACGCGCAGCTTTGCTTCGCGCGTCGAGAGGAAATACTCGAAGTCTTCGAAACCGAACGCGTGCATCAGGCGCAACGCCTCGTCGAGCGTCTGCTCGAATTCGCCCTGCAACTGGTCGGGCGTGCAGAAGAGATGCGCGTCGTCCTGCGTAAAGCCGCGCACGCGCGTGAGGCCGTGCAGCACGCCGCTGCGCTCGTAGCGGTAGACCGTCCCAAACTCCGAGAAACGTAACGGTAGATCCCGATAGCTGCGCGGATGGCCCTTGTAGATGAGGATATGCCCGGGGCAGTTCATCGGCTTGAGGCGGAAGCGCTGCTCCTCGACCTCGAGCGGCCCGAACATGTTCTCCGCATAGTTTTCGAGGTGTCCGGAGATTTCGTAGAGTTTCTCGTGGACGACGTGCGGCGTGACGACGGGCTGATAGCCGCGTTCGCGCAGACCGTCGCGGATGAAGTTCTCGACGGCGGCGCGCATGACGGCCCCCCGCGGGTGCCAAAAGATAAGCCCGCCGCCGGCCTCTTCCTCGATCGAGAAGAGGTCGAGCTCCGCGCCGAGCTTGCGATGGTCGCGCTTCTGCGCTTCCTCAAGAAACCGGAGGTACGCTTCGAGCTCGGCTTGCGTGTGCCAGGCCGTGCCGTAGATGCGCTGCAGCATCGGGTTGTGCTCGTCGCCGCGCCAGTAGGCGCCTGCAACGCTCGTCAACTTCATTGCGCCTATCGCACCGGTGGCGCTTGCGTGGCCACCGCGGCAGAGGTCGGTAAAAGCGCCGATGGTATAGAGCGTAATCGGCTCGCCTTCCGGGATCTCGCGCGCCAGCTCCGCCTTATACGGATTTTCTTCGAAGCGCGCGACGGCTTCGGCGCGCGTGACCTGCCGGCCGGTCATCTCGTAGTTGGCCGCTACGATCTCGAGCATGCGCTTCTCGAGGCGCTCGAGGTCTTCGGGCGTGAACGGCGCCGCGCGGTCGAAATCGTAGTAGAAGCCGTTCTCGATGGCAGGGCCGATCGTCGGCTTGGCGTCCGGGAAGAGATCCTGCACGGCATAGGCCAGCACGTGGGCGGCCGTATGCCGGAGTTCCGGAAGCGGGGTGCGGGATGGGCGTTCTGGCTCCGAGATCACCCGAGGCAATTTGGCGGAGCAGGTCGGCGGAGCCTGTGTGCGGCGCGGTTCGCCCGGCGCTTCGGTGCCGCCAGAGGCGCTACCATCCCCCGCGGGAGTGGGGGAGGCTAGCGGCGAGAATACTCGTTCGATGCATCGGCGAACGGAGTCTTTGAGCGCGGCGCAGGCACGGCGTATTGCACTGGCGGCGCAGGGCTTCGCACGCGCCGGGCCGGAGCGCGTGACCGCTCGGCGCCTGTTGAATCTCGTTCGGGGACTAGGTGCGGTGCAGATCGACTCGGTCAGCGTCCTCGTGCGATCCCAGTTTCTTCCGGCGTTTTCGCGTTTGGGCCCGTACGACCGCAATTTGCTCGAGCGCCTCGCGTATCATCGTCCACGGCGGCTTTTCGAGTACTGGGCGCACGAGGCGTCGCTGGTGCCGATCGAAGCGTATCCACTGCTGCGCTGGCGCATGCGGCGCGCCTGGGACGGGCGCGGCACGTGGAGCAACGTCGCGCGCGTAGGCCGGGAGCGCGCAGACCTGGTGGAGAGCGTGCGCGCGACGATCGAGGGGCGCGGCCCGATGAGCGCATCCGAGTTCGAGGATGCGAAGAGTTCCGGAAGTTGGTGGAGTTGGAACGAAACCAAGCGCGCCGTCGAGTACCTGTTTTGGAGCGGCAGGCTCATGGCCGTAACGCGGCGGAGCAGCTTCGAACGTGTCTACGACCTGACCGAGCGCGTATTGCCGGCGTGGCTGGCGAACGCGGCGGAGCTGCCGGAGCAGGACGCGCACCGAGAACTGCTCGCGATCGCGTCCCGTGCGTTCGGCGTCGCGACCGAGGCCGATCTGCGCGATTATTTTCGGCTGGCGACGGCGGACGCGAGACCGCGCATCGCCGAGTTAGTGGAGGCGGGCCGCCTGCTCCCGGCGGCCGTCGAGGGATGGAAGCAGAAGGCGTACGTTCATCCCGATGCGCGCGTACCGCGCCGCATCGATGCGAGCGCGTTGCTCTCGCCGTTCGATTCGCTCGTGTGGAATCGCGCGCGGACGAAACGGCTTTTCGATTTCCACTATCGCATCGAAATCTATACGCCGGCGCATAAGAGGATCCACGGATACTATGTGTTGCCGTATCTGCTCGGCGAGACGCTGGTCGCGCGCGTCGATTTGAAAGCCGACCGGCATGCGAGCGCGCTGCTCGTGCACGCGGTGCACTTCGAGCCGGGCGCCGACCGGTCCGAGGCACGAGCGCGCCTGCGCGACGATCTGGCACGGATGGCGGCGTGGCTCGGCTTGGAGCGCGTGAGCTCCGATCAAGCCGTGTGGGCGTGCGCGACCAGCAAAATTGCGAGCGCGTAGAAAACGAACATCAAGACGAGAAAGGTGATGGCTTTGCGATTCGCTCCGGCGAACTCTCGCCATGCGAAGATGCCCCAGAGAGCGGCCACCATCGGAGCGGACTGACCGATCGCGTAGGAGATGGCTTCGCCGGTGAAGTTCGCGGCGACGAGATTGAAGACCATTCCCGTCGTCCATATGCCTCCGCCAAGCAAGCCAAGCAGATGCGAGCGCGCCGGCGCGCGAAAAAAGCCGGAGAAGTTCACCGGTTTGCCGACCAGCGGACGGCGCATGAAGTAGACGTTCCACACGAAGCACGAGAGCAGTGCGCCGAGGGTGAGGAAGACCGCGACGCCGTATGGGCCGAGCGGGTGTCCGTGCGTGAGCGCGCGCGTCGAGAGCGGTGCCCACAGCCCCATCAACACGCCCGAGACGACGCAGGTGACGATGCTCTTGCGCGAGACCGCGTTGCCCGTGCCCAGTTGCGCGTAGGCCTGGCCGTCGAAGGTGACGGCTGCGACGGCGCAGAGCACGCCCGCGGCCAGAAGGGCGACGTCGCCGAGCGGCTGCAGCGCGTAGCTCAGCACGACGCCGACGACGAGCGCGATGCCGATGGCGAGCGGAAAGGCGACCGCAAGGCCCGCCATGTCGATGCCGGCGACGAGCAGCAGGTTTGCGAGGTTGAAGATCGCCCCCGCAGCCAGCGCCCACCCGACGTTCGAGGGATTTGCGGAGCGAAGGTTTTGGAGGAAACTCGCGGCATCGTGTCCGCTGCTTCCCATGGTAAACGCGTAGATCAGGGCGAACAGGAAGATCGCCACGGCGTAATCCCAGTAGAAGAGCTCGAAGCGATAGCCCTTGACGCCCTTGAACGTATTCGCCCAGCTGCCCCAGCAGATCGCCGTGATCACCATCATGAGGAGCGCGACGCCGAAACTATGCGGGACGAACATCGGGGCCTCCGTTCGATGCGATGAATGCGAGGACGTCGGCGCGAGCGGACATCGCGCGCGCGCCGATCTTCGTGCAGCATAGGGCCGCGCAGGCGTTGGCGAATACTCCGGAGCGGTGGAAATCCCAGCCCTGCAGCAGGGCGTACGAGAGCCCGCCCATGAAGGCATCGCCCGCACCGGTGGTGTCGACGACGTGCACCTCAAAGGCCGGAATGTGAACGACGTGTTCGCGGCTTGCGATCAAACATCCGTCGGCGCCCATCGTCAGTGCGATGACCGATGGGCCGAGGCCGAGTAGCCGCGTCGCCATCCGTTCGTAATCTGCCTCGCCGGTGAGTTCGCGAGCGGCGGCTTTGCACGGCTTGAGGACGTCGACGAGTTTGAGCGCTTCGAGCAGTTCTTCATGCGTGCCGAGGCCCGACTGCGCGAAGAACCCCGGTTCGACGTCGAGATCGAAGAGGGTTCGAACGCCCGCATCCTTCGCGAGGCGCATCGCCTCGCTCACCGGTGCGATCGGCAGCTGCGACGCCTCGGTATGAAAGTGCTTCGCGCGCCGGATATGCGGCGCGAAACGGTCACGAATCTGGGCGGGCGTGACCGTGCCGGTGACGTTTGGGAACATGTAGATGCAGCGGTCACCGTTCGAGTCCACCGGAATCCACGTGAGGGACGAGCGCTCGCCCGCGACCATCTCGACGCCCGAGAGATCCATGCCGTCGTCGACGAAAGCTTGCCTGATGATGCGGCCGTTTTCGTCGTCGCCGATCAAGCCAAGCCAGCCGGTACTCGCGCCCAGCCGGGCGACCTGGGTCAAATTATTCGCCGTGACGCCGCCGGCGTGAACCTCGGTCCGGTCGGCATTGATCTTTTCTTCCGGGCCGAGCAGCCGCGGAACGATAGCGAAATAATCGACCGTACAACTGCCGATCCCGACGACGTCAACGAACCGCGCCTCTAAAGCCACCGCACGTCCCTCGCTGTCCTATTGTCCTCGGACAGGTACCATACCGGTGCGGAGATTCCCGCCATGGGGAGCGTCCTTTGCCCTTCGACAAGTTCAGGGTGATGCGAGGGTGACATTGTCGTGACACAGCGGTGGCGGCGTCGGGGATCTTAGGAGGATCTCATTGGATGATAATGCCGGGTTAAGGTCACCTTAGCGGGGGTTAAGCGGGGTTTAGCTCGGGCGGCGTAACGTGGGGACATCGCACTACGTCATTTTCGGAGAATACATGCGCAAATTTTCGATGCCCGCGCTCGTTGCAGCCGCTCTGCCGGAGAACCGCGACTCCACACCGGGCGGACCCCGCCGTGCGGAGCCAGCTGGAAACTCGGTAAACGGCTGCGAGCCTGCAGGTCTTGGGAAACCCCGGCGAGGAGTTGCCGCTACATGCGGCGCTCTGTGCCGCCGCTTCGGTCCTACATCACTCTTGCCGCTCTTGGAGTCAGCAATTGCGTAAACTTGCACTGGTTGCACTCGCCTTGGCCTTTACGGCTGGCTGTGCGAGCCAAACGAAGACGACCGCTACTGCGACCACGCCCGCGGCATCGGGCCGGCTGCTCGAGACGGGCTCGACCCTGCTCTATCCGCTGATGAATCTGTGGGTCGCAAGCTATCAGAAACGGCATGCCGGCGTGCAGATCACGACGCAGGGCACCGGCAGCGGTACCGGCATCTCGCAGGCGATCGCCGGGGTCGCGCAGATCGGCGCCTCCGACGCGTACATGTCCGACGCGCAGATGAAGGGCACGCCGATGCTCAACATTCCGCTTGCGATCAGCGCGCAGCAGATCAACTATAACGTCCCGGGCCTGAACGGCGTGCACCTGCACCTGTCGGGGCCGGTGCTGGCGGGCATCTACAGCGGCAAGATCCTCACCTGGAACGATCCCGCGATTGCGGGGATCAACCCACAGTACGCTTCGAAGCTGCCGCATCATACGATCGTTCCGATTCATCGCTCGGACGGCTCGGGCGATACGTTCATCTTTTCGCAGTACCTTTCGTACTCGACGCCGTCGTGGGCGAAGGGCCCGGGGATGGGAACGACGATCAGCTGGCCGGCGGTGCCGAGCGGCGTCGGTGCCAACGGCAATCCCGGCATGGTCGAAACCTGCAAGAACACGCCCTACTCGATCGCGTACGTCGGAGTGAGCTTCCTCAACCAGACGCAGGCGGCGCACCTGGGTTACGCAGCGCTCCGCAACCGCGCGGGCGCGTTCGTCTTGCCGGCGCACGCGACGATCGCCGCGGCGGCTCAAGCGATGGTGAACAAGACGCCCAAAGACGAGCGTATCTCGCTGGTCTTCGCACCGGGCGAGCAATCCTACCCGATCATCAACTACGAATACGCCATCGTCAATCCGCACCAAGCCGACGCGGCGGCGAGGGCGAACCTGGTCGCGTTCTTGTCGTGGGACATTCTGCCGGACGGCGGCAACTCGGCGCGTTTCCTCGACGAGGTGCATTTTTTGCCGCTGCCGCCGTCGATCATGAAGCTGAGCAAAGAGCAGATCGCGCAGATTCAGTAGCGGCTCTGACGATGGACAACCTCACGCAGCGGGCCCGCATACAGCCGATCCTTGGAGTTGGGACGGGGATCGCGGCATTCGTCAGCGCCGCGATCGTCTTCCTCATTTTAATCTTTCTGCTGGTCTTCGCATGGCCTGCGATCCGCTTCAACGGGAGCGGCATCTTGACTGGCGTTATCTGGAACATAGGCAACCAGTACGGTTCGGCCACTGTGACCCACAACGGCGTAACGGCACAGGCGGGCGCGTCTTTCGGCGGGCTCGTCTTCGTGTTCGGGACGATCGCAACGTCGGCGCTGGCGATGGTGATGGCGGTGCCGCTCTCGTTTCTCGTAGCGGTGGCGCTGGTTTACCGCGTCCCGCGCAAGCTGCGGCCGCTGGCGAACACGTTGGTCGAGCTGATGGCGGGCGTTCCGTCGGTCGTCTACGGGCTGTGGGGCATCGTCGTGCTCGTGCCGTGGGTCGGTAACCGGCTGGGACCGTTCGCGCAAGCGCACCTGAGCTGGGTTCCGCTCGTACGCGGCGAGACCGGGAGCGGCAACGGGTTGCTCGCCGCCGGAATCGTTCTGGCGCTCATGGTGCTGCCGATCATGGTCGCAACGCTGCGCGACGTGATTCTCGCACAGCCGCCGACGATCTTCGAGGCGAGCATGGCGCTTGGCAGCACGACTTGGCAAGCGGTGACGCGCGCGGTCTTCCCCAGCGTCCGTAAGGGCTTTTTGGCGGCGGTGCTGGTGGCGCTCGGACGTGCGCTCGGCGAGACGATGGCGGTGCTGATGGTCTGCGGGGCGGCGATCAATCAGTTCCCGAGCAATATCTTCCAGGCCGTCAACACGATCGCGGCGGTGATCGTGTCGCAGCTCGACTCCGCGCTGACCGACGCGAGCGGTATGGCGCAGCGCTCGCTCGCAGAGCTCGCGCTCTTGCTCTTCCTGATCACGCTGGTCGTGAACGTCGTCGCGCGCTTGACGCTACGCGGTGCCGATAGGAGCGCGCAATGAGGCGTCAGCGCATCAGCATTCTGGCGTCGCGCGCGTGGTGGTCCGTGAGCGTTCTAGCGCTCGCCGGGGTGCTCGTCGTGCTGTTCGGTATCTTCTGGTTCGTTGCGGTGCGCGGTATTCCGGCGCTGCGCCCGGCGCTGTTTACGACGGTGACGAGCGGCGTCGCGGGCGGTCTCGAGAACGCCATCGCCGGTACGCTGTTGCTGGTCTGCGCCGGCCTCGTGCTGGTGACGCTCGTCGGGATTGGTACGGCGATCTGGATCGTGGAATACGCGCCGCCGCGCGCGCAAGACGTCTCGCGCTTTCTCATCGACGTGCTCGCGGGCGTGCCATCGATCGTGGTCGGATACTTTCTCTACGTCGTCTTGGTGGAAGGCCTCGGCTGGGGCTTCTCGCTGGTTGCCGGCGCGTTCGCGCTGACGATCGTGATGTTGCCGTACGTGGTGCGCAGCAGCGATCTCGCGCTTTCGGGCGTGCCGCAAGCGTTGCGCGAAGGCGCGTTTGCGCTGGGCGCACGCCGCGCAACGGTGCTCTTCGGCGTCGCGATTCCGTGGGCGATACCGGGCATGCTGACCGGGCTGTTGGTGGCGACCGGCATCGGGTTGGGCGAAACGGCGCCGCTGATCTATACGGCGGGCTGGTCGAACTTCATGCCGAGCCTCGCGCCGGCGCACAGCCCGGTCGGGTACCTGACCTACGTCGTCTGGACGTTCATCAGCCAGCCGTTCCCGCAGGCGCACGCGCTGGCGTACGCGGCGGCCGCGCTGTTGATGATCTTCATTTTTCTGACGAACCTGGTCTCGCGCAGCGCGGTCGAGTACTGGAGCGCGCGCTCGCGCCGCGGCTAGCGCCGGGCAAGCGCGTCTTGGGCCGTCCTGTTGACGGCTGTATCGTCATGGGGTATCATTCTATAGAACGATAGAATGAGTGAAAGACGATGCCTGGCGCACGCCGCATAAAAGACACGCTCTACGAGTACTTCGCGCGTATCGGGAAGGCTACGAGCAGCCCCAAGCGCTTGGAGATTCTCGACCTTCTCTGTCAAGGCGAAAAGACCGTCGAGGAGATCGGCAAGCAGGCGCAACTCGACGTGAAAAACGCGAGCGCGCACCTGAAGGTGCTGTACTCGGCGCGTTTGGTGGAGGTGCGGCGTGAGGGCAAGTATGCCTATTACACGGTAGCGGACGAGATGGTCGCGCACTACTGGCTGATGACCCGCTCGATGGCTGAGCACCGTTTTGCCGAGGTGGAACGGGTCGTAAAGAGCTATTTCAAGGAACGCGAAGTCATGTTGCCGCTCGATCGCCAAGCGCTGTTGGGCAAAGCGCGGCGCGGTCAAGTCGTCGTACTCGACGTTCGCCCGGCGAGCGAATACGAGAAGGCGCACTTACCGTATGCGAGATCGCTGCCCCTCGCCGAACTCGAACAGCGTCTGGCAACGTTGCCGCGCAACAAGCAGATCGTGGCATACTGCCGCGGACCCTATTGCGTGCTCTCCGTAGAGGCCTTGAAGGTGCTTCGCCGGCGCGGTTTCAACGCACTCCGATTGTCCGAAGGGGTATTGGAGTGGCAAGCCGCCGGGCTGCCGGTCGTGCATCGTTCTTCTTCGGAGGTATAGAGATCGTGGCAACGCTATTCGTCTTGAACGATCCGCCATATGGCACCGAGCGCAGTTACAACGGGCTGCGCCTTGCGGGATCGCTGGCGCGGAAAGGTCAAGAGGTTTTCCTTTTTCTCTTGGGCGATGCGGCGGCATGCGCAAAGCACGGTCAGCGCGTACCGAACGGCTACTACAATATCGAGACGATGCTGAAAGCGGTCGCTAGAAACGGGGGGACGGTCGGCGTCTGCGGCACGTGTATGGATGCTCGCGGGATCGGCGACGCCGAGCTCGTGGAAGGCGCTCATCGCAGCAGCATGGACGAGTTGACGGACTGGACGCAGAACGCCGAGCGCGTCCTGGTGTTCTAGCAGTGGTAACAGATCGGATGCCGAGCGGGAGCGGAAGAACGGCGTTGATTCTTGGCGGTGGCATCGGCGGTATCGTCGTGGCCAACGAGCTTCGCCGCCGTTTGCCGCGCAGCGATCGCGTCTTGGTTTTCGAGCGTGTGGAAGAGCACGTATTCGCTCCGTCGCTTCTGTGGCTTGCGATCGGAGACCGCGCGGCCGACGCGATCCGCACGCCGCTCTCGCGGTTGTTACGCCACGGCATCGAGGTCGTCCATGGCAGCGTCGAGAGCATCGATCCGCTGCAGCGCACCGTAACGGCAAACGGCGAACGGCACGAAGGAGACGCTATCGTCATCGCGTTAGGAGCTCAACTGGTGCCGCAAGTCATTCCAGGCCTCGAAGCAGCGGGTCATAACGTGTATACGCTCGAGGGGGCGCTTTCTCTGCGTGAAGCACTGCGCGCTTTCCGAACCGGTCGGATCGCCGTTCTCACCGCAGCGCCGCTCTACAAGTGTCCGGCCGCGCCCTATGAAGCGGCCATGCTTATCGAGTATGATTGCCGTCGCCGTGGCATACGGCAAGACGTCAGCATCGACGTTCTTGCGGCGGAACCGGGGCCGATGGGCGTCGCCGGGCCGGCCGTGTCGGCCTCCATCAGGGAGGCGCTCGGGGCGAAGAAGATCGGGTACTATCCCGGGCGGCAGATTTTGACTGCCGACGCATCCGGCAGAAACCTAACCTTTACGGATGGTTCGACGGCCGAGTACGATCTGCTCATTTACGTGCCGCCGCATCGCGCACCCGAGGTCGTCGCCGCTTCGGGGCTCACCGACGCGACCGGTTGGATTCCCGTGAATCGTAACACGCTCGAGACGACATATGCGGGGATCTTCGCGGTCGGAGACGTGTCGACGATTCCGCTATCGCTTGGGAAACCGTTACCCAAGGCCGGCGTTTTCGCTCATGCGCAAGCAAAGGTCGTCGCTCGAAACATCGTGCGCGCATGGACGAAGCGCGGCAAAGCGGCGTCCTTCGATGGGCACGGTGCCTGTTTCGTCGAAGTGGGCGACGGCCGGGCTGCCATCGGGAAGGGGAATTTCTATGCCGAACCCACGCCGGAAGTGACGCTGTACGCGCCGAGTCGCCCGCGGCACTGGGCCAAAGTTATCTTCGAGCGGACCTGGCTTCGCCGGCTCTTCTCCTAGCGCCGGCTCCTGCGGGGAGCGAATCCGGCGGGGAGCGTCTCTTCGCCCGGGATTGTGACCGGCGTGATACCGAGCGTGCTGCACGACATCTTGGCCGGGAACGAGTCTACCACGCTGCTCGGAATCTCCGCGGCGCTTGCGGGGATCGGCGCCTGCGTGCCGGCTAGACGAGCCGCGTCAAAGGCGCCCAAGAGATCGCTGAGGCGCGAGTCGTTGTCGCGTGGGCCCTCCGGCATAAAGGGCGCTTCGTCCGGCAGCGTCGCGAGCGCGGGCAGGTTGAAGAGCACGCCGAGGAACTTCGCGAACGAGGCATGATCGGAGATCTCGCTGACGATCGCATGCGACTTCGCGTAGGGCGAGATGAGCAGCGCCGGGACGCGCGGGCCGTCACCGCAGGGGTGGCCGTCGGGGCAGCGCTCGAACTGCGGCGGCGGAACGTGATCGTAGAATCCTTCGGAGTCATCCCAGAAGACGAAGATCGCGGAGTCGTGCCAGTACTTGCTGTGCGCGACGGCGTTGACGACCGTCGCGACGAGCGATTCGGAGAGCTGCGAATCGGAGTATCCGGGGTGGTCGTCGTCGCCTTGGAAGTTGCGTTGCACCTCGGGATTCTTATTTGCCGGCTTCCATCCGAAGGAGTTCCCGTAGCCGCCCTTCACGAAGACGACGCTGTGGCTTCCGAGCGTTCCGTGCTCGATCGCCGGGACGAGGGCGCGTATGTTGTGGACGCCGCTCCAGAAATGGGGGTTGTTTCGCAGGTAGCCGAAGTACTGCAGCGCGTTGTGGTGCGTCACGTAGGCTTGCGAGGGTCTCTTCGCGTGGTAGCCTTCCTGGTACCATCCCCACGGAATCGCGGGGCGGCCCATGCGCGCGAGCGCGCCGATGTCTTGGCGAACGCCGGCGGCGTCCTTGCGGGCGTCGACGGCGGTCTTACCGGAAAGCGTCAGAAAGATGTTGGCGTAGGTCTGATCGAGCTGGGTGTGATGCGGTTGCGCACGATACGGTCCAAACGGCGGATCCATGTCGTCGACGACCGGTTCGCCGGGTCCGCGGTCGTTGCGTGCGACGCGCTCTTTCGGGTTCCGCGCCCACTGCGTCTGCCCGGTCTGCGCGGCGATCAAATCGATATTGCCGGGCGTCGACGGACCGTACATGCCTTGGAAGAAGTGATCGTACAGTGCGAACGTGTTCGCATACTTCCACAGAAACGGGATCGTGTCGCAGTCTTCGTGCGCCATCGTCAAGAGCCCCATGCGCTGGGCATTCTCGCGGCTCTGGCCGTCGGCGAGCGCGTCGAACTCCTGCGTCGCGACGTATAAGTCCATGCGGCCGTCGTCGGCCTTGGTGATGAGCGCGGGGCGCGCGTGGTTGGCGTCGGAGACGTCGGGATCGGCGATGCGGAATGGCGTCACCCACTGGTTGCCGAGCGCGTCGTACTGCCGGAAGCCGTGTCTCTGCGCACTAGGTGAGGCCAGGTTGTCCGCACCTGGGAACGTGCCGAAGTACGAATCGAAAGACCGGTTCTCTTGGTAGATGATGAAGACGTGCTTGACGTGAGCGCGCAGATTGGCGACGAACGAGGCGTTCTCGTCGCTACGGGGCGGCGTCTGCGACCGCGCTGGGGCGGCGGAGAGCAGGAGGACGACCGCACATAAGGCCGCTACAAAACGATGCATGGCGTGGCTCCGTTCTGGTGTTTGCAGCCATCTGCGCCACCGGCTGGCGAATACCTCCGACAGGCTCCTAGGAGCCGTCCATCTGGAGCATCTGCTGCGCGGCGCGGCGCACCGTCTGCTTCGGATCGCGTTGGGCGACGGCTTGCACGACGCGATATGCGTCCGGGAACCTGCTGCGAACCGACCAGATCGCGTCGACCGCCGGGATCCGCACTTGGCTGCTCGGATCGTGGCGGGCTGCACGGGCGAGAGCCAAAAAATCGCCGGCCCGGATCCGGTGATATGAGAACGCCGAAACGGCTGCGGCTCGCACGTTCCCGCTAGGGTCGCTCGCCACGGCCGAACGCAGCGCCGCATCGACGTCGTTGCCGTGCAGCAAGCGCAGGGAGTAGATGGCTGCGGCCCGGATGTCGTCGTTTGGATCCTTCCGGTACGCAAAGATCGCCGGCTTCGCTTCGGGCAGCCCGGCGTTCCCGAGCGCTTCGAGGACGACTAACCGTCCCTGCGGCGATCTCGTCGCTGCGAGCCGGTCGATGAGGCCGCGCACGACCGCTGCCGCTCGCCGAGCATCTGAGGCGCTCAATCGTTGTGCTGCTATTCCGAGCGTGAGCAGCGCGGTGCTCGGTGCCTCGCGGGTGAGCGGGCCGGAGGCAACGCTCTCGAGCAGTGCAATCGTGCGGGTCTCGGGCCGGGCGGCCGTGGTGAGATTCCCTATGAGGGACGACTCGGCTTGGCGGTCGTTGCGCCGCGAACGAGTGAGCCGGCGCAGCGCGGCTTGCGCCTGCGGAGTCCCGGCGCCTCCGAGCGCGCTCACCAAGACGCGAAAGGTCGCGCTTCGCGCACTCGCTCTGAGCGCGACCGGTTCGAGGATCGCGATGGCGGCGGGATCGAGGAAGAAGAGCGCCTGAAATTTTGGTTCCAAGGTTCCGAAAAGATACTGATGCCCGCGATCTTGCGCTTTAGCGAGCGCGCGCACCAGTACGTCGAGGTCATCGGGCCCGAGCGTCGACGCATACGTCTGCCGTTCGACCGCTGCGTGCGAGCGGTGTTGAACGAAACCGATCGCCTTGACATTTACGGCGCGCTCCGCTGCGCGCCGTACGAGCTTCGCGAGTTGCCGCGGGCTAAGGGTCGAGCGGCGGACCTCGACCAGCGAGACGACCGACTTCGAGGCAGAGAGTTCTTGGCCCGAGAGCGTCGATGTCGTAACGAGCGTTCCATGCAGCGAGGCGAGATATCCGGCGGAGCTGAAGCGCCCGTCAAAATGTCCGTCGGCCTTCACGTAGGGGCGTAGGAAACGCCTATTGGGCCGTGCCGGCGGCGCGGGCAGCGATCGGGTATTCTCCTGAAAGACGATTGCTGGCGAGAAGGCGGTCTGAAGCGGCTCCACCGCGTAGTCCGCCCGGTAGCCGCCGTCCGGATCTCCCTCGACGACGCTCCATGTGCGCGTGCCGGCCGAACCAGTGACGACCTGCATGAGCGCGACGACGGCGCGCAGCATGGCGCTATCGACGGGCGACGTGTCGGCGGGGAAACGGAGCGATTCGATCTTCCCCGTTGGGCTGAGACTCAGATCGACCGAGACGCCGATATCTCGCGCAAGGCGGTCTTCGCCTGCCGCGTCTTCCACGCCATTATGCAGTAACCGTACGCGCGGCCGGCCGAACTGCAGCGCGACGAGTTCGCGGCTCGCGGTCGAAGAGAGCACGGTCGCGGTCAAGCGGTCGGCGAAAGCGTAAGCGAGCGTTTGATCTCCCAGCGCAGCGTTTCGGCGCGCGGCGTTGAAAAGCGCTCCCGGCCGCGCGGCAGCGCTCGATTGATAGGTCAGATCGTAGACGGTGGTGCTTCCCGGCTTCCACGCATAGGCCGGAGACCGTTGGCTGAAAACGGCTCCGAACGTGGTGAACGCAGCCAGTATACCGCCCGCCAGAACGAACACCCAGAGAGGGAGGGCCGGACGATCGCCACGCGATCGTCCGGTCCTACGCATAGATCCCACCGTACGCTCTTCCGTTCAGTCCAGTTAGCGCACGTTGAGGGTCGTAGACGATACTCGTTCGGCGGTCGAACGGCGCCCGCCGCAGCACAGTGTTTTGACTTTTGCCGGTTGCACTTTCATGGCCGGAGAGAAACCAGCTCCTCTTTCAAGAACGGCCTGCCGATGTTGACATTCGTCCAAGAAGGCCCGCCCGCGATCGTACCTGATTCGAGCGTCACTCCGTTGAACGAGAAGAGCGGTACCGTCTGTTTGGCGCAGCCCCATAAGATGCACTCTTGGGCGAAGATATCGACACTTCCACTGAGGGTGGTCAACGTGTCGTTGATCTGGTAGCTGTATTGGAACGCCAACTGCGTCGGTACTTCTTGATACTCCATTCCCGCTGGCGGCGTACCGAGAGATGCCGGTCCCGGGATGGCCGGACCCTCTGGGAGACCGATAAGGTCGGCTGCTCCGATGAGGCCGACGCTAAATGTCAGGACGCTGAGGTTGCCCTCGACGCCGGCCGAGATACTCGCCACCACGGCATCGATGCTTAGAGCGACGGCGAAGCTTGCCGTCAACCCGGCCGACGGCGTGACCGTGGCGGCGATGCCGATGCCTTCGAGTGCGATGTTGTACGCAAGACCGAGCGTTCCGGCGACCGCCGCGCTGAAGGCGACGTTGAGCCCGGGCATGATTGGAATCGGGACGGTGATGCTCACGAATGTTTCCGATTCCGTCCACGAATCTTTCCAGTCGGCCGAAGCGCTCTTGCTCCAGACGCTATTGCCTCCCAGCGAAATATTGATTGAGGCCGAGTCGACGCCCTTAGAGGTCGTGATAGTAGCGGAGGTTACGGACGGATCGGTTCCCTGGAACTGCGCCTTTGCCGAGAATATATCGAAGGGATTGTTGAAGAGCGTGATCCCCGTGTCGGCGCTCGCGCTCCCGTTCGCACCCTTGGAGATGTCGCCGTCTAACTGGAAGTCGAAGTTGAGATACGCCGCCGCCGTGTTCGGATCGCCGAAGCCGTTGTTCAACGGGTAATCCCACGAGAAGGTGCCGGGATAGGACGGCAGTCCGGCAAGCGGATTCGGCGTGGCCAGGGCCATTGGGTTGGGGTGCGCGTACGGGTTGACCGGACCGCCATGGAACGTCGTTCTTCCGGACATCGTGTACGGCGGCGCCGGCGATGCGGTTGCCGGTACGGCCAGCGGGCGCAGGTTGGGATAGTAATGCAGTTGATGCACGAGGAGTGGCCCGCGAATCTGCTGCGGCAGCTTTTCGATCCTGAGTTGGTGATGGCTGACCATGTTGAGGAGATGGATGTCGGTTTTGAGGTCGCGGAACCGGGGGGCGGCCAGGAGCGGATGCTGGAGCGCCCTGAACGACCGGATCTGGCGATCTAACAGTGCGTGGTTGAAGCGCAAGCGGCCAACGATAAGCTCGTATCCGGGCTGGCCACCGATCGTGGTCGACGTTGCTGCCGCGGGCCTCGCGCGCAGGGTATAACCGGAGCGATTCATCGCGCGCTCGATGCGGTTCATCGCCTCCAGGTATGCGCCGGCCCGCACCATGCGGAAGCCTACTCGGCGTTCGCGGAAGGTTTGCGTACCCGCCGAGTTCGCGGCGTAGAGCCCACCGGGGACCGGAATGCGAATGAGCGTGTTCGCGGTTTTCGGGCTACCCGGGAGATCGTGCAGGGTGAGCGGTCTGAACGCGATCGGAGGCCTCTGGATATACTCCAAGCGGTCTGGTGCGAGCGGCCTGCGGATCATCGTCCTCAGCGCCGGATGCGTTTGAAGGAACCGTACGTTAATCGGGACCAGATGAAGGGCCGCCGCACGACCGAGCGCGCGCGGTTGCCGGCTCGGATTGATTTGCGGCGGCGCAATGAGGGAGGGCAATACCGGCGGTCCCCCGGAGGGCGCTTGCGTCGGCGCGGGCGATGCCCCCGGCATGGGCGGAACGACCTGCGACATGGCCGTCAACGGAGCAACGAGTAGCGACAACGTGAGGAACGCCGCGGTAGCGCGAGTGATCGCCTTGGCGGACATGAGCGCCTCCTTGTAAGTTGCGAGTGAAGAAAATCAGGGAGTCTTTGCGATGTCTCCGACTTTGCTTTGTCCCGTAAGCTCGCGAGCGACGCTGGAGTGCGCGTCGACGGAGATGATCTGTAACTGTCCGTTGGGAACGTCGGTCGTCAGGCTGCGGCCGGTCGTGGGATCGGTTGCCGTCACGCGCTGGAACGCGTTGAGATACATGCCTTGCGTGATGCCGTCGGCGCTGCCCAGGTTAAGAATGACGTCGGTGCCGTCGATGGCGATGACCGTTGCGGTGAGGCTCGGCCCGGCCGGCGCCGCCGCGAAGTCGGCGTCCGCGATCTGGGTTGCGAGTTGATCTGCAGCCTCCGTGAGGAGCTGGCCGATGACCGATGACTTGAATTGCTGGCTGCTGTAGCCGCCTACGTTGTCGGAGATGTCTCCGAGGAGAAGCGACGTACCCGACTGACTGCGATCGAAGGTAAAGGCTTTGACGATCTGCCCGGTGGAGGCGTCGATGACGCGCAATGCGACCCCGAGATGAACCTTGGTTGCGCTGACGCCTGCGCCGCCGATGTTGAGGGGGACTCGCGAGAGCACCGATCCGAGCAGCGCTTGGTTCTGGGCAACTTTATCGAGGTGGACGATGCGGCCGACGATGAGATAGTTGGCGCCGAGGGTATGTCCGAGCGCGACCGCGTTGGAGGCCGAGAAGTCGGAGTTCATGTCGAGTTTCTGCTCGTTGAAGACCTGTTCGATGTCTTGGCGCTCGACGACGGTCAGTTTGTTGGTGTCGACGAGGTCGTTGGTCAGTAAGTCCTGGAGCGCTTTACCTGGCTCGAACCCGACCCCCCACCAAGGATCGATCCCGTTGGATGAAATGGAGATGACCGCGACCGTTGGGTTTGCCGCTGCGGCGAGCGGCGTCAAGACAAGCGCGAGAAGGGCAAAAAGCGCTGGTAAACGTCTCATATATGGCAATCCTTCCAACTCTGGGACCGGCAGGCGAACGACAAAAGCCAGGGCCGTCTCAATCCCCCATAGGGGACCTCGGGCGTGGCCTTAGGCACGGCACCAGTATACCAGATGGACGTTACATATGCGTTACGGCGACGGCCAAACGCGCCGGAGAGGTCCGGAGAGGTATCGTATGCGGGGAACGGAAGAGTTTTGCGGTTCTTCGGAGGACGAGAAGGTGTCGCAACGCCTCGCTATCGTCGCGCTCCTCGTGGTGCTCTCCGCGCACAGTTCGAGCGCGCTACCTCGCCCGCCGGTACTGCACACCGTACCGGTTCCCGAACCCGCCATCAGGAGCGGCCTCGACGGAGTCGCCCGCGTGGGTACGGGCGCTCTATGGGCCGTCGGGGCATATCAAGGGCGCGCCTCGACGGACCGCACGGAGGCCGTCTTCGGGAACGGAAAGCGATGGCGCCTCGTTCGCACGCCGAACCCGTCGCCGGGCTGGTCTCATTTTTTCGGCGTAGCGGGGAAGGGCAAAGCTGACGTTTGGGCAGTCGGCACCTACGCGCCGAGCGATGCACGTTGGCCGAACCTGCCGTTTCGGACGCTTGCCGAGCGATGGAACGGATCCGCCTGGGCGATCGTTCGCGCGCCGAATGTTGGAGCGGCAGATAGCCTGTTTGCCGTCGGCGTGCTCGGGCCGAACGACGCGTGGGCCGTTGGAGGCTACTACCGTTCCGCCATATCGTTTCAAAATCTTCAATGCGAGCACCCCGCCTACACGCTTATCGAGCACTGGAACGGCCGCGTTTGGAGCGTCGTGCGCAGCCCCGATCCCGGAAGAAACGCATCGTTCGCGCAGCCGTGCGGCCCATCACACCCGCGTACGACCGTAAACGTGCTCTCCGGCATCTCGATTGCGAGCCCGAAGGACGTGTGGGCTGTCGGCCACTACTGGGACGGCAGCGCCAATCGTACCCTGGCGCTGCACTGGAACGGCCGCGCTTGGCGCCGCGTGGCCGTTCCGAATGCAAGCCGCGCCGAGAACGTGCTCTATGCGGTGACGGCGGTTTCGCAGCGTGACGTTTGGGCGGCCGGAACGTA
>JAKAPQ010000085.1 GCA_021806945.1 bacterium | reverse complement strand
ATCTCGCGGTTCTTTTTCATCCAGGAACTGCTGTACGGGAGCGCACCTCCGGCAGCGTAGGGCGGCGCGCGGCCGGGGCGAATACTCCCGCCCGTCATGTTTGCACCGCAAGCTGCCGACCGGAGCGCCGATCGCCTGCCCGAGACGATGCCTGCGCTCTGCAAGGTCGAGGCCGGGCCCGGCTTCGTCTTGCGCGAAGTTCCGCTTCCCGCGTTCGGGCCGACCGACGTGCTCATCCGCGTCGAAAAGGCCGGCGTCTGCGGCACCGACGCTCACATCTACCGTTGGGACGCTTGGGCCCAGCACCGCGTTCGGCCGCCTCTGATCGTCGGGCACGAGTTTATGGGCAGGGTCGCGGCCGTCGGCGCGGCGGTTCGCTCCGTCGGCGTCGGCGAGCGCGTATCGGCCGAAGGGCATATCGCGGACCTTACGTGCCTGCTATGCCGTACGGGCGAAGCGCATATCTGCGAAGCGGTGAAGATCATCGGCGTCGATCGGGACGGCTCGTTCGCGCGCTACATCGCCATGCCGGAATACAACGTTTGGAGGCTCGATCCGGCTATCCCGGACGAGTTCGCCGCGATCTTCGATCCGCTGGGGAACGCGGTGCATACGGTCATGGCCGCCGGCGTCAGCACGAAATCCGTCGCCATCACGGGCGTCGGCTCGATCGGGCTGATGGCGATCCCGGTCGCGCGCGCTGCGGGAGCCGCTGCGGTTTACGCCATCGATATCAATCCGGCGAAATTGGAACTCGCCAAGCGTTTGGGCGCCGACGAGGTTTTCTCCGCCACCGACCCCAACGCGATCGACGAAGTCCTGCGCCGAACGTCTGGGGACGGCGTCGACGTGCTGCTCGAGATGTCGGGGAGCGCATCGGCGATCGATCTCGGCCTGCGTATGGTACGTAACGGTGGGCGTGCCGCGTTGCTCGGAATCCCGAGCAACGACGTCAGCATCAATCTGGCCGAGCGCATCATCTTCAAAGGCTTGACGGTACTGGGCATAAACGGCCGCAAGATGTTCGAAACCTGGTACCAGACGCAAGCGCTCGTAAAGAGCGGTCGCGTCGACCTGCGCCCGATCATCACCCACGTCTTGCCGCTGGCGGAGTTCGACCGCGCCTTCGAACTCATGCACGCCGGCGCCGCCGCAAAAATCGTCTTCGATATAAGAGGTGAAAGCACACCGTGAACGCAGCGTTCCAAACGCGGCTGGATGCCGATCTCGCAAAACTCAAGGCCGCGGGCACTTACAAGCACCTGCGGCATATCACCACGCCGATGGCGGCCGAGGTGCATATGGAGGAAGCGGGCGACGTTATCGTGCTTTCCAGCAATAACTACCTCGGCCTCTCCGACGACGCCGGGGTGATTGCCGCCGGCAAGCGCGGCCTAGATGCGTACGGCGCGGGAACGGCGTCGGTACGCTTTATCTGCGGGACGTTCGATATTCACCGTACGCTCGAGCGACGGATCGCCGTGTTTTTGAGGACCGAAGCGTCGCTCACGTACGTATCGTGCTGGAATGCGAATACCGGTCTGTTTCCGACGATATGCGAAGACGGCTCGGCGATTATATCCGACGAACTCAACCACGCTTCGATCATCGACGGGTGCCGGCTTGCGAGCAAGGCGCGGCGCGAGCGTTACAAGCACGGCGACATGGCCGACCTCGAGGACAAGTTGAAGGCGCTGCAAGGCTACGCGCCGGTCCTCATCGTAACCGACGGCGTTTTTTCGATGGAGGGCAGCCTCGCGAATCTGCCGGAGATAGTCGTGCTAGCAAAAAAGTACGGGGCCGTAACCGTCGTCGATGATTCGCACGGGACCGGCGTGATGGGGAACTCCGGCCGCGGGACGATCGAGCACTTCGGTCTCGAGGGCGAGATCGACATCATTACCGGCACGCTCGGTAAGGCGCTCGGAGGGGCCGCCGGTGGTTTCGTGGCAGGGAGCACGTCGCTGATCGACACGCTGATTCAAAAGTCGCGGCCGCAGCTTTTTTCAAACGCCCTACCGGCGACGGTGGCGTGCAGCGCGCTCGCCGCAATCGACGCTTTGGAGGCGCACCCGGAGATGGTGGCGCGACTGCGCGAGAACGTCGCGTACTTTCGGGCGGGCCTGGTTCAGCTCGGGTTCAAGCCCCTCGAAGGCGAGAGCGCGATCGTCCCCATCATCGTGGGCGAGACGGCCTTCGCGATTGCGATGAGTGACCGCTTGCTCGAGCGCGGAATTTTCGTCACCGGTTTCGGCTTTCCGGTCGTACCCGAGGGTACCGCTCGCATCCGCGTTCAGATCGGAGCGAATCTCACCAAGGGTGAAATGGACCGAGCCCTCGCGGCCTTCGAGAGCGTCGGCCGGACGGTCGGTATCCTGCGGGACTGACGCTCCGGGGGATCCCTCGCGGGCTGCGCCGGTGCTATAATAGGGGTCTCCCGCCGTCTTTTTTACGGGAGTTTCAGATCGTATAGCGAGGAGAATGCACAGTGAAGCATGGTAAGAATATCTTCGCCTCGGTGACTAGCCTAGCCCTGATCGGCGCACCGGGCGCCGCCCTTGCGAACTCGCCTCCGCAGTTGATGCATCCCGGCCCGGCCCTGCCCTGTTGCGCGGGTGAGCGGGCCCAAGTGAGCGGCTGGGTCGTGTTCAAGACGGCATCGAAGGCGCCGACAGCTTGCGATGCGATATATTTCAAATTCGACAGTGCGGATGCCCCCGACACGTACGGTCGCGGGTTTGGGAATGCCGCGAGCGGCAAATGCTTTTACAAGCTCAACCTGGCCGGAATCAAACACGCGACTACCGGACTGATCTATATGAAGTACGATTATATGAAGTTCGAGGGTAACCAGCGCAAGATGTCATCAGTCGGTTGGAGCTGGGGAGCGTCCCGGCCGGTACGAGTGGCTCCGCAAGAGCACGTCACGTTGAACTACCTCAAGATCAAAATCTAGGAGTTTGTCTGACTTGAGCGCATCTCCGTCTCCGGGTCGCTTTTTGCCGAATACATCGTTGCTCGTCGGTCACGAAGCTACGGCTTCCCTCCCTCAGGCCACGGATGGCCCAGTGCCTGCGAAGCACGGGATGTGCGGGATCAGGCCTCTTCGCGCCTCGTCTTCGAACAAAAATCGCCTCCAGATCGAAAAACGGCCCAAGCCAGACAAACTCCCAGCGATCGGAGCCGGGGCGTCCTTTGCCGAGCGCGTGACGCAGAATCCGTGCGCCGCGTGCTCGGCGCCATGTTGCCGCGTCGTCATGATCCCACACAAGGCCCCGGAGACGCTCACCGAGATCGATTACGTCAAATATCTCGTGAATTTTCCAAGCATCGAGGTTTCCGTTGCCGCCACGGGCGACTGGACGATCGTCGTTTACGATACCTGCCGGCATTTCGAACGCGAAACGCACCGATGCGGCGTCCACGATACGGGCGAGCAGCCGCTGACCTGTCGCTATTACAATCAGTACCGTTGCTGGTACAAGCCGAACCTCACGGGGCAAGAGCCGCCCGATGCGTATTTCTTGAGTGCCGAGAATTTTATGCGTTGGGCCGATCTCTTGCGCTTCGACGATGCCGGCAAGCTCGTTGCCGGGCCGAACTTCGAGGAGTCGAAAAAAGCGCTTGCAGGCGGCGGCTCTCGCCTGAGCGCCGGATAACCCGAACGGCGCACGGTCGTGCAGCAGGCCCCTCGCGAACGTTCGTTCGCGGGGGGCCTGCTGCCGGTTGGTTGCGGGGGCAAGATTTGAACTTGCGACCTTCGGGTTATGAGCCCGACGAGCTACCGGACTGCTCCACCCCGCGGCGCAACCACTTCTATACGCTCAGGTATGTGGTGAACTCCTGCTTGCCTTGACCCGGAAGCGCCGGCGATGTTTGCGAACGTAGCCGGCAGCATGCAAACGAACGGGTTCTTGCGCCGCGTTCCCAAGGTCCAACTGCACTGCCACCTCGAGGGTACGCTGCGTGCTGCAACGTTTCTCGAGCTTTCGGGCCGGCCCGGCGCGCCCCCGGCTCCCGGTCACCTCGGCGAGGTTTACCGTTTCGCCGATTTCGCGGAGTTCTTGCTGACCTTTGCAGCCATTAGCCGTCTCTTGCGAGACCCCGAGGATTACGGCCGGCTCGCCTCCGAGTACGCGCACGACGCAGTCGCGCAGCGCGTCCGATACGCGGAGGTGTTCATCTCACCGTCCGTGTGGCAGTTCTTCCACCCGAATCTCGACGTGCGCGCCTGCGTCGCTGCCATGCGGGCGGAGTTCGACGCCGCGCGGTGCCGCGACGGGCTCGACGTGCGCTTGATCTGCGATCTCACGAGAAATTTTGGGGTCGAGGCTGCGATGCGCACCGCGCATTTGGCGGTCTCGCTAACGGACCTGGGCGTGATCGGCGTGGGGCTCGGCGGCGACGAAGCACGCTATCCGGCGAGACTCTTTGAAGCGCCCTTCGCGTTTGCGCGCGCGCACGGCCTGCATGCGGTGGCGCATGCCGGGGAGGCTGACGGTCCGGAGAGCGTGCGCGCAGCTATCCAGGTCTTGGGAGCCGAGCGCATCGGGCACGGGATTCGCGCGCTCGAGAGTCGGGAGGTCCTGGAACTCGTAACCTTTCGCGGCGTGCCGCTCGAGGTCTGCCCGACCTCGAATTTCCTCACGGGCGTCGCCTCGCGCGACCGGCCGCACCCCCTGCTGGAACTCGACGCGGCCGGCGCGATCGTAGCGATCGACGCCGACGATCCGGCGCTCTTTCGCACGAGTATCACCGACGAGTATGCGTACGTTGCTGGAATCGCCGGTGAGGCGGCGCTCCGGCGGTTCGTGCAGAATGCCATCGACGCGAGCTTTGCCGAGGATGGCGTCAAGCGAATGCTTGGAGAGCAACTCCGTTCGGCAAGCGTGGAACCGCCGGCCGAACGTCGAAGCTGACCGCCATGTCCGGGCATAGCCATTTTTCCGAGTCGATCGAGGAGTATCTGGAGGCGGTCTACCGGCTCGAACGGGAAGGGCCGGGCGTCTCGACGTCGGGCTTGGCCTCGGAGTTGGGGGTCGCGCCGGCCTCGGTCTCCGGCATGATGAAGAAGCTTGCCTCGGAGGGCCATATAGAGCAGGTGGCACGAGGCGAGGTAAAGCTCACCCAAACAGGCCTCAAGATCGCCGTGACCGTCCTGCGGCGCCACCGTTTGGCCGAGCGCTTCCTCACCGACATTCTGGGCATGGCGTGGGACGAGGTCCACTCCGAGGCGTGCATGCTCGAACACGCGATATCCGATAAGGTCGAGCGGCGCCTGGTCGCACTGCTCGGCGACCCGCAGAGCTGCCCGCACGGGCATCCGATACCGCCGGCGGACCTGAGCGATCCGGTCACCGTGGGCGCTCCACTCGCGCAGCTCGGCGAAGGCACGACCGCGGTCGTCCACGGCGTCACCGACGAAGTGCCGGAGATCCTCAAGCATCTGAGCGATATCGGCCTGCGGCCGGGCACCACCATACATGTGCGGGAAAAGGCTCCGCTCGGCGGACCAATCACCATCGACGTCGACGACGAGCGTCACGCGATCTCGCTCGAACTCGCCCGCATGGTTATGGTGATCGGCCCTTCATGATCACGCGTATCCTCATCGTCATCAACGTTATCGTCTTCTTTTGGGAGGTGGGGACCGGAGCGCTGACGAGCGATTCCGCGCTCCTCGCCCACGGAGCGCTGACGCCGTATTCCGTGCTGCACGACCATCAGTACTGGCGCATCGTCACCGGAGCTTTTTTGCACGCGAGCATCTTCCACATCGGCGTGAACATGCTCTCGCTTTGGTTTCTCGGCAGATTCATCGAGGACGTGATGGGTTCGCCGCGCATGTTGCTCGTGTACGCCGCCTCGATGATCGTAAGTGGTCTGGGCGTGGTGTATTTCTCGGCACCGTACATCCCCACGATCGGTGCGAGCGGCGCGATCTTCGGTCTCTTCGGCGCGCTCTTCGCGATCGGGTTTAAACTTGGCCGGCGCGGGATGCGACTGGTGAAGGCGAATCTCGGGATCCTAATCTTGAATCTCGTCCTTACCTTTTCGATACCGGAGATATCGAAGGCCGCTCACGTCGCCGGTCTGCTCAGCGGTTTCGTGCTCACCTTTGCGATCTATTTCCCGCCCAAGCCGGTTCGGGCGCACGTCATCGATGCGAACACCGGCGAACGCTTCGAATCGCAGCTCGAGACTCCGGGCGACGCACGCCGGCAGCAGTATCCGTGATCCGCATCGGCGACGCGTTCGCGCCCGGCGGACCGATCGCACGCGCGCTGCCCGGCTTTGAAGCGCGCCCGGGCCAGACCCAAATGGCGGAGCTGATCGAACGCGGCTTCTCCGAGGGCGTACATACGATCGTCGAAGCGGGAACCGGCGTCGGGAAATCGCTCGCGTACTTGGTACCCGCGCTACGCAGCGGCAAGAGGGTCGTGCTCTCGACCGGAACGATCGCGCTGCAGGAACAGCTGGTGACCAAGGACATTCCGCTGGTCGCGCGCGCGATCGGATCTCCCGTTCGCGTGACGCTGCTCAAAGGCCGCAACCACTACCTCTGCCGCCAGAAGTTCGAACGGATGCGCTCGGAACGGCTGGTTCCGCCTTCGCGCTCCATGCAGCAGATTTGGGAGTGGGGCGGTGCTACGCAGACGGGCGACCGGGCGGAACTCGCGTTCGTGCCCAGCTCCGACGATTGGGAGCGGCTCGACGCCGATGCCGACGACTGCGTCGGCGAGTTCTGCGATCGTTTTCGCGACTGTTTCTTTTTCAAGAGGCGCGACGAAGCGAAGTACGCGGACGTCGTGGTCGTCAATCACGCGCTGTTCTTCCGCGATCTCGCGATGGGCGGCGGGCTCTTGCCGCCGTACGACTTCGTCGTCCTCGACGAAGCGCACCAGTGCGAGCGCTGGGCGACCGACGCGCTCACCGCGACGCTCTCGCGCGCCGGCGTCGGCCGGCTGCTGCGCAGGTTGCATCGAGCCTACGAAGTGCCGGCACGTTTTGTTTCCACGCTCGAACGAGGTCTGCACGCTCTCGAGTCAGCGCTGGCACGCGTGCCCGGCGATCGCTATCCGTTACGCGCCAACGACGACGTTCCGGCGATGCTCGACGATCTGCGCGAGTCGTTCTACGATCTCGAGAACTGGCTGCACGCTCATTGGCAAGACGCCCTGAAGCGAGCGCCGCAAAATGACGCCGAGGCCGAACGGCGGCGAGATCTGGCGATGCGCGCGATCCTCGCGCACCAGGCTGCGATCGATCGGGCACAGGCGCCCGCGGACGAAGCTATCGCATGGGCGGAGCGTTCCGAAACCGACGGCTGCTACGAAATCAATAGCGCGCCGTACGACGTAGCGGAGTTCCTGCGAGCCGCCCTTTTCGAACGCATTCGCAGCGTCGTCCTGACCAGTGCCACGATCGCCGATGGGGCGGGAGACGGCGCGGAGCCGTTCTCGTTTCTCAAGCGTTCGCTCGGAGTCGGTGAGGCTGCGGAGCTGGTTGCTCCGTCGCCGTTCGATTATCCGGCGCAGGCCCGTCTGTTCGTGGCGCCGCCCCAGTTGAACCCGAAAGCGGCGAATTTTGCGCGCTTGGCGGCACCGCTCGTCGAAGAATGCCTCGACCGCACGGGCGGGCGCGCCTTCGTGCTCTTTACCTCGCACGCGCGGCTGCGCGAGGTATACGCATTGCTGCACGAGCGCATCTCCTATCCCGTACGCCTGCAGGGGGATCTGCCGCGTACCCACCTGCTCGAATGGTTCCGGCGCACGCCGGGCGCGGTGCTCTTCGCGACGGGTACGTTCTGGGAGGGCATCGACGTCGTCGGCGAGCGCCTCTCGTGCGTCATCATCGACCGGCTGCCGTTTCCATCGCCGGCCGATCCGCTCGTGCAGGCGCGCGTGGAAGCGCTCGAAGCCCGCGGGTTGAGCGGCTTCGAACATTACATGGTGCCGTCGGCGATCGTCCGGCTCAAGCAGGGGTTCGGGCGCCTCATCCGCAGTAAGAGCGATCGCGGCGTCGTCGCGCTTCTCGATGGGCGCGCGGCGTCGACGCGATACGGAGCGACGATTTTGGATGCCCTGCCGCCCGCCGGGCGCGTGGCGGATCTCGGCGAGCTCGCGAAATTCTTTGCGTGAGCCGCGGCGCCTAACCGGCCGCTACTCTTCGCCGTTCGCCCCCTCGGTTTTCGCGCGCTCCTGAAGTTCCGTGACGATCGTTGCGTCGGCGAGCGTCGTCGTATCGCCTAGCGAGCGCCCTTCCGCCACATCGCGCAACAGGCGCCGCATGATCTTGCCGCTGCGCGTCTTTGGAAGCTCTTGCGTGAACGTGACGTACTTGGGCCGCGTGAAGCGGCCGAGTTTTTCGGCGACGTGGTCTCGCAACTCGTCGGCCAGTTCGGGCGTTCCCTTCTGGCCGCCGCGCAGCGAAACGAACGCGTAGATCGCTTGACCGGTGAGGTCGTCGAACTTGCCGCAGACGGCCGCCTCCGCGATCTTCGGGTGCTCGACCAACGCGCTCTCGACCTCGGTCGTCGAGATGCGGTGGCCGCTGATTTTCATTACGTCGTCCATGCGGCCCATGAACCAGTAGTTCCCGTCGGAGTCGCGCCGGCAGCCGTCGCCGGCGAGATAGGCGTGCGGAAACCGCGACCAATACGTTTGCCGGTAACGTTCGTCGTCGCCCCAGATGCCGCGCAGCATTCCGGGCCATGGGCGCGTCAGCACGACGTATCCGCCGCCGCCGAGCGGCACCGACTCGCCCCGGTCGTTGACGATGTCGGCGCCGATCCCCGGGAGCGGTTGCGTCGCGCTTCCCGGCGGCGTCGCCGTGATGCCGGGCAAAGGCGAGATCATGATGCCGCCCGTCTCGGTCTGCCACCACGTGTCGACCACCGGGCAACGGTTGCCGCCGATGTGCTCGCGATACCACATCCACGCTTCGGGGTTGATCGGCTCGCCGACGGAGCCGAG